>CAMHGK010000062.1 GCA_946184695.1 uncultured Bacteroidales bacterium | reverse complement strand
GTTTAATTATTCTCGTTTAATTATTCTCGTTTAATTATTCTCGTTTAATTATTCTTGTTTAATTATTCTCGTTTAATTATTCTTGTTTAATTATTCTCGTTTTTATAGACACGGCAATTATATTGCCGTCCTACTTCTCCCCCACCGGCGGGTAGGGAGTCGATGGTGGTGGGAACATAACCTCCCGCTTAAAATCATATAATATAAGTACTTCACTTGCTCTTTTATAAGCGTTTCCCGAAAATCAACGTAATGCGCTCATAACCTGAGCTTAAGAGCCGATTTATTCCTGTCACCTTCGAGTGAAGAACGAGTGAAGAACGAGTGATGTTTTATAACCGGCTGAAGATCAGTGCTGAATTTCTATCTCTATCAGCGCTCCACAAGCGTTTGCAAGCATACTCTTATCAACAACGCTACAAAATTATTATTTTTTTTTCACTTCTCCAAATAGCAAAATTTATCGTAAGGGCAAAGAATTTGCGCACGTGAAAATTTATTCGTAACTTTGCGCCCTAATGTGTAGTTGATGCGCCGGTCTGCGATGTTTAGTTGCTTTCTTTTGCGCGGCAACTGCCGTCATAAGTTTTGCGCAATGCTTATCCTTAACATAGAGACTTCTACTGATATCTGTTCTGCTGCCTTAGGGTTAGACGGCACATTGCTTGACTTTCGCGAAGATCGTAGCGGCGTAAATCATGCCCGCAGACTTCCCGTCTTTGTTGATGAACTGCTTGCTCAGGCACGTAGTAGGCAGTTGCCGATAGATGCTGTCGCGGTATCCTCCGGTCCGGGGTCTTATACGGGTTTGCGCATAGGCGTGTCAACCGCCAAAGGACTGTGTTACGGATTAGGAGTGCCGCTTCTGGCAGTGGAAACACTCGCGGTGGTGGCAGCTGCTGCAGTGGGCAGTGATGGCTCTTTGAGTGATGCTGGCGGAAACTCCCAAAAGGCTCTGCCGACGCTTATATGTCCGATGATAGATGCCCGACGCATGGAGGTCTATACAGCGTTGTATGACGCTCAGCTTCAGCGCTTGACGGATGTCGAAGCTAAGGTGATAGACGAGCATAGTTTCGAGCAGGTTCTGGCTGCCAATAAAGTGATATTTTGCGGCAATGGGGCTGCTAAATGTGAGTCGGTTATCAGTAGCGACAATGCCTGCTTTCTTAACGGTACCGCCGCATTGGCACAGCAAATGGTAGAGCTGTCGTATCAGAAAATGCTGAATTATGAATCAACGGGTTTGGGCGCAGAAGATGTGGCGTATTTCACGCCGTTCTATCTGAAAGATTTTCAGGCAGCACCCTCGCATGTCAAAGGATTAAGTTAGCTGCAAGGCTACTATGCTGCAAGATGTTGGAAATGAAAATGGTCTGTATTTTTGAAGAAGCGAAATGCAAAATAAGAAATCATATTGTTTGTTGTTGACGGCAGTGGCGGTGCTATTGTTGGTGATGTCGGGGTGCTCTACTCAGAAAAATACGGCAGCCGCACGGGCATACCACTCAATGAAGACTCGCTATAACATCTATTTCAACGGCAACGTGTCGTTTGAAGAGGGTGAGAAGGCTATCTGCGATGCCAACAAGGACGATTATTCTCATATTCTTCCTCTGTTCCCTGTGAGCAATCACGACGCAGCTAAAGCAAGTGTTTCGCAGATGGACCGAGCCATAGAGAAATCACGCAAGTGTATCAAACTGCACTCTATCAAGTCGAAACCTAAGGTTAATCCCAAGAAACGTCGCGATCCCGAATACAAGGCATGGCTTACTCACGAAGAGTTTAACGAGTCGATGGACGAAGCTTGGATAATGTTGGGCAAGTCGGAGTTTCATAAAGGTGATTTCGAGGGAAGCATCGGTACCTTCAGATATATCATCAACCATTTTGGTTATGACAAGGACGTGGTAGCTCAGTGTCAACTATGGATAGTGCGTGCTTATGCCGAACTCGGTTGGCTTTATGAAGCCGATGACCTGTTGCGAAAGGTCAGCATTGAGGACCTCAAGCGCAAACATGCTGTTCTGTATTCCGAAGTGGCTGCCGACCTGAATATGAAGCAGGAGAACTATCGCGATGCTATAGGCTTTGTCAAATTGGCACTGCCCGAGCAGAAGCGTGACCTCTATCGTCCGAGGTTTCAATATGCGTTGGCACAACTTTATGAGCAGACTGGCGACCGACAGCAGGCACAAGCGGCTTATAAGAAGGTTGTCAATCTGAATCCGCATTGGGAAATGGATTTCAATGCCCGCTTGCGTAGCGCCATACTGATGCAGAACAAAGATGCTGCTTTGAAAGAGCTCTCAAAAATGGCAAAGCGCTATAAGTATAAGGATAAGTTAGACCAGATTTATGGTGCCATAGGCGATGTCTATATAAGCAAAGGCGACACCGTCAGCGCTATGGAGAACTATGCTAAAGCTATTGAACTCGCCACCATGGCAGGACCCGAGAAGGCTCAGGTGCTGATAACGGCAGGCGATTTGTATTATTCGCTGCGCCAATATAGCGATGCCGCTCCGTGCTATACCGAGGCGGCAGGCATAATCGATTCTGAGCATAAGGACTATCGACGCGTCACACGTCTGAGCGAGACACTCGGACAACTGGTCACCGAATACGACGTGGTGTTGCTGCAAGATTCATTACAGCGTTTGGCTAAACTCCCAGAAGAGGAACAGATGAAGGTGGTGGAGAAGATAATAGAAGAGCTCAAAAAACAAGAGCAGGAAAACAAGGAAAAGGCAGAACAGGCAGAGCGCGAGAACCGCAATATGCCTACGCTACGCTCTGTCGAAACCCAGAATATGCTCGGCGGAGGTGGCGGCTCGGCTGAATGGTATTTCTATAATACTCAACTGATGAGATCAGGTCAGCAGCAATTCCGCCAGAAGTGGGGCACACGGCAGTTGGAAGACAACTGGCGCCGTCAGTCGAAAAACTTCACCACTGCTTTCGAGACGGAAAATACTGAACTGCCTGCCGACTCACTCTCGGCTGATTCGCTCACCCAAGCTCCCGCTGTTGTCACCGACACACACGACCCGAAGTATTATCTCCAGCAGATACCTAAGACCGAAAGCGAATTAGCACTCTCCGACTCGCTGATTGCCACTGCGCTCTATAACATGATTTTCATCTATCAGGATAGGCTGGAAGATGAACACTCGGCTCGGCAGACAGCTGCCGAATTTGAACAACGCTTCCCCAACGACAGCCGACTGCTTGACTTGTACTATGCACAATATCTGAGGGCATTGAAGCACGACGACAAGCAGCAGGCCGAGGCTATGAGAAATTTGATTGTTGCGCGCTACCCGCAGACACAGCAGGCTTCTATAGTAGCAGACGAACATTATTTCGACAAACTCAGCGAAATGGCACACCTGCAAGACTCATTGTTTGAACAGACCTACACTGACTTCCGTCGACAAGAATATCAGCGGGTAAAGGATAACACTGCTCTGATGGAAGATCAGTATCCCTATTCACCTCTGATGCCTAAGTTCTGCTTCCTTAACTCTATAGCCGTGGCTAAGACCGAAGGGCAGAAGCCTTTTGCTGACGCTCTGAGAGATTTGCTCCACCGCTATCCTGACAGCGATGTGGCTCCTATGGCAAAGGATATGCTTGCCATGATGAACGAAGGGCTTGAGAGTCAGGAAAAAACGGACATTACTACTCTGAGCGATATGAGGTCAGAGATGCAATTAAGTGAAGATACCACTCTTATTGATAAATCTTTCTCAGATGAGCGGCGAACCTCGCATCTGGTGGCTCTGATAATAGATTCCGATGAGGCTGAGGTCAATTCGCTGCTTTACGAAGTGGCGCTATTCAATTTCTCGCAATTCCTTATAAAAGACTTCGATTTGAAGAAAGAGATACCACTCCGGTTAAAACAAGTGGTGGATGTGCTGAATCAGGTGGAGCAGCGCGAGTTGGCGGCTGTGGAGGTGTTGGGCTTCGAGAGCTACGACGAGGCATTGTGGTATATAGGTCTGCTCAGCAAAGATGCTGAACTGAGTGCACTGCTGCGCGAAAAAGGTGCACAGATACTGCCCATCTCCGAGGAGAACTTCTCACTTCTGCACCAAAAACATACTTTGGACGAGTATCGTGAGTTTGAACGTGAACACCTTGAGCAATGAACATCATGGCATATATCAGCACCATAATGCAACCCGAAATGACATGCGAAAATAAAAAATCCCGCTTCGTAAAGCGGGATTTAAGAGCGCTCCCTCAAGGACTTGAACCTTGGACCCCCTGATTAACAGTCAGATGCTCTAACCGACTGAGCTAAGGAAGCGTTTGCTGACGCTGTTTCTTTGCGAAAGCGGGTGCAAAATTACACCTTTTTTTTGAATCTCCAAAAAAAAATTAAAAAAAATATAATCTTAGAAAAAAATATTAACACCACAACTGGTATGAAAAAAATCTTAGGCTTGGGTAATGCGTTGACAGATATTTTGTTACAGGTTACCGACGAGGACGTGAAAGAACTTGGTATCGCGAAAGGAAGTATGAACCTCATCGATTTTAATCAAGCGCAAGCGATACAGAGCCGTTTTGCACATGTAAGAAAAACGATGGTTGCGGGTGGTAGTGCAGCCAATACCATCAATGCCGTAGCAGCTATGGGAGGTAAGGCTGCGCTTATAGGTAAGATAGGTAACGACGATATAGGTACATTTTACCGCGAGGACCTTATAAAGAACGGAGCTACGCCATTGTTGTTACTCTCCAATATGATGTCTGGTTGCTGCACCGTACTCATCACACCTGACGGTGAACGCACTTTCTGCACCTACCTCGGCGCTGCTGCAGATATGCGGGCGGAAGATATAGGTAGAGATGCTTTTAGAGGTTATGATATTTTTCATATCGAAGGATATATGGTCCAGAACCACGAACTTATAGAAAAGGCTATGAGTTTGGCAAAACAAGAAGGGATGATTGTTTCCATTGATCTCGCCTCATTCAATGTGGTCAACGAAAACTATGATTTCATCCACTCACTCGTCGAGAAATATGTTGATATAGTGTTTGCTAACGAAGACGAGAGCTATGCATATACTCACATGCAACCCGATGAGTCGGTGGTAGAGATTTCTCGTCAGTGCAAAATCGGAGTGGTCAAGGTGGGCAAACGCGGCTCCTACGTCATGGATGGCAAACAAATAGAGCATATAGGTGCTATCACTTCTAACTGCCTTGACTCTACCGGAGCAGGCGATCTCTATGCCGCAGGTTTCCTCTATGGACTCTCCGACGGACTCGACACTCGCCGCTGCGCCGAGATAGGTACACTCGCTGCCGGACGTGTGGTGGAGATAGTGGGCACCAAACTAAGCGAAGAAACTTGGGAAGAGGTCAAGAGACTATGTGCTCTGTACAGAGGTTTTCATAGAATGATGTTTGCAGAATAGTATTCTGGCGCTCTGTGTTATATAGCAAATGTGAAAGTTAAATAAGATTAACATACATAATTTAAAAGTCAGTTTTATCATGCGTTATATAGTTAAGTTCTTATCAGCAATTTATGAATTGGTAATAGCGTTGCCATTGTTTATTTGTACCACTACCTTCTGTGCCCTTTTCACCCTTGTCACTATTCATTGGTCTGACAGCAAATGGGTACATGCCGTTCAGGTCTGGTGGGCTCGCAGTTTTTGTCGCTTGTTTTTGTGCCGTGTGACAATCGACGGTCAGCAGAACCTCGACAAGAATCAGAGCTACGTGTTTGTCAGCAACCACCAAAGCCTTGCCGATGTATTTGTTGTCTATGGCTGGTTACCGGTGAACTTCAAGTGGATAATGAAGAAGGAACTGAGGAAAATCCCATTGGTAGGTGTGGCTTGTGAGGCTGCCGGACATATCTTCCTCGACCGAAAGAGCCGTGCATCTGCCATCAAGAGTATCCGTGCTGCAGAAAAGACTCTGCAAAACGGAATATCCGTTGTCATATTTCCCGAGGGGACGCGTACCGAGACAGGTGAAGTGGGACGATTCAAGCGCGGAGCCTTCCAAATAGCTTTCGACCTCGAACTGCCAATGGTGCCGCTATCGCTCAGCGGATGCAGGGATGTGCAGAAGAAAGGTGAGGTGATAGTCAATCTCTTCAAGCACGTACACATGCATATTGGTGAACCGGTCCAAACTAAAGGTGCGGAGCAGGATATAACGATAGAGCAAATCAGAGAAAAAGTGATAGAAGGTATAAGAGAAAATAAATAACTTGACTCTTACAAGAAAAAAGAATAATTTTTGTCTATTGAGAAAAAAATAGTAAATTTGCCGCACTTGCGATGAAAAGTTATATACCGACATATCAGTTGCAGAAGAATAATGTGGTGCTTAATGTGCTCGGTACGGCTCTGTTTGCAGAGATTTTTATTGCTGTATTTCAGCCATTCGGCTCAAGAGCATGGCTCCCTAAAGGTCCTGAAAACGGACTCATTTACTTTGCTTCAGCCACAGTGGTGGTGCTTGTAGCAATGGGAATAATTGCCATAAGCCGGACTATAATGTACAAGTATGGCAAGACCCATCGGATTACCTACCTCAGTTATGCATTCTGGATAACGGCGGAAGTGGTGGCAATGGCGATGACATATACCTTAGCCGTGTTGTTTATTTACAAGATGTTTCCTAACTTGGTGGCATCTTCCGAACAACTCGACTTTTTGAACTTGCTTGGTAAGTCGATGCTTTATACTACGTTTATCCTGTTCATACCCTATAGCGTCTTTATACTTTACTTTGCATTGGCTGATACTTCCCGACAACTGCAGGCCGTTAAGACACAAACAGAAAGCGACCAGCCGGAGGCTGAGCACTCGCAGGTGTTTAATTTCACTGACGAGAAAAACGACTTTGCAATATCTATACGTGACGAAAATCTGTACTATATCATTGCTGCTGACAACTACGTTGACATCGTTTATATGAACAGCGGAAAGGTCAAACACTTTCTCCTTCGACAGTCACTCAAAAATGTAGAAGAGCAATTCGCTTCTCGGGGTTTAGTCAGATGCCATAGGTCATATATAGTAAATCTGAAAAAAATGAGAATCCTGCGTCGCGATGATGACGGACTTACCATCGACTTCGACAATCCCCAACTGCAGACCGTTCCGGTGTCGAAGACATATAGCGAGAAACTCACTCGTATCTTCACAGCATAACTATGAATATGTGTTTGTGAATTATTTTACGAAGAATAGGTATCGCAAAAGAAATATAATAACATAAATCATTTTTGATATGAAAAAGTCTATTTTAACCTTAGTGTTGATTCTTGGGTGCGTCGGTGCGACGTTCGCCCAAAAAGTAGTGGCAATACCTCCTGTGGATATTCATGTGCCATTCGACAGTCTGCGTACTAATAATCCTGACCGTGTGTCTTATTTGGCTGAACTCAAAAAGCAGGAGCAGGTTTTAATGCAAAGTCAAACAAAACTTGATGAGCTCAACCGCCAGTTCAAGGACGAACAGCAGCACTACAAGAATGTCACAGCATTCATCAAAGACCGCACAAAGCAACTCGCTACTCTTGAGAAGAGCTATAATGCTGAGAAGAAAGTGCAGGATTCCTACATGAAACTCATCGAGAAGCACCGTCAGGCTGCCGCAAAGGTTACACTCATCGATCGCGAATCGCGCGACAAGTATGTTGATGAACTCAACAACTTAAAGCAAGTGTCCGATATGTACAATCTCAGCTATAAGCAGCAGATGGAAAACATCAATAGCGAGTACGAACTGCTCAAGGCTCAGCAGGTTGACCTTGCTCAATACGAGATTCAGCTCCGAGGCAAAGAGACCCAACTCAAGCAGATGCAGGAAACGCTGAAGACCAACCAAGCTGCTTTGAAAGCCGCAATCAAATCAGAAGAGACGATACTCAAAGCTCAACAATAGATGTAGAGACTATGAAAGTTGTAAATCTTTCTGACCATAACTCACTCCTGAGCATCTACGTGAGTGAAATGCGCGATGTCAATGTGCAGCATGACAGCATGCGTTTCCGTCGGAACATAGAGCGCATAGGCGAGGTGATGGCGTATGAGCTGAGCAAGACCCTCAACTATGACTTGCGCGAACTGACTACACCGCTTGCTCCGGCACGCTGCCCTCAGCTTGCCGACAAGGTGGTTCTTGCCACTATCTTCCGTGCCGGACTGCCAATGCACACCGGTATGCTCAACTATTTTGATCATGCCGAAAATGCATTCGTCAGTGCTTACCGTGAATATACCGATGAAAGCCATACCGATGTTAAGATAAATATCGAATATCTCGCTTCGCCCAGATTAGACGATAAGGTTCTTGTTATCTCCGACCCTATGCTTGCTACGGGCGGAAGCATGGAACTTGCCTATAAGGCATTGCTTACCAAAGGTACACCGCGACAGGTGCATCTGTGTTGCATAATAGCTGCTCAGCAAGCTGTGGAGTATATGAAGCAGGTGTTCACCGAGGACAATATAACCCTTTGGGTGGCTGCGGTTGACCCTGTTCTCAACGAACGCAAATACATAGTACCCGGACTCGGGGACGCAGGCGACCTCGCTTTCGGAGTCAAAGAATAATATAAGAACAAACAAATAAATATTATAAGTTATGAAAAAACTATTATTGAGGTATCTTGGAGCCATAATCGTGCTTCTTGGAGTTTTGTGCATCGTTATCTACCACTGGGTAACTCCGCTCAACTCACTACTCGTTCTGTCGCTCGTTTTAGAGGTGGCAGGAATACTCACTTATATCTTTGTAAATCGCCGTCTCGGATAATTTGGCAGTAGCCATATCAACGACCTTAAACTACCATGACAGATAGCGAAAACGATAATCTCGACGAGCTCAGCGAACAGCAGCAGAATCCCGAAGAACCTGCGACAACTGACGAAGAACAAGACTCAGTTGCCGACGACGGCTCTGCCCATGAGTCGCGATATAAGGTGCCGCAGGCATATAACGAATCAATCAAGTACCACCTTACTGGTATGTACAAAGATTGGTTCTTGGACTATGCATCCTATGTCATTCTGGAACGTGCCGTACCTGATATCTATGACGGACTGAAACCTGTGCAACGCCGCATACTGCATGCCATGCAGCGTGTGGACGATGGGCGCTACAACAAAGTGGCAAATATCATTGGACAAACCATGCAGTATCACCCGCATGGCGATCAGGCTATAGGTGTCGCTCTCGTCAATCTCGGACAAAAGGATTTGCTTATCGACTGTCAAGGTAACTGGGGTAACATTCTCACCGGCGACGGAGCCGCAGCACCTCGTTATATAGAGGCGCGGCTCAGTGAGTTCGCTCTCGAAACGGTTTTCAATCCGAAAACCACTCATTGGAAGCTATCATACGACGGCCGTCAGAAAGAACCTATCAATCTGCCCGTCAAGTTCCCGCTTCTTTTGGCACAAGGAGTTGAGGGTATAGCTGTCGGACTCAACTCTAAAATCCTTCCGCACAACTTCAACGAACTATGCGATGCCTCACTCGCTTATCTGCGTGGCGAGGACTTTGTCTTGTATCCCGACTTTCCTACGGGCGGTTCTATTGATGTGAGTCGCTATCAAGACGGCGAACGCGGAGGAATGGTTAAGATTCGCGCCAAAATAAACAAGTCGGCCGACAACAAGTCGCTTATCATCACCGAGATTCCATTCGGCACCACCACATCGAAAATCATTGAGACCATACTCCGTGCTAACGATAAGGGCAAGATAAAGGTCAAAAAAGTAATCGATGCAACGGCAGCTAATGCGGAAATCATCGTTCAGCTTCAGCCTGGCTATTCATCAGATAAGGCTATCGACGCTCTATATGCCATCACAGATTGTGAGGTGAGCGTCTCACCTAACTGCTGCGTGGTGTGCGACAAGAAGCCGATGTTCACTACCGTGAGTAATCTGCTCAGGCAGAGTACCGACCATACGCTCGAACTGCTCAAGTGGGAGCTCGAAATACAAAAAAAAGAACTCGAGGAACGATATTTCTATATCTCTCTTGAGAAACTATTTATCGAAAAGCGGGTATATAAGGAGAAAGAGTTTGAGGACAGCACAACTCCGGAAATAGCCATACGTTTCATCGAGCGTGCGTTAGAACCTTATCTCAAGGATCTTATCAGACCTGTCACTGACGATGATTTGAGAAAACTCTTAGAGATAAAGATGATGCGTATCACTCGCTTCGATTCTAAGAAGGCCGACGATACCATGCTGGCACTCAAAGAAAAGATTGCTGATACGCAGCATAATCTCGACCACCTTACCGAATATACCATCAAGTGGTTCGAGCACCTAAAGAGCAAATATGGTGCGCGCTATCCAAGACGTACTGAAGTACGCAATTTTGCCAACATCAACATTAAAACCGTTGTCGAGGCAAACGAGAAACTCTATATCAATCGTGCCGACGGATTTATAGGCACTTCTCTCAAACGCGACGAATTCCTGTTTGGCTGTTCGGATATCGACGATGTCATTATCTTCTATAAAGATGGCAAATATAAAATCATCAAGGTGGCTGATAAGATATTTGTAGGCACTAACATTTTGCATATTGCCATATTCAAGAAGAACGATGAACGAACTATCTATAACGTCGTTTATCGTGACGGGAAATCAGGTCCGTATTACATGAAGCGTTTTGCCATTACAGGTCTTGCGCGCGATAAGGAATATGATCTGACAATGGGAACTGCCGGCAGTAAGGTTGTCTATTTTACTGCCAATCCCAATGGCGAAGCTGAGGTTATAAGAGTATTGCTCAAGCCTGCTCTGCGCCTCAAGAAGTTAGAGATTATAAAAGACCTTTCTGAATTAGCGGTTAAGGGACGTTCTTCTCGCGGTAATCTATTGACAAAGTTCGACATCAAGTCCATATCTCTCAAATCACGCGGACACTCCACTCTCGGTGGACGAAATGTCTGGTTCGACCCTGATGTCTGCAGACTCAACTACGATGGTCAAGGAATGTATCTTGGTGAGTTTGAGGACGAGGATCGTATTCTCGTTATTACCAAGAAAGGCGAGTATTACTTGTCAGACTTTCAACTCACATCCCATTTCAATGACGACATCTTACGTATTGAGAAATACGATGCGGAAAAGATATGGTCGCTCGCAATGTGGAATAACGAGTTTGGTTTCTACTACGGCAAGCGTTTTCCCATGGACGCTCTCCCAAAGGCACAGAACTTCCTCGGCGAGGACCCGCTTTCACGAATCATGATACTCACCGACTCACCACAGGCTGCTTTCCGACTGCATTTTGCTGACTCGCAACGCGAACCGCAGGATATTCAGATGGCAGAGTTTATCGACGTGAAATCAGCCAAAGCTAAAGGCAAACGCCTTACCACCTTCGAACTTACAACTATAGAAGACATAACCCCTGAATCTGAGCCCGGGTCTGATGCAGAGAAAGAAACTAATACAGAGGCAGAACTTGAGGCCAATACAGATAAGGATGCCAAGGTTGACGTCGGTGATAAGGCTGGGACAGCCCAAACATCTGACGTAAAGGCCGAAATCGCCACCGAAACTCCGGCTGCTTCACAAGTCGATGAGATTAAAGAGACTGAGAATAATACTAAAGAGGCGGCTAAAGAGGTGGAAGCGGCAAAAGCGGTAAAAGCTGACGAAGTGAATGATGTAGATGATATCCCGATGGAAATAGAAGTGCCGCAGCC
>CAMHGK010000061.1 GCA_946184695.1 uncultured Bacteroidales bacterium | reverse complement strand
TGGCGTGATACTCAAGTATATATGCGCCAGCAATCAGGTGATGATGCTCGTAACTGCCGGCGTGCTGCTCGTAGCGGGTGCCGCATCGGTATTCCTTATAAAGGAGAAGAAGGAATAGGCGGTTTTTGAAAATCTCAAAATAACATAATTTTAACTAATGTCTAATACAATGAAAATGCTTACAAAATCATTGAAGATGGCGCTGCTGTTTGTGGCAGCATCATTGGCTCTTACTTCTTGCGAGACCAAGTCAGATGTAACAAGTGTATGCAGTGACATGATTAAGACAAGCATACACAAGTCTGCACGTAGTCTTGTGGAGCAGAAAGAACAGGCGCTCACCATTTCAGAGTATGAATTTTTAGGTGGAGTGGATGATGACCGTTTGGTTTATCGCACACTGTCATTTGGTAACGGGGTTTACAAGGCAAAGAGAGTGGACACCCTTTCGTACCAATACGGCAATTGGGCAGATAACAATACGTCGTATTCCCTTTTTGTTACTCCTCGTGACGGTGAGCCCTATACCCTGTGGTATAAGTCGAACTCTCTTGTTACTCCCGACGGCCGTGTTCTCGGTGGCGAGACAGCGAACAACATTGCGCGTGTAGAGAAATGGGAGAAAACGCTTGCATCATTCCCCAATACAGGGTGGGAAGCAACGTTCAGGGGTGAATATGTGGTGGACAGTATCTACGAAGATTCTATCAAGACAACCTTTATTCCTCCGATGACATTCAAGAAAGATACTTTGCGTGTGTGGAAGGGCAAGATGGATACGCTCAATGCCGATACCACTTGCTATTTCTCAATTCAGTTTAATCACGATCCTCAGACATTGGCAAACACCGGTCATTTCTACAAAAACAGTGTGCGCTCGGAATACAACCGCGAGACCGAATCTATAGAAATAATCAGCCAGACTCCCAAAGAGTACGACTTCAACTGGTACTTCTTGGATGTAACGTCCGATGCGAAATTCTCTATCGTGCTCAGTAGTACAACACCCGGAGTTGCGGGCGACACCTTGAGTATATCGAAATATAAGACCGATGATGCTGGCGAGTCGTTAGAATTCCTGCTTGGAGGTCTGACTTATACTCACCCGGTTGTGCTCCCTTAATCTATTAAATCAATAATCCAAAATCATTTGCAACAATGAAAAAGATTAACTCTAATATATTTCGTGCCATATCCCTTGTCCTGTTTTTGGCATTGGGCTCTATGGTCGCCTTTGCGCAAGTGACAGTTCAAGGTACTATTTTGGACGATGCCAACGATGAGCCTATCATTGGTGCCTCGGTTCTTGAATCCGGTACTACCAACGGAACCATCACCGACTGGGACGGAAACTTCACTCTCACAGTCAAGAACGGTGCCACACTTGAGATTTCTTACATGGGATATAAGAAGATAACCACAGCTGCACAGCCTACGATGAAACTCCGTATGAAAGAAGACTCGGAACTCATCGATGAGGTGGTTGTAGTAGGTTATGGTGTAGTAAAGAAAAACGATGCCACAGGTTCTGTTACTGCCATCAAGCCTGACGAGATGAACAAAGGTCTTCAGACCAATGCTCAGGATATGATCCAGGGTAAGATAGCCGGTGTGAATATCGCAACCGACGGCGGTGTCCCCGGTGGCGGCGCTACAATCCGTATCCGTGGTGGTTCGTCACTCAACGCTTCTAACGACCCTCTTATCGTTATCGATGGTCTTGCAATGGATAACAATGGTATTCAGGGTGTGGCTAACCCGTTGTCGCTTGTCAACCCCAACGATATCGAGACTTTCACCGTCCTCAAAGACGCTTCTGCAACAGCCATCTATGGTTCGCGTGCATCCAACGGTGTCATCCTTATCACTACTAAGAAAGGTAAATCAGGTTCGAAACTGAAAGTCAACTACGACGGCAACGTAAGCTTCGGTTCTGTCTTGAAGCACATGAACGTGCTGACAGGCGATGAGCTTCGTGCATACGCTATAGGTGCTGGTCAGTCTCCTCAGTCGAACTATTACCTGATGAACGATAATGTAGATTGGTTCAAGCAGATATACCGCACCGCCATCTCCACCGACCACAACGTGTCGATGATGGGTGGCTTCAAGAACAACACCGTGGATATGCCCTATCGTGCATCTATCGGCTATACGCTCAACAACGGTGCCGTCAAGGGCTCGCAGATGCAACGTGTGACTGCTTCTCTCAACCTCAATCCTTCGTTCCTTGACAATCACCTCACCTTCAACCTCAATGCTAAGGGCATGTACATATACAACAGCTACGAGCCCGGCATATCAGGAGCTTATCTCGACAAGGACCCGACGCAACCTATCTACTCAACAGGCGACCTGACCAATATATTCGGCAACCCGATTCTTGCCGGTGAGACCAACGGTCAGCAGTATTATCTGACCAAAGAAGAACTCGATGCTCACTGGGACGGCTTCTTCCAGCCGCTCGGTACATCGTCGAACGTCAATGGTCCGTACGACGACCCCAACTGGATGTACAGCCTCAAGTCGTCGGCTAACCCGCTGGCACAGCTCAAGCACCAGTCGAACACTTCCAATGCAGGTCAGTTCGTAGGTAACTTAGAGGCTACATATAAGGTTCATAACTTCGAGGACTTGATGCTTCACGCTAATTTCGGTGCTGACTATTCGTTTGGTAAGCAGACCAACGTCAACAGCATGTTGGGTACAGCTAACCACTATACCGGTTGGAACGGAGTTGACCAGAAAATGAAATATAACCTGCAGTTCAACGCTTTCGCTCAGTACGGACACGACTGGGAAGCAGCCAATCAGCACTTCGACATCATGGCAGGTTATGAGTGGCAGCACTTCTATAACGAATACGATGGTTGGGGCAATGGTATTTACCCGCTCACTTACGTTGGTGATCCTACTAAGGCTGGTCAGCCGGCTTACTCGTTTAAGTCAACCGGCAAGGGCGAGAACTACCTTGTATCGTTCTTCGGACGACTTAACTACATCGGTTGGAACCAACTCATGATTACCGCCACCGTCCGCGGTGACGGTTCGAGCCGCTTCTCTAAAGACCACCGCTGGGGTGTGTTCCCCTCGGTTGCTCTCGGTTGGAAAATCAAGGAGACCTTCTTTAAGGATGTCAACTGGCTCAACGACCTCAAGCTTCGTCTCGGTTACGGTATCACCGGTCAGCAAGACGGTATCGGCGACTACTCGTACATGCCTTCTTACTCGCAGACCACAGGTCATACATCATACTATCCAGTCGGCGGCGAGAACTATGCTACTGAAGACAACGACGCCAACATCGTAGAAATGGTTCGCGATGCCGAGGGCAACATCCTCTATATCTCCGACCGCCCGAATGCTTTCAACCCCAACCTGACTTGGGAGAAGACCACTACCTACAATGCAGGTATCGACTTTGCCTTCCTCAATAACCGTATATCGGGTTCGGTTGACTACTATTTCCGCAACACAACCGACCTGCTCAACAATGTGAACGTGGCTATGGGTACCAACTTCCGCAAGCGTGTGATGTCTAACATCGGTTCGCTGCAGAATCAAGGTGTCGAGTTTTCAATCAACGCTGTCGTTCTTGACTATGGTAAGAAATTCAAATGGGACCTCGGTTATAATGTAACATGGAACCAGAACAAGATTACCAAGATCAATGGCGAGGAGACGATGATTGATGGTAGCGGTTATGGTGGCGACGGTCTCGGTGGCAAGTCAATCACCAAGTATGCCGTTGGTTATGCTACCAACACCTTCTACCTCTATGAGGCCAAGAAAGGGACACGCGAGAATGGTACACAGTACTGGTATATCGTTGACCAGCAAGCTGATGGCGAAGACGGCTACGGCAAGATTGACGAGCAGGACAAGGTGTTCAAGCATAGTCCTGTAGCTCCCGTGACTATGGGCTTCCAAACCAAGTTCCAGTTCTACGATTTCGACCTCGGCATAAGCTTCCGCGCTAACGTAGGCAACTATGTATTCAACAACGTCATAGCTTCACGTCTGCAGAACGTGGCTGCCGGTAACTTGGCTCGCGACGGCTACTACAAGAACCTGCCCGTAGATGTATTCAATACCTACTACGTTGACGGCTACAACATGACCATCTACGATACCGAAGGTAAGAATATCATCGGCAACGCCGACTATAGTATCACCGACCGCTTCCTTGAGAACGCTTCGTTCCTGCGCTGCGACAACATCACGCTCGGTTACTCGTTCTCGAAGAACAAGATATCAGGTCGTGCTTTCTGCACCGTATCCAACCCCTTCGTTATTACCAAGTATTCAGGACTCGACCCCGAAGTTGGTATAGGAGGTGTGGATAACTCAATCTACCCGCGTTCAATGACAACGGTACTTGGTATCAACCTGCAATTCTAATTCGCAGAATGGCTAATTTAACTAAAGAATTTAATGGTAAAAGATAATCAGTAAGTGTTATGAAAAGAATATTTAATTACTTGCTAACGGCATGCTTTGCGATGGGTATGGTTTCGTGCGTGCAAGACCTCGATACCAAGCCTATCGACCCGAATTCGTCCACATCCTTTAATCAGGATCGTATGTTTACGAAATGTTATTCTTGCATGGCAGTGATAGGTCAGTCGGGTCCGGGCGAGAACTCCGATGTAGAAGATATCGACGCCGGTACATCAGGTTTCTATCGTACCATCTGGTACTGCAACGAGCTTTCGACCGATGAGGCTTGGTGGATATGGGACGACGCCGAGTCGAAACAACTCTGCCAGACCAACTGGAACGGTACCAATACTATGATTAGAGCTATCTACACGCGTCTGAACCTTGACATCAAGTATTGCAACCACTATCTGACCTATGCTTCTTCGGAGACTGAGGAAGAGAAGAACCGTATTGCTGAGGTGCGTTTCATCCGCGCTCTGCACGTGTTCTACCTGATGGATATGTACCTCTATGCTCCTCTTATCACCACAGAGACAACCGAGTACCCCCACTTCCTGCCGCGTCATGAACTCTACAAGTGGCTCGTTACTGAACTCGAAGACCTGATAGTTCAGTTGCCCCAGCAGCGCGTATCGAAATATCGCGTCGGCAAAGCCGCTGCCCAACTCCTCTTGGCACGTGTCTATCTGAACGCCGATGTATATAACAAATACAACAGCGAGTGGACCGCAGGTCAGATGTGGGACAAGGCTTTGGAAGCTGCTAAGGCTGTTATCGACGACAACCCGCAGCACTCGCTTGTTACCAATAAGATAGTTACCGACTCGGCTTTCACCTACAGCGCTTATCAGCAGCTCTTCATGGGCGACAACAGCCGCGACGAGGTGATGAAGGAAGCTCTGTTCCAGATTTATCAAGACGGACTGTATGCTCAGAGTTATGCTACTTCGATGATGCTTATAGGTGCAAACCGTTATTCTGGAATGAACGCATGGGGAATAGAGGCAGAGTGGCACTCGATGCGTACTTCGCCCACTTTGGTTGACAAGTTCCTCAAACCTATGGGTATCGACCGCAACACCGCTATGGAGATGTTGTATGACGAGTATAAGATGCCGGCTCAGCTGCATGACGACCGCGCTATCCTCTCATCCGACGGACTCAATACCGGCTACACCTTCACTCTGAAAGGTAATCAGGACCTCGGCGACACCAAGTACCTGTTCGACTGCTGGGCAGGACTTAAGTTCACCGGTGTTTATTCTACAGCTGTGCTGCCCAAGTACTCGCCTCGTCAGAGCAAAGACTGGCCTGACACCGACATACCTATGCTCCGTTTGGCTGAGGCTTATATGATTCAGGCTGAGGCTTTGTTCCGCAAAGGAGATAATGCAGGAGCACTCAACATCATCAACAATGTTATACGTGCCCGTGCCAATGCCGACCCGCTACCCTCACTCGATGAGGAGACGCTGCTCGACGAATGGAGCCGCGAGTTCTACTACGAAGGACGCCGCCGTATCGACCTTGTCCGCTTCGGTCGCTTCTTCGGTCCGACTTCCGACCAATACCGCTTCCACTGGGAAGGTCGTATGGGCAGACCCGATGGTGTGCAATTCTTTGAGCCCGGTACTCCCGAATATATGAACTGGTTCCCCGTACCGTCTGAGGACAAGCGTTCCAACCCCAACTTCAAGACCGATGTAGAGGGCGATCCTCAAAACATCTACGCAGCTGAGGGCGGTGACGGTTATACCTACTAATGATTAACCCTGCTTTGCGGATATACCTGCACCGACAGGTGTATCTGCAAAGCGGTAGCAAATAACTAATGAATCAAAATTCATTATTTAATCAACCCTTTTTATTAACTAAATTCTTATTAACATGAAAAAGTTTTTCGCTTTTTTTGCTGCAGCGCTGATTAGCGTTTGCACTTTTGCATCGAAAGAAGAAGTTCCTTCAGATGCAGTTCTGCAAGGTTATTACGAGGCAGGTCAGGTGTGCGTATGTATCTTCGTACCTGCTGACATGGCTTGCAATGACATCGTATTTGTTGGTACCTACCACCAAAACGAGAAAAATGAGTGGCTGACAGATGTTGAGAACTTGAAAAAGTTCGAGCCCGTTGATAACTACGACGGATGGTATGTTGTAGCAGTTGACGATGAGTCGGAAGACATTCAGGGTAAGCCTGTTATGCTTGACGGCGATGGCAATTTCAACTGGCAATACCAAGTAGGTGCCGCTACCCATATCAGTGGTGGCGTTTCTGTAGTTGAAGGTGCCTTTGCAGGTGAAATTGACCTCAAGACCTATAGCAAAGACGTTCCTAATGTTTACACTGTTGACGCTTGGAAGCAAAATCCTTGCACCGCTATCTATCACAACTACAAATTCGTTGTTGTCAGCGATGGTTGCGGCGGTTTCGTTGTTCCTTATCTCATTGGTTCTATGACCGGTTGGTCGTTTGTAGAAATGACCTTGGATCAAGATTTGACCATAGCTAATGGTATGGTTCCGACTTATGTTCATTATGTAAAGGCAGCTGAGGGTTCACAATTCCAAATCGTTAGTGGTTTGCTCAATGAAAATGGCGAGATAGCAGAAGAACCGGCATGGGCTGACATCGCTTATATCCAGAAACTCGTTGATGGTATCTGGGTTCGTATCCCGGGTGAAGACGGCGACAACCTTCTTACCAAAGAAGAGTCTGAGATCGTTATTGACCTTCGCGCAGAAGACCTCCGTTGGGCACGCTGCGATGAGTCAGTTGCTGAAGAAGTTCTCGTTACTCTCACAGCTCCCGCAGGTGCTCCTGAGGTAGGTGTCGAGATTATCGGTACATTCGACGACTGGGCAGGTACTCCGATGACCCTGGGCGAAGACGGCAAGTACACCGCTACTATCTCTGCTAAGGCTGGTCAGTACTTCAAGTTCCGCAGTGCCGGTTCATGGGCTACCCAGATTGAGCACTTCGTAGCAAGCGAAGAACCAGAAGCCGAAGGCCAGTGGCTTGAATTCGGTGATGGTGATCTCACCGTAGGTAAGCTCTGGGAAGGTGAAGAAGGTGCAAGAACTATCACTCTTGACTTCAGCAACGCTGAGGAGTACCGTTGGAAACCCATCGAGGATGGTATCGAGGAACTCCCCGCAGTAGGTGAGAAAGCTCAGAAAGTCATGATCGACGGTCATGTTTACATTCTCCGCGGCGAGAAAATCTACAATGTAGTAGGTGTTCAGGTACGCTAATCTATTCGTAACTGTCATTGGAATATATAGTATTTAATATACTTAGTTTTCTAATGAATAACAAAAAAAGGATGCCCCACGGCATCCTTTTTTTGTTATTACATTGTTCAAGTATATATGTTTAACTTAAACCCAATTCGGTCATTAGACCATTTCGCGCTTATAAGGCTTTCTTTTTGTCATCTTTTTTACCGCTTTTCATTTACAATGGAACCTCATTGCGCCTTCCAAACCGGCAAAAAATCTACTCAAAAATATAACCATAATCATCAAAATGCTAATGACCGATTTGGGTTAAAACTATTTCTAAAGCTTCCTGTTTATTTAGCCATAAATTTCAAAGTTTGGATGATTTTGGGTGGTTGTTGACATGCATAAAAGAGAAAAAACGCAAATTCCGTTTAATTCTTATCTTCGTTCCACTCCGAACGATTGTAAACGTACGTATTATTCGTAAGCAACCAAAAGACAATAAGTCTTTGATACTAAAACGCGAGAAGGTATAAATTGTTATTACTGTTTACTTTTGCACGATGTGCTAAACTCAGAAATGAAATAATGCCAAACTCGGAAGTAAAATGACGCCAAACTCGGAAGTGAAATAACGCCAAACTCGGAAGTAAATTTGCGCCAAACTCGGAAGTAAAATTGCGCCAAACTCGGAAGTAAAATGACGCCAAACTCGGAAGTAAAATGACGCCAAACTCGGAAGTAAAATAGCGCCAAACTCGGAAGTGAAATAACGCCAAACTCGGAAGTAAAATTGCGCCAAACTCGGAAGTAAAATTGCGCCAAACTCGGAAAAATTGGCTTTCTCATTTGTGTATGTCAATAAAAAATAGTATATTTGCGCGGTTATTTTAAATATCAAATTTATGCCTTTTAATTATAAAGCACGAATTGCAGACGCTTTGTTGTCGCAAAGGCTTAAGAGCGCAGGAGCAATCCTGATTAAAGGTCCCAAATGGTGTGGTAAAACAACCACGGCGTTACAAGTGGCTAAAAGTAGCGTAATGATGGCAAAGCCTCAGATTCTTCGTGAGAGTCGTATGATGGCTGAGAATGACATGTCAACATTGCTATCAGGAGAAACACCTCGACTATTTGACGAGTGGCAAGCCATCCCTGATTTATGGGACAGTATCCGCTACGAAGTAGATATGCGCCGTCAAAAGGGGCAATTCATCTTAACCGGATCTGTTGTACCACCGAGAAACGAAGAAGACGAAGATAAACGTATTAACCATTCAGGAGCCGGTAGATACTCTTGGTTCAATATGCGCACGATGAGTTTGTGGGAGTCGGGAGAATCTACGGGAGAAGTCAGTCTAAAGGCTCTATTTGAAGGTCAAGCCAAGATTGTCGGTCAGAACAAATGGACCTTAGCTGACATCTCATATATGTTATGTCGCGGTGGTTGGCCTGCCTCCATTGATGACGAGCATGAGGTGGCATTACAAACGGCTTTCGATTATATAGATGCCATTTCCGAATCAGATATTAGTCGCTTTGATAATACACTGCGCAATCCTGACCGCTGTCGGACTTTGCTGCGTTCGTTGGCTCGGTTACAAGCATCACAAGCCAATTATGCGGTAATTCGCGAGGATATGGTCTCCAACGAACCAAGCACGTTGTCTGATAAAACGATAGCATCTTACATCAATGCTTTGAGGAGTATCTATGTTGTAGAGGATATGAAAGCATGGAATATCAATCTACGCTCCAAAACTGCTATTAGGACAACGGATACACGTTATTTTGTTGATCCGTCCATTGCTACTGCTGCACTTGGCTTGTTTCCCGATGATTTAATGCACGATTTGAATACTTTTGGATTGCTGTTTGAAACAATGGCGGTTCGCGATTTGCGAGTCTATGCGGACGCTATTGGTGGAAAGATTAGCCACTATCGTGATAAAGATAACCTTGAATGTGACGCTGTTGTTCATTTGCGCAATGGACGCTATGGATTAGTGGAAATAAAACTCGGTGGATCTACAGCCATTGAGGAAGCACAACATTCATTAAATGCGCTCAAAAATAAAATCGACACCGCCAAGGTCGGTGAACCTGCTTTTCGTATGGTACTTACTGCTGTTGGTAGTTATGCCCTTACCCTGTCTGATGGAACTCTGGTGGTTCCCATCGGTTGTTTGAAGGATTAAAGTCTTATTACAAAATCTCAGTATGTACAGAGCACTTTGCAAAACCTTCAGCAAAGTGCTCTTATTGTCACTCTATTCTACCCAAATTGCGCGTGTGCGCAATTCTTAATTATGCATTACGCATTTTACTCTTGCATACGTCACATTCGCCGCAGGGCGGGGCATCTGTCTCGCCGAAATAAGCGAGTAGCAGTTGCGAGCGGCAGAACTGTGTCTGTGTGGCATACTCCTCCATTGCCTGCAGCTTCTCTACGTATAGCTTGCGCCGTTGTTCATAGACGCTATCGGGTATATAGACGCGTTCCGTCACCTCTCGCTCGCGTGTGTAGGTCAGGTAGGGGGTATGGCTGCGAGGAATATAGAGCAGTAGGCGCCGCCGGGCAAGCATGACGAGCTGCTCGCTGAGCTCGCTAAGGCTGATGCCGAGTTCGTTGCTGACAAGTTCGTCATCGATATACTGCGGTTCGGCAAAGATACCGGTATAGCGACGGAAGAGGCTGTTGATAATACTCTCCTGCTGCTGGGTCAGGTCGGAGTGGTAGAGCTCCTCTTTGGTGGTGAGCATCATCAGTCGCGGACGCGACTCCTGTTCGTCGGTCCATGCTATCAGTCCTGCCTGTGCAAGCAGTTGCAAGGCAGAGTAGGTGGGCAACATAGGCAGATGGCGGTCGCGGCAGAACTCGTCAAGCGGAAACTGAAATGAGTGTCCTAATCCGCTGCCTGCCCCCACCTCAAGCCAGTCGGCGGCGTCCTGATAAACCTTGGCGATAAACTCCTGATCAGGATAGGTATCGCTGACGCGCTTGTGCAGCTTCTGTTTGTCCTGGTCGTTGACGAGCAGCACACAGTAGGCTCGTTTGCCATCTCTGCCGGCACGACCCGCTTCCTGGAAATATGCTTCGATGGTGTCAGGCAGGTCGAGGTGAATGACGGTGCGGACATCGGGTTTGTCGATACCCATGCCGAAGGCGTTGGTAGCGACAATAACGCGGTACTTGCCTTGTTTCCAACTGTCCTGCTTGAGTTGCTTGTCAGTGGTTTTCAGACCGGCGTGGAAATGTGTCGCACTGATGCCCTCTTGATCTAATATCTGAGCCACCTCTTTGGTCTTCTGTCGGTTGCGTACATATACAATGCTGCTCCCCGCGACGCTACGTAGTATGTGTATGAGCTCTGCGAGTTTGTTGTCGGCATGCCGGACCACATAACTCAGGTTCTCTCTCTGAAACGAGCGTCGGAGGACGTTCTTCTCTTTGAATAGTAGTCGTTCTTGTATGTCGTCGATGACATCGGGCGTGGCGGTGGCTGTGAGTGCAAGCACAGGTGCTTCGGGGAAAAGTTCACGAATCTCGGCAATTCTTAGATACGACGGCCGGAAATCGTAGCCCCACTGTGAAATGCAATGGGCTTCATCCACTGCTATCATACTGACCGGCAGGGTGTTCAGCTGACGACGGAACTCCGCGCTCTCTAATCTCTCAGGCGAGAGATAAAGAAACTTGTAGTCGCCGAAGCGGCAGTTGTCGAGCACGGCATGTGTCTCTTCAAGCGTCAAACCCGTGAAGATAGCGGCGGCTTTGATGTCTCGAGTTCTCAGGTTCTCCACCTGGTCGCGCATCAGGGCTATCAGCGGCGATACGACAAGGCATAAGCCATCCTTTGCGAGTGCCGGTACCTGAAAACACAGACTCTTGCCGCCACCCGTAGGCATCAGTGCAAGCGTGTCGCGACCAGAGCCGACACTTTCGATAACCTCCTCCTGAAGCTCACGAAAACTATCGTAACCCCAATACTGCTGTAATATGTCTTGGTAGATTGTTTTAATAATTTAATGTTCTAATGTTTTAATGATTTAATGTTCTAATGTTTTAATGATTTAATGTTCTAATGTTTTAATGATTTAAT
>CAMHGK010000060.1 GCA_946184695.1 uncultured Bacteroidales bacterium | reverse complement strand
GTGCCCATTGGGAGCGGTCGAGGTATTTGTCTATGGCTTTGACGATAGTACGCTTGTTTGCAGTTCCGGAAATCGGATTGATGATAAATGCTATGTTTTTCATACAGGACTTTGTACGGGATTGTCACACCGCGACGAACCGTCAGCCCGACGCAGTGCAGATTTAATTCAGCTAAATTCGCGCAAAAATAGTGTTTTTTTTTCAATCTCGAAAATTATTATTATCTTTGCGCGTAAAAATCACCCCCAATGAAACGATTGTTTTTTTTCCTTACTTCATTTGTTTTGCTTATGGCTTGCAAGGCACAGCCTAATGCCACCCCATGCACCGACAAGTCGGCTCCAAAAGTAAAGACCGGCATAGAGGTGCTGCGCGAACACCGGTTCGACCTTCTGCGCGGCAAGCGTGTAGGACTATGCACCAACCCCACAGGCGTTGACAGCCGTCTCAGGAGCACTATCGACATTCTTCACGAGGCGGAAGGCGTAGAGCTCGTCGCCCTGTTTGGTCCTGAGCACGGGGTTCGCGGCAATCAGCATGCCGGCGATGCTGTCGGCAACGAGGTGGACGAGCGCACCGGCGTCACCATGTACTCGCTCTACGGCAAGACCCGCCGACCGACCAAAGAGATGATGGACCAAATCGACGTTATGGTGTATGACCTGCAGGACAACGGTTGCCGTTCTTATACTTATATCTCCACCCTCGGAGTACTGATGGAAGCATGCGCCGAATATGGCAAGCCGCTTGTGGTACTCGACCGTCCAAACCCGCTCGGAGGCGAGAAGGTGGAAGGCAACATAGTGGAATACGGATATTTCTCGTTTGTCTCACGCTACCGCATACCCTATGTTTACGGTCTGACCTGCGGAGAACTTGCCCGCCTGCTCAACACGCCGCTATGCGAACTATATCCCGAATCAAAAGACAGCACCACCTACGGAGGATTTCAGAAACCCTGCCAACTGACGGTGGTTGAGATGGAAGGGTGGAAACGCTCAATGAACTTTGGCGACACGGGGCTTGAGTGGGTGGTGGCTTCGCCGCATATACCCTTTGCACATTCTGCCTACTTCTATCCTGCTACAGGCATATTCGGCGAACTCGGCTACCTCTCCATCGGGGTCGGCTACACTATGCCATTCGAGATAATGGGTGCCACGTGGGTCAATGCCGACTCGCTTGCCGACGCACTCAATGCCCTCCAGCTCGACGGTATCATATTCCGACCTATTCACTACAAGCCTTATTATTCCGTAGGCAAGGGCGAGATGCTGCAAGGCGTGCAGATACACCTGACCGACTTTAGCAAAGCACGGCTAAGCGAGGTGCAGTTCCTTGTGGTGCAAGAGATGATGCGCCTCTATCCCGACCGCGACATACTGCGTCTATGCAACCTGCAGAGGCTCTCGATGTTCGACAAAGTCTGCGGCACCAACCACATACGCGAACTATTCTCCAAGCGCTACCGCTGGGAGGACATACGCGACTATTGGCGCAAAGACGAGCAGAAATTCAGAGAGTTGTCAAGACGCTTCTATCTGTACGAATAGTAAGTTGACAGGCAATAGTAGAAAGTAGAAAGACACAATAATATCTTGAATACACTTAGTAAATATATTGACCGTCTTGCATGGGGAACTGACGCCGGATTCTATAGGCTCATACCCGAACAGGTGCTGATGCCCGAAAGCGAGCAGGACATAGCAGACATCATCCATCGTGCCCATACTGAAGGCAAGCACATCACTTTCCGTGCTGCCGGCACCTCGTTGTCGGGTCAGGCTATCAGCGACAGCCTGCTTGTGGTGTGCGGCAAACAGTGGGAACACCATGAAGTGCTCGACGACGGACTGCGTATCCGTTTGCAGCCCGGCATAGTAGGCGACCGCGTCAATCAGCTGCTTCAACCGTTCGGCAGACGTTTTACACCGGATCCGGCTTCCATCAAGTCGGCTATGGTAGGCGGCATAGTGATGAACAACGCCTCAGGTATGTGTTGCGGCACACATGCCAACTCCTATAGAATGATCGACAGCGTACGCCTGATTCTTGCAGATGGCACACTGCTTGACACATCGAGCGAAGAGTCGAAAGAGGCGTTCCGAAAGTCGCACCCTGACTTTATCAGGCGCATCGAGCAGTTGCGCGACCGAACTCTCGCCAACAGCCAACTTGCCACACTCATTCGAGAGAAATATAAAATAAAAAATGTCACAGGTCTGACCATTCTGCCTTTCGTGGAATACACCGACCCCTTCGACATCATCACCCACCTGATAGTAGGCTCCGAGGGTACCCTCGCCTTTATGAGCGAATGTATCATGCACACCGGCATAGCCTTGCGCGAGTCAGCGTCGGCACTGCTGATTTATCCCACTGTCAGACAGGCATGCGAGGCAGTGACTAGAATGAAGCATTCCGGTGCTCTATCTGCTGCCGAGTTCTTCGACAGAAAAGCCATGCATGTCATCGAAGACGACTTCCCTGAGCTCAAAGCCTACCCCGAGCAGGCAGCAGCTCTGCTCGTAAAAGTGGAAGCGGCAACTAAGAAAGAACTCGACAGCCGCATACTCATCGCCGCTCAGGCAGGTGACTTCGACGTCTCACAATTCACCCAAGACCCGCAGCTGACAAGCAAGTACTGGTCGATGCGG
Organism: uncultured Bacteroidales bacterium; assembly: GCA_946184695.1. Lineage (GTDB taxonomy): Bacteria > Bacteroidota > Bacteroidia > Bacteroidales > Paludibacteraceae > Colicola. Next base: position 9,158 of record CAMHGK010000060.1, on the reverse strand, counting down.
GCAGGTATCTTCCCCGCCGTAGGCGGCACCCGCGAGGTCGGCACCACCTGTCTTATCGAAGACATAGCCTTCCCTATCGACTTCCTCGCCGAAGCCACCGACGACCTGCAAAAGCTCTTCGCTGAACATAACTACCCCGATGCCGTCATCTACGGACATGCCTTAGAAGGCAACTACCACTTTATCCTCAACCAGCGTTTCGACACCGAGGACGCCGTCAGCCAATACGACAAGATGATGCACGCCATAGTGGCGCTCGTGGTGGACAAGTACCACGGCTCGCTCAAGGCGGAGCACGGCACGGGGCGCAACATGGCACCCTTTGTCCGCCGCGAATGGGGCGACGACGCCTACCAGCTGATGGTGGACACGAAGCAGCTGTTCGACCCCGACAACCTGTTCAACCCGGGCGTTATATTCAACGAGGACGAGACTTCATACATCCGTAACACCAAACCGCTGACTGAGGTCAACAGCCTTGTTGACCGTTGCATAGAATGTGGCTTCTGCGAGGTAAACTGCGTGAGTTGCGGCTTTGCCTTATCCTCACGCCAGCGCATAGTGGTACAGCGCGAGATAGCAAGGTTACGCAGCTTAGGCGACACCTCGGCTGCCGACCGCCTTGCCGACGACTTCCGGCATGGTGGCAAGGACCTCTGCGCAGGCGACGGACTATGTTCCACCTCGTGCCCTGTGAAGATTAACGTCTCAGAACTCATACACCTGCTCCGCGAGCAGGAGTTGTCAGCATCGGCACGAAGCATAGGCGAGTATGCAGCCAACCATTTTGCTACAGTGGCCGACTCCGTCGGCTCCGTTCTCACCCTCGCCTCCGCCGCACACAGCATCATGGGCGACAAGCTTATGTCGGCTGTCACCAAAGGTCTCTACTTAGGGTCTGCCAAGCACTTCCCGCTCTGGAACACAGCCATGCCACAGCGTGCAAGACCAAAAGCATTAAGCGAAGCGTCACCATTAAGCGAAGCGTCACCATTAAAAAATAAAAAACCTGCTATCGTCTATTTCCCATCGTGCATCAACCAGCGCATGGGAACTGCCAAAGCCGACGCCTCACATCAATGTTTGATAGACGAGACTGTAGAACTTATCAGGAAAGCCGGCTATGAGGTCATCTTTCCTGACAACCTACAGAACCTCTGTTGCGGCAACACATGGGAGAGCAAAGGCATGCCCGACTTGGCGGACCGCAAGTCGGCAGAGCTTTATCAGGCACTGCTCCGCGCCTCCGACAACGGACGCTTGCCTATTCTGATAGACCAGTCGCCCTGCCTGCACCGAATGTGCAAATGGTTCAGCTCGGCATGCGAGCAATGCCGCAAGCAAGGCAAGACGGCACCCGTAAGACTTAATCTCTACGAGCCTGCCCTGCTCATCGAGCGCTACCTGTTAGACAGGTTAGACATCACCCCTCTTGACACCTGCGTTGCCATACACCCCACCTGCTCCACCCGACTCATGGGACTCACCGACACGCTGCTGCGAGTAGCACAACGATGCGCCAAAAGAGTGGTCATACCTGAACAGGTAGGCTGCTGCGCTTTCGCCGGCGACAAGGGGTTCACGCATCCCGAACTCAACAAGTGGGCTCTTAGACATCTCAAAGAAGAAGTCCGCAGAAACAACGCCACAGAGGGTTACTCCAACTCACGTACTTGCGAGATCGGACTCACCTACCACTCCGGCATCAACTATATGTCGATAGTATATTTGGTAAACAAGACATCCAAACCCAAAACCTGCATTGAACAAAAAGACTAACATACTGTTTCTGTTATGCTGCATGACAATTTTGGCTCATGCGCAGTTCTCCGACCGCTTCGACGATGGCAATTTCAGCCGTGACCCCGAGTGGACTGGAGATGTATATAGCTTCGTCGTCAACCGTTGGCAACAACTTCAGTTGCATGTAGATGAGGCGGCTGAGAGCTACCTGACGACCCCGTCGGAGGCAGCGATAGAGGCGCAATGGACCTTCGACTGCCATATCTCGTGCGGCACATCAGCCTATAACCTTGTAAGAGTCTATCTCTTATCCGACAGCGAAAACCCCGACAGCGGCAACGGCTACTACGTGCAGATAGGCGGAGCAGGCAAGAACATCACCCTCGCACGGCAATCAGATGGCAACCGCGAGTACCTGATAGTCAACAACGACCGTCAGAAGATTCTCGACGGCATGCAGGAGAGCCGAGTGCATGTAAAAGTAAAGCGCGACGCGAAAGGCTACTTCACACTTTATTCGTTGGTCGAGACTAAGGACGACGACTTCGTCACAGAAGGCAGCGCATACGTAGAGCGAGCACAAGGCAAATGGTTCACGGTGTTCGTCAAGAACAGCGCCAAGAACGGCACCGCCTTCGCTATCGACAACATTGAGGTGACGGGAACGGCACAGTCCGCTCCGCCTGACGAGCCTCAAAACGATGAGTTGCATGCCGACGACGCAGTGCAACTGCTTCACCGCACTTTCACACCCAACGCCGACGGGTTCCGCGACCAATGCGAGGTGGCATACAAGATGCCATCGGCAGGCTACCGCGCTTCGCTCAGCGTTTTCACCGCGTCAGGAGTAAAAGTAAAAGACGTAATCATAGGCGAGCCGTTAGAAGAACAAGGTGTGTTGCTTTGGGACGGAACAACAGATAGCAACGCCGCACTCGACAGCGGACCATACGTGCTGCTTTTCGAAGCATGGAATAGCGACAACGGAACTAAAATCCGCCGCCAGATGACGGTGGCACTTATAAAATAGCTAACAGCGATATGGAGATAGAGAGAAAATACATAGTAAAGGGCAACGAGTGGAAATCTGAGGTCACAGAGAGCCACCATATCTGTCAGGGTTACCTGTCCACCGACATCGGCCGTACCGTCCGCGTAAGGCTGACTGACGAGAAAGCCTATCTGACTATCAAAGGGCAATCTGCCGATGGTGGACTGAGCCGGGCTGAGTATGAATATGAGATACCCGCCGACGATGCACGGCAGCTGCTCCTTATATCCACCAATATCATTGAGAAGACACGCCATATTATTCCCATCACCGGAACACGCATAATAGGCAGTGAGCAGGGGCAAAAGACTCAGACCGTCAACCTGAAAATAGAACTCGATGTCTTTGAAGGCGAGAACGAAGGACTCGTCATGGCAGAAGTAGAACTGCCCGACACCGCTACCACATTCACACCTCCCGGATACCTCGTCCAAGAGGTGACGGGCGTTGAGCGCTACTACAACCTCTACCTCGCTCAACATCCCTTCAGAACATGGTTCTAAGAACATTTCCGAAAAACTTTCTGATAACTTACCTATCTAAATAATACGATTACTAATAACCCTTAAATTCACAATACTATGTTTACTCCACAAGACCTTGAGCAACTTCGCTCTCATCAGGTGAGCCAAGAGCAGGCCCTCCGCCAGTTAGAACAGTTCCGCACAGGTTTCCCCGAGCTCGACATCGTCTCGGCATGCGCCATCGGCAAAGGTATTCTGCGTCCAGACAAAGCAGAAGAAACCAATTTCCTGAAAGCATGGGACAAGTATCTCGACGAGAACCACATCGTGGTTAAGTTCGTGCCTGCCTCAGGCGCCGCCTCGCGTATGTTCAAAAACCTTTTCGAATACCTTGAGACAGGAGAACGCACAGCATTTATCGACGACTTCCTCGCGCATAAAGACTGCTTCGCTTTCGGCGAGAGTCTGAGCGGCAAAGACGGACAAGAAGCTGTTCGCTACCTGCTCGAAGATATGCACTACGGCTCACTACCCAAAGGACTGCTGCTGTTCCACAAATACCCTGAAGGCAACCGCACACCCGCACTCGAACACCTCGTAGAGGGAGCGCTATACGCAAAGAGCGAGGACGGCACCGTCAACATACACTTCACCGTCTCACACGACCACCTCGAACTCTTCAAGCAGCACATTGCTGAGCACAAAGAGCAGTTCGAGAAGAAGTTCGGCTGCCGCTTCAATATCTCGTTCTCCGAACAGAAACCTTCCACCGACACCCTCGCCGCCGATGCAGAAGGCAACCCCTTCCGCGACAAGAACGGCAAACTGCTCTTCCGTCCGGGCGGACACGGAGCACTGATAGAAAACCTAAACGACATTGACGCAGATGTCGTATTCATCAAGAATATCGACAATGTCGTTCCCGACCGCCTCAAAGACGACACCGTGCGCTATAAGAAACTCATAGCCGGCGTTCTCGTCAGCTTGCAGCAACAAGTGTTCGCCTTCCTCAAAGAACTCGAAGGTGAGGTAAGCGACGCACGCCTGAGCGAGATACGCGACTTCGCAGAGCAGAAACTATGCTACAAGATAGCCGATGGCGCCAACCTCAAAGAGAAACTGATAGCCGTACTCAACCGCCCCATCCGCGTCTGCGGCATGGTACGCAACGACGGTGAACCCGGGGGAGGTCCGTTCCTTGTTCGCGACGAGAACGGCGACATACAATGCCAGATACTCGAGTCGTCGCAGATAGCCGACAAGTCGCTCATGAGCAATGCCACACACTTCAACCCCGTTGACCTTGTATGCTCGCTGCGCGACTACAGAGGCAACCACTTCGACCTCAGGCAGTTCGTTGACCCCAAAACGGGCTTTATCTCACAGAAGTCGAAAGACGGACGCGAATTGCAGGCATTGGAACTGCCCGGACTGTGGAACGGCGCTATGGCACACTGGAACACCGTGTTTGTAGAGGTGCCGCTCATTACATTCAACCCCGTAAAGACGGTCAACGACCTGCTACGAGCCGAACACCAATAGAATTGATAATTGGCAATTATCAATTAACAACGGAATGCAAGCATATTTCTTTGATATGGACGGAGTCCTTTTCGACTCTATGCCCTCACATGCCGAAGCGTGGGTGGAGGTTATGCATCGGCATAACCTCCCCATCACGTATCGGGAGGTATTCATCAACGAAGGACGCACAGGACGCTCAGTCATCGACGAGTGTTACCGTAATGCTTTCGGCACTGAAGCTCCCGACGGATTATGGCAACAAATCTATAGAGAGAAAGGCAGACTATTTGAGAGCAAAGGCGAACCTGCCACCATTGGCGGTGTGCATGAGGTGCTCCGTTTCCTTAAAAGCAAGGGCAAGCAAATCTGGATAGTGACAGGCAGTGCACAGCAATCGCTCTTCTCGCGACTCGACACCTGCTTCCCTGGCATCTTCACGCGCGAGCGGATGATAACGGCTTACGACGTGGAGCATGGCAAACCGGCTCCCGACCCGTACCTTGCCGCATGGAAGCGCTCAGGTATTGAGAAATCCCACTGCGCTGTTATTGAGAACGCACCCCTTGGAGTACGCTCAGCAAAAGCAGCAGGACTATTCTGCATGGCGGTCAACACCGGCATACTCACGCTCGACGACCTCGCTCGCGAACATGCCGACATCGTCTTCAACGACATGCATGAGTTGCTGACTTTCATGCAAGTGGCAGACCATATCGAGACTCACATTCTGCCGCTCTATCAGAACTTCGACAGCGGACACAACCTCTCGCATGCCCGAGCGGTGATGAATACCTCACTGCAACTCGCCAGCGCCTTGCGGCTTTATGCCGCTGCCGATGGCGACAGCATTAAGGGCTTCTGTTGCCCCGTAGGAGGTACAAGGGCTGCTCTGCTCGCCTATACCATAGCCGCCTACCACGACATCGGACTCAGCGTTGACCGCGAGCACCATCACCTCAACTCGGGCAAAATGCTTCGTGCCGACCGGCAGCTGCGCCATTGGTTCACTGACGACGAGATAGAACTTATGGCATGTGCTGCCGAAGACCACCGCGCTTCTGCCAAACAGCCGCCACGAACCATCTTCGGAGCCATAGTGGCTGATGCGGACCGCGACCTGAATGTCACAACCGTCATACGGCGAGCACTGCAATACGGCATCGACCGCTACCCGGAACTGTCTGACGATGAGCACTGCCGTCGGGCTGCCGACCACCTGCAAGACAAATACTCCGCTTCAGGCTATATGCACTTGTGGCTCAATGATCCGCAGCAGACGCTTCAACAGCAACAACTGCAACTACTCATCAGTAACCCCACAGAACTGCTCAAAACGACACAACAAGTAATGACATCATTAAAACATTAAAACATTAACTATGAATTTTCTTATCAGTGGAGGCGGCACAGGCGGACATATATTCCCTGCCGTCAGTATTGCAAACGCACTACGTCAACTTCAACCCGACTGCCAGATACTCTTTATCGGTGCCGAAGACCGTATGGAGATGCAGCGCGTGCCACAGGCAGGCTACGACATCATCGGTCTTCCCGTTCAGGGTCTCGACCGCCAACGCCCGTGGCGCAACCTGCGCGTCATCTTCAACCTCTGCCGCTCAATGATTCGGGTACGCAAGATTATACGCCGTTTCAAACCCGATGCCGCCATCGGCGTAGGAGGCTATGCCAGTGCCGCGGCCATGAAGGTGGCAGCACAGATGGGCGTACCCGTACTGCTGCAAGAACAAAACGGTTTTGCAGGAGTAACCAATAAGTTTCTCAAAAACGATGCAAAGAAGATATGCGTAGCCTACGAGGGCATGGAACGTTTCTTCCCGAAGGACAAGATTATCCTGACAGGCAACCCCGTCCGCCAGAACCTCACAGAAGGCAACAAGAGCGATGCCATCAAATATTTTAATCAAGAATACGGTGTGAACTTCACTGCCGACCGCAAGACCCTGCTCATCATTGGCGGCTCACTCGGTGCCGTCACTATCAACACAAGTATCAGCCGTGGACTTGGCGAACTTACCGATAACGGCATACAAGTGGTGTGGCAAACCGGCAAGAAGCACTTTGACAAATGCAAGGCTGTATATGAAGGCCTGACAGCAGAGCAGCGTCAAACCGTCGTCTGCACCGACTTCCTTAGCCACATGGAGCTTGCTTATGCTCTTGCCGACCTCGTCGTCTCGCGTGCCGGCGCAAGCAGTATATCCGAACTATGCCTGCTGGGCAAACCTGCCATACTCGTTCCCTCACCCAATGTAGCAGAGAACCATCAGTATCACAACGCCATGGCACTCGTCAACAAACAGGCTGCCATACTCGTTGAAGATGCCAAGGCACAAGACCTGCTCGTCAGCACCGCCATTCAGACCATCGGCGACGCACAACGCCTCAGCACCCTCTCTGCCAACATCCTCCAACTTGCCCAACGCGACTCCGCCATCCGTATCGCCAAAGAAGTCCTCAGCATGGCTAATGCATAATATACCTCTCATTTATATGAGAGAACCAATTAGAGACTATTTTATAAACAAAAAACGCGTGAAAAGATTTGCTTTTCACGCGTTTTTTCATCTTCTAAATCTGAGTAGCAGCCACCATAGGGCCTTCAGCAGCCATGCAGCCGTCGCAACGACACCTATGGCAAGCAAATACCAAAGCCAATGCGGCACATAGCGCTCTGGAACTGTCTGCTGTTCGAACTGAACTCTGACGACGGTATCGGTGCGACTGACCTCTACCTGACGGTTGACCACGCGCACCCGCTCACGCCATACCGTATCGCCCGCAAACTTGACGCTTATGCTGTCAACCACACGCAGCGTATCCGTGACTACGCGGAAGCGGCTCTCAGCCGATGCGCCATACGAAACGGCGACGGCTCTCTGGGTTCGGGTGCAACTCACCAACGTCATGCTAAGGATTAGCGACATGCAGATAGACCTCATCATCTTTCAAACTCTGCTTTAGCAGTTCTACAATTCTGTTTTCGGTCAGACGCGAGTTATAGAGCCTATACTCACCACACAGAGGAGCCGGCGAGCTGAACGGGTCGTCAGTCATCTCACCCACAAGCACACAACCCGCAGTGTGACGATGGCTGTTGCCGGCATGTAGCCTTATTCCCTCAAATCCCGGAACATAATGCAGCAAAGGCAACTCTCTGCCGAACTTAGGCGAATAGGTTACACTCAGCCTGTACCACCCTGATGGTATGGCACCCTTAGGGTGCTCACCATTGGCTTTTATCGGAGGCTCGATGGTGTAGCACAGACGCTCTTGCTTTTTGGGCGAGACATCATGCATCAACTCGCCCACCGTCTCTTGGTCGGTCAGAAGCCGACGCAGTAATGTAAGTTTCATAAACACTTAATCTAACGATTAGTACCACATAACAAAAGACTACTGTTTTTTGTATCGATAGTCAATACCTATCAGTGCACCGCTAAAAGTGAGAATTTCTGCCAAAGCAGCGAGAACAGAAGGGTCGATTACCCCGAGTGGCGGGACGAAGAAACTCGTGGCGAGCAAGACCATCCCGAAGCCACACAGCACAACGGCAGTGAGGAGCTGAAGTCTTTGAGATTTTTTCTTCATAATGAGATAATTTTAGGATTTGTCACTATGCACTCCGAATCTGTCGGCTAACAGCAATAGCCATACTACTACCCTTTATCCGGTCCGAAGTTGTCGCTGCAAAAGTACCCTTTTCCCATAAGCCGCACCCTTCCGTCCTACATACTACTACTCATGGGGCATTTTTTTACTACTCCATACTACTCTCACCCGCCTCATATACTACTATTTTGGCTTTTTTCCTTGCCTAATTTGCCATAAAATTTGGTATTTCATGTTTTTTTAATAATTTTGTAGGCTCAATCTGCACTGCTAATAGCGTCAGCGTCGGTCTGACGGGCTGCCGCAGCATCATAACCTGAGCATCGTTGTTATGAATATACTTAAAGATATAGGTGAATACTTTATTCTAATGGGCATGACCATAAGGAAGCCCGACCGCTGGCGCATGTTTTTTCGTCAGCTCTCCAAAGAGCTTGAGAAGCAGGGTCTGCAGTCGGTACTGATAGTGGTTATAGTGTCGTTTTTCATGGGCGCCATTATGACCATGCAAACAAAGCTCAACACCTCCAACCCGCTGCTTCCTGTCTATTCCACCGGTCTTGTCACACGCGATTGTATTCTGCTTGAGTTCTCTTCTACCATACTTTGCCTGCTGCTTGCAGGCAAGGTAGGCTCCAACATCGCCTCCGAGATAGGCACTATGCGTATCACCGAACAGATTGATGCACTCGAGATAATGGGTGTCAACTCCGCCAACTACCTCATACTTCCCAAGATAGTAGCAT
>CAMHGK010000059.1 GCA_946184695.1 uncultured Bacteroidales bacterium | reverse complement strand
CTAAAGTCAAATAAACAAATCTTTACTCTCCTTGCAAGTTATGAAAAGAAAGTGTTATATTTTATTGCCTCTATTGTTATTGGTAGTTATGTCGTATGCTCAACCTACGAAAAATGAGCATGTTGACGGTCGTGAGCGCATTGAGCAGCAGATACGTTACTATTCCGGTGTATTTTCGCTCACCGCAGATCAAACTGAGCAGTTTGGCTTGCTCTATAAGGAATATAGCAAGAAGCTTTTTGCCATAAAAAGAGAGTTCGGCAACTCCCGACCCGAGAGCCATTCTGCTCTGACCGACGAGCAGATAGAGAAGCGGATTTTAGATAATTTCGCGCTCAGCCGCGGCATATTGGATGTCAGAGAGGAATACTATAAGAAGTTTCGTGAGGTGCTTACTCCATCGCAGATTAGTACCATATATGAAGACGAAAAAGGACGTAGGGCACATGTGAACCGACATTAGTCCAATCCATGTAAACAACTTTTCATAAGACAACACCACTCTGCTAAATGCGCCTTTTTGCACCACATATATCGCCAATCGAAGATCTGATTAAGCGTTATCATAAACCGCTGTACTGGCATATACGCCGTATGGTAGTTTGTCATGACGATGCTCAGGATGTGCTGCAAAATACTTTCCTTCAAGTGCATCTGCATCTAAGCGAACTCAAAGACAAGCAGCAAGAGCGCGCATGGGTGTATAAGGTGGCTACCAACGAGGCACTGCAGTGGCTGCGCTCTAAGCGCGAGTTCCTATCGTTGGAAGACGAAGATGCATCAGCATTGCTCAGCACTCTCCATGCCGAGACCTACTTAGATACCGCCGACAGCCTGCTTGTGCTTTTTCAGCAAGCCATTTTGACGCTTCCCACTATGCAGCGCACGGTGTTCAATCTCAGATACTACGACGAGTTGTCGTACGATGAAATAGCCCAAATAATAGGCTCCTCGCCGGCTTCTGCCAAGACCAATTACCACTACGCTAAAGCAAAGATAAGTAACTATATGCTCCAACACTCATGAAAACAACAGATCCCCAATTCGATTTCTCGCTTGTAGGCAAGCGCATGCCATATACCGTACCCGAAGGTTTCCTTGAGCAATCGGCTGCAACAATGAGTGATGTTGTCAGCAAGAGCACTATATACCATGTACGCCGCCGATATGCCGCCGCTGTAGCTGTTTGCGCAATTATAGTTGCCGTTGGCGTGGGCTCACTATATGTGCACGACGAAGCAAGGGCCGCCACTCCTGTCTATTGCCAAACGCCTGAGAGTGAGGATGGCGACTGGAGCAACTTTGCCGAAGCCGACCTCTTTCTTGAAAATATGAATTGGTAATGCATAGTTCATAATTCATAATTCATAATTCATAATTTCCCCCCTCCCCCCCCACAATCTTATGAAACGATTTCTTCTTCCCTTGGCGCTTCTGCTTGTCTGTGCAACGAGCCAGGCCCGCTTCGTATGCGACACCACTTGCCATGCACCCGATGACGGCATCAATAAGTATGCCGTAGTCTCGCCTATAGGACGTAGCGGCGTGACGTTCGTAGAACAGGGTCCGCGTCTTGAGACTCTCGACAATAAGACTATTGCCGTGGTAGGTGTGAGTTTTATGGCACATGTCACCCATCCTGAAATCAAACGTCTCATCGAGGAAAACTACACCAACGTCCGTGTCCTGTTGACCGACGAGATGGGCTATGCAGGTCCGTATCCGGGCAATGGTATCGACCGTCCGCAGGCCATTGAGTTCAAGAAGAAACTGAAAGAATATGGGGTTGACGCCGTTATAGCAGGTAATGGCGGTTGCGGTATATGTACGCCTAAGGAGACCGGTTCTGCCATAGCCGCTGAGTCGCTCGGCATACCGGCCGTGGTAATTGCAGCTCCGGGCTTTACTTCTCAGGCAGCTTCGACAGGCTACAACAACGGTATCAAGGTGCTTCGTGCTGCCGAATACCCCGGAGCCTTTGCCACGCATACCGAAGAGCAACTCATAGAGAACACCCGCAACGTCGTATGGCCGCAGCTCGTCAAAGCTCTCACCACACCTATCACCGATGAGGAGATAGCAGCAGCCGAAACGGGTGACCACGGTGACCTGCGCGACGACGTGTTCTACGGCACAGTACAAGAGATCGACGAGCAGTTCCGCAAGATGAACTGGACCGATGGTCTGCCTTTCTATCCGCCTACCTACGATGAGGCTGAGCGCTACGTGTCATATTCCGGCTATCGCTGGAACAACGTGGCAGCTGTCATGCCGGGTGCTACGCGTATTGTGCTCGTATGGCATGTGGCTGTCAATGCTATCATGGCGGGCTGCAAACCCGAACACATGCCACTGCTTGTGGCTATGACGAAGGCAATGAAAGAGGATAACTTCCGTCGCACGTTGCTCTCAACTCACGGCTGGGTACCTTACTGCATACTCAACGGACCGCTTGCACGGCAGTTAGGACTCGACACCGGTCAGGGACAAATCAACGAGCACGACCAGATGTGCATCGGACGCTTCCTTAATCTTGCCATGATCAATATGATGGGCTACTACACCAAAGACAACCGCATGGGAACCTTCGGCTACCCGATGGCATGGTGCCTCATGGAAGACGATGCCGCATGCCATCGTCTCGGTTGGGAACCGTATCATGTACAGCAAGGCTGCGACATCAACGAGAGTGCCGTCACCGTCACCTCAGCTCTGCAGTGGGGAAACAACATGGCTATCTCAACTCAGGACCCAAACATCATGATGAAGCTAATCGCATGGGACTGCTCTGAGCGCGGACAGTGTGCACTTGGTAGCAGCCAGCAGTTCACTCCCCGAACCATCCTCCTGACCGAGCCGGTAGCACGCAATCTCAAAGAAGGCTTCGAGACACTCGACGAACTTGAAGACAGCCTCATACTCCACTCGCGCCGTCCCGTAAAGGAGCGTGCCTATGCCAACCTCTATGCCAACACAGGAGGACAGAAAGATTACTCCATGAACCAATATACGCGGCATATAGCTCAAACAGAGGGCGGAGAGGATACTCCTACCGAGCCCTGGTATGACCGCACTGAGGCTACCACACAGACCGTACCCTGCATGCAGAAAGGTCAGACGGCATTTATCATCACCGGCGATTCGGCTCGCAACAAGGTACAGGTGATGCAAGGCGGCTATTTCGGAACATACAAGGTGGAACTGCCCGACAACTGGAACGAGCTGATGATGGAACTCGGCTATGCTCCGATAGAAAACTTCTATATAAAAGAAGAAGGTAGCGGCACGGCAACTGAGATTTCCGCAGTACCAGCCGAACAGCTGCCCGTCAGATTCAACGGATACAATATCATCAACGACGAACATAAATACCTCGCAATCTACGATACTTCCGGCAAAATGGTAGCACGCACCAAGTCAAACTTCAATCTCCGCTCGCTCCGTTCCGGTGTTTACTTGGTTTATATAGCAGGTATCCGTGGAGCCAACAAGGTAGTGGTGCCATAACTAAGATTCAAATCCGCAAACTGCAAATAAGCTAAGATTCAAATCCGCAAACTGCAAATTCATGGTATAAGGTGTTAATTTGTGTCAGAGGTGCTCTACGGAGCGCCTCTGCTTTTTTAGAGGGTGCAATCGGTCTGATGTAGTGGCGTGGCTTAAGTCATAGTGTCCGATGAATGTAATCTTGAGTTGCTCATCTCTGATAAAGAATAGCAACTTTTGCGCAAAGAGTTGTATTGTATTTTGTATATTTCAAACATTTTTCTAACTTTGCACACTGCATGTTTCAGCTCTGCATAAACTCAGTTGAAGGGCTGATTTCAAACAATTGTAACTATGATACTTTATTTCTCAGGTACCGGCAACTGTCTATCGGTAGCGCGGCGGATAGCGTCAGAAACAGCCGATAAGGCCATATCGCTCTACGACGCTGCAAATGCTGATTTGAGCAGCGAGAAAGTGATAGGTCTTGTCTATCCGTCGTATTATTTCAATCCCCCCAGGCCGGTACCTATTTTGCTCGATCGCCTGACTCTGCCAACCAATGCCTACGTGTTTATCGTGATTGTATGCGGTGCTCAGACCGGCAATTCCATTTGGGCAGTGGAGCAGCTTTTAAGACGCAAAGGTGTGCGAGTGGCTTATTGCCACAAGCTTAGAATGCCTGATTGCAGCGCTATCGGTTTTGGACGCAATCCTAACGACCAGACATGGAAATTCGAGCGTTTCGCTTCGCGTTTGGATAGGATTATTAGCGATGTCAAGGCACGCCGCCATGCCCATCATTTCGGAGCATGGGGACCGGCAGGCTGGCTATGTGCGCTACCGTCAGTTGAAAAGCGTACTTGGCCGCTGCTGCTGCCACATGTCAATGCCGACAAGTGCATAGGGTGTGGCGTTTGCGAACGCGTATGTCCGCAGGGTAATATCAGCCTTGTTCTCTTGCCCAAAAATTCTTCGTCGGAGCGCAATAGCGAAAGCAACGGCGAGGTGGCGCAGATAGGTGGCAAATGCGTGGAATGTCTGAGTTGTGTGCACTTTTGTCAGCAGCAGGCAATAGAGATAGCCGGCCGCCCCACTCCTAAGCTCCACCAATACCATAACCCTAACGTAAAACTCAAGGACTTGCTGAGAAGATAGTTGCTCTCAACTACTGATACAAGCAAACTCCCTGAGTTTAATTTTTATCTACTGTTAGAAAAGTGCGAAATCACTTATATCGTATGAAAAATATAAAACTACTAATTCTCTCTATGGCAGCCATCTTTATGGCGTCATGTTCAAAACACCAAACTACAATGCAACTAACACAACAATGGGACAAGACTTTCCCCTTGTCCGACAAGGTGGAACACCGCAAGGTGACTTTCCACAACCGCTACGGCATCACTCTTGCTGCCGACCTGTATTCTCCCCAAAATAGCGTTTATAAGCAAAATGGAAAACTCCCGGCAATAGCCGTATCAGGTCCGTTTGGAGCCGTCAAGGAGCAGTCGAGCGGCTTGTATGCGCAGCACTTAGCTGAGCGGGGGTTCCTTGCCCTTGCCTTCGACCCGTCATTTACAGGCGAGAGTGGGGGAGAACCGCGGCGTATGGCATCGCCCGATATCAATACCGAGGATTTCTTAGCTGCCGTTGATTTCCTTTCTAACCTGCCTGAGGCTGACGCTGAGCGTATAGGTATAGTCGGCATCTGCGGCTTTGGAGGTATGGCAGTCAATGCAGCTGCTCTCGACCCGCGCATCAAGGCTACGGTGGCTGTGACGATGTACGACATGTCGAAGGTGAACGTAGAAGGTTATTTCCAGAGCGAGAACACACCCGAACAGCGCTTAGAGAAAAAACGCGCGTTGGCAGCCCAGCGCACCGAAGACTACCGAAGCGGAACCTACAAACGCGCCGGCGGTGTGATAGATCCGCTTCCTGACGATGCTCCTTGGTTTGTCAAAGATTATCACTCATACTACAAATGCCCGCGCGGCTACCACGAGCGCAGCGGCAACTCCACCGATGGCTGGAACGTTATAGGTTGCCAGTCGTTCCTCAATCAGCCGCTTCTCGCATGGGCTCATGAGATTCAGTCGCCTGTGCTGCTCGTGCACGGCGAGAGAGCGCATAGCCGTTATTTCAGTGAGTATGCTTTCGAGAAGATGACAGGCATCAAACCGGCAATTCCGGATACGTTAAGCAGTGACTTGAGTATAACAGATGACAACAAGGAGTTGTATATCGTCAAGGGCGCTTCGCATGTTGACCTCTATGACGATGTAGCCGGCGTTATTCCTTATGATAAAATTGAATCGTTCTTTTGCACTAATCTCTAATGGAAATCAACTCTTATTCACATAGTTATAGCCTGACGGCGGCAGACATGGACAATGACTACCGCATGACGCCCAATGCCGTATTACTCTATTATCAAGACTGCTGGGCACGCTATATGTCGGTTCTGCACCTTGCTGCATTCGATGTAGTCAAGGAAAACAAGATGTGGGTCATCACGCAGTTCAATGCTTGGTTCGAACAGTCAACTGCCTTCTGGTCGGACGATGTGGAAGTGACAGTATGGAATAGCGAAATAGGTGCGATGCGCCTGTTTGCCGACTTCATAGTAAGAAGACCTGACGGAGCTGAGGTGGCTCACGGCTTCGGTTGTTGGACACTGCTCGACACCGCGCAGCATACTCTTTGCCAGCTCAAGTCGCTTCCGGAGCCTCTGCCTATGCTTGATAAACTGACTGCCGGCACTCATAAGAAAGTAAGTTTCCCGACTGAAGGCAAGCTGCTCCGCGAAATCGACCATAAGGTGAATAGTATCAATCTTGACTTTAATGGTCATGTCAATAATCGCACATATCTGAGTATTGCCATGCAAACAGTCAGCAGCGACTTTATGCAGCAGAGTTACATTCGCCTCTTATCGGTCCGCTGGCTCCATGAAACCTTCTTGGCAGACACCATACATTGTGTCCTTTTGCAACTAAGCGAGCACACCTACCTGCACAATCTGACCAACCAGCGCGGTGAGCCTGTGGCAATGATTTATACTGAGAGCGAGCAGCGAACGGGCGGAACGACAATCTTAGATGTCGCCCTTCGCAAATAAACATGCAGATAATATTCGCAGAAAGCATGTAAACAAGCACGCAAAAAACACTCAGATAAACTATACCGGCATATCTCAAACTATTGCTTTTGACCACTGACTATTCCGTTCTATGAACTCAACGGCAGCTCCTAAAGATAAACTTTGGAACATCAACTATTGGCGTGTGATGATTGCCAATTTCTCGATGTCGTTTGCCTTTTATATTCTGACACCGCTTCTGCCTCTGTATCTGAGCGAGCAGTTTGGTGCGGGTAAGGATATGATAGGTTTGGTATTGTCGGGTTATGCTATCACGGCTCTGCTTGTTCGTCCTTTCAGCGGTTATCTTGCCGACTCATTTCCGCGTAAGCGTGTGTTGCTCATTAGCTTATTCCTATACGTGATATGTTTCGGCGGGTATTTGATAGCCGGAAGTCTGCTGCTCTTTGCTATTGTCAGAACTATCCATGGCGGACCATTCGGGGCTGCCACGGTAGCTAATAGTACTATGGCAATCGATGTGTTACCTTCGTCTCGGCGCACAGAAGGCATCGGTTTCTATGGACTTAGCAATAATATCGCTACTGCCATAGCACCTACGGTAAGTATTGTCATCTATAAGTACACCCACAATTTCGATATCTTGTTTTGGCTCGCCTTCACCGTGGCGGCTATCGGTCTTTGGGCTGATTCGCGTATTCAGATAGCTGTACGTCAGGCTATTCCTGACAAAAAAGCACTTTCTTTCGACCGCTTTTTCCTGCTCAAAGGATGGGCTATAGGTGCCAATATGGTGTTCTTCGGCTTGTGCTACGGCGTGCTCAGCAACTACCTTGCCATCTATGGTGTTGAGGTGATGGGCATTACCGGTGGTACCGGCGTGTTCTTCATGTTGCTTTCTATAGGTCTTATTCTGGCTCGTCTGACCGGAGCCAAGCAGTTGCGTGAAGGAAAAATCGACGCCAATGCCCTACAGGGGGTTATTTATTCTACATGCGGGTATCTGCTATTTGTAGCGTGCCCTAATGCCATCGGCTACTACGGCTCGGCTCTGCTTATAGGCTGGGGTAACGGGCATTTCTGGCCGGCTTTCCAGAATATGATAATCAACATTGCCCGCAAAGACGAGCGCGGCACTGCCAACTCCACTCTGCTCACTTCGTGGGACCTCGGTATAGGTATAGGCATTCTGCTCGGAGGTGTACTCACTGAAAATATAGGCTATCGGTTCGCCTTCTGGACCATCTTGGGCATACATGCCGCAGGGGCCCTGTTTTTTATCCTGCTGACCCGCCCCGATTATCTCCGGCGCCACCAAACAATTACTCAAGAATGAAATAAGAAATAAAAAATAAAAATGAATAGAATATCTACCCTCATTCTGCTGCTTGCAACTCTCTTCCCTGCTATCTATGCTCAGCAGACATATTCCTTTGTCCGGCGCGACTCAGTGCTTCAGTTAGACGTCTATCAGCCTACCGCCAAGCCCAACGGCTATACCATTGTCCATGTGTTCGGTGGGGGATTTATAGGTGGCTCACGAACCAATAAATGGGATGCCGACTACTGCCGCCTGCTTGCCGACAACGGCTACACTGCCGTAGCCATCGACTATCGTTTAGGGCTGAAAGGGGCTAAGAACGTGGGTATAGGAAATATCGCGGCATTGGAAAATGCATTTTATATGGCAGCCGAAGATTGTGCTGCTGCCGTGAAATTCTTAGTGGAAAATGCTGACCGCTTAGGAATAGCTGCCGATAAGATAATCTTAGAAGGCTCGTCAGCCGGAGCTATTACCGTTCTGATGACAGACTTTGGACGCTGCAACGGATTACCTTGTGCCGCTGAACTGCCTGAGGGTTGGAAACCGGCAGGTGTGGTGGCATATAGCGGAGCTATTTATTCCAAGAACGGAAAACTGAAATGGCAGCAGGCGCCCGCACCCACTTTGCTCTTTCACGGTACTGTCGATAAACTTGTTACATACAAGCAGATAGAGTTCGGAAAACTCGGCTTGTACGGAGCCAACAGCATCGTGAAGCGATTGGAGAAATTCAACTATCCTTACGTGGTATATCGCTGCAAGGACCTCGGACATGAGGTGAGCGTTGGCGGTCCGACAACAATCAATGAACTGAACTTGTTTGTCCGCCAACTCGTAATTGACAAGCGTGCGCTGCACAGCGATATTACGCTACGCGACGATTCAATACGTCCAAGCAAGTTTACCAATATGTCGGTCCGTGACCTGTATCATAAATAGTAAACCTTACATGCTATAGGCTATTCTGATATCATTATGACAGGCAAAATGAAGTGTTTGATAATCACCGTTTCAGTAGTCTTGGTCCTTTGCCTTGTGGCGTGGGCAGTGCTGAGCCATCCGGCTTTCGGTCGTAAGCCTAATGCTCAGCGACAGCAACGCATCGAGAGCTCGCCCAACTATCGCAACGGCAAGTTCTGCAACCGAGTGCCGACTCCGCAGTTTACCGGCTCCCGCAGTTCTGCGTCGAAAGTGATGTGGGGTATGCTTCGTGGCGGACAAGACGCCGCTACACCCACTGAGCCCCTGACTTGCGTCAAGACCGACCTTCGAGCTCTGCCTGCCGACCGCGACTGGCTCGTCTGGTTCGGACACTCGTCGTACCTCTTCCAGTTGAACGGCAAGCGTTTTCTTGTGGACCCACTGCTCAAGATGGAGTTCCCATCAGTGCTCATGCTAAAACCTTTCAAGGGAACAGATATATATCGTCCGGATGACATACCCGATATCGACTATCTGATTATCACCCATGAGCACTGGGACCATCTTGATTATGCAACTCTTCGTGAGTTGAGAAGCAAGGTTCGTCATGCTGTCTGTCCGTTGGGAGTGGCTGAGTATTTGGAGTATTGGAACTACGACCCCCGGATAATCACTGAGATGGATTGGGACCAAGTACGCTGTCAAGACGAAAACGGCATTACCATAACCTGTCTCCCGACACGCCATTTCTCCAACCGCTTGTTCTCAAGCAACCAAACTCTCTGGGCGTCGTTTATGGTAGAGGCAAATCAGCCTGCCGCCGACGCGCCGGCAAGCAATAGCAGAAAGGTGTATGTAGGTGGCGATGGAGGCTACGACAACCGCTTCCGGCAGATCTACGAGAGTTTCGGACAGGTGGACCTTGCTATGATGGAGAACGGACAGTATAATGCCAATTGGGCAAATATACACCTAATGCCTAATGATTTGGAAAAGGCTATTCTCGACCTGAAGGCAAAGCAAGTGTTCACCGTGCACCACGATAAGTTCAAACTCTCGCTGCATGCTTGGAACGAACCCGATTCGGTAGCGCACGACATAGCACGCCGTGACGGCATCCTGCTTCTCGATGCACCTATCGGCACGGTTGTGTATTTCTAACTCAAAATTAAACAAATAGAAAATATTATGCTTTCTACTATTCTAATTGCAATTCTTAATCTCGCCGCCGGTATAGGCGTGTTTCTCGTCGCATGCCAGATGATGAGTAAGAACCTCGAGAGTGCCGGCAGTAAGCGCCTAAAGCGATTGTTTAACCGCGCCGGCAAGTCGTCGGGTTCGTCCTTCGCTGAACGATGGATAGGCGTAGGAATAGGTACCGTCGGAACGGCAGCCATTCAGAGTAGTGGTGCCGTGACGGTCATGGTGATAGGTTTCGTCAATGTGGGTATCATCAGTCTTACGCAGGCTGCTACCATCATCTACGGCGCCAACATCGGTACCACCATCACCGCGCAACTCGTGGCATTGGGTATGTTCGGCACAGGTAGCATTTCCTCGTCGCTTATCTTCGCTGCCTTCGCAGGTATTGGTGCCTTCATCATGATGTTTGCCAAAAAAGACATTCTCAAGCAGACGGGTGCTATCATCACCGGCTTCGGTATGCTCTTCGTTGGTCTGAGTATCATGCAGAATGCAATGGAGGATTTTGCCGCGATGGAGTCAGTGAAGCTCTTTCTGGCATCTATTTCCAATCCGCTGCTTTTAGTCATAGTGGGAGCTGTGCTGACAGCCATCATTCAGTCGTCATCCGTCATGACATCCATTGCCCTCACGATGGTGGTCACCGGACTCGTGTCACTCGATCAGGGTATCTTCCTTACTATGGGTTCTAACATTGGCTCGTGCGTCGTGGCATTGCTCGCAGGTCTGACGAGCGGCATCAATGCCAAGCGGACAGCTCTGATTCACCTCCTGTTCAATACTATGGGTGTGGTGATTTTCCTTATTTTGGCATGGGTGATATCACTCGCAAGTGCAGGCGAGATGTCTTTCGCACGACTTTTTGCTAAGATGTTCCCCGATGCACCGCAGGTTCAGTTGGCGATGTTCCATACCGTCTTCAATATCTGCACGATGCTCGTTGCCATGCCGCTGACCGACCTGTTGGTAAAGGCCGTATGTAAGATCTTGCCCGACAAACCAGCTCCCGTATCCGACGACGAACCGCACCTCTACTACTTCGATAAGCAGATGCTCAAGACGCCTGTTGTGGCTATACGGCAGCTAAAGGCTGAGGTGGAGAATATGTCGTTGCTCGCAATCGAGAATTTCCGACGCTCTATGCATATAGTCAAAACATTAGACTTTGCTCAGGAGGATAAGTTCTGGGCTACGGAGAAGCAACTCAACTTTCTCAATCGTGAGCTCACTCAGTATGCCGTCCTCCTGTCCGACAATCAGCTCAACCAATTCGACCACCAGTACCTCGCTTCTGTTATTCGCACCTCCAACGACCTTGAGCGCATAGGCGACTATGCTAAGAACATTGTCGAGTATGCTCAGAGTCTTAGGCAGCATGAGGTCAGTTTCTCAGAGTATGCCCTGCGCGAGATAGAGCAGATGTCTGCTCTCATCGATCGGCTCTACGATGCCACTATGCAAGCTTATCATAAGCTCGACTTCGCCGCACTTGGCAGAGCTAATCAGATAGAGGACGAGGTGGATGTTCTCTCAGACGAGATGCAGCAGAATCATATTCAGCGCCTTGCTCTGAATATATGCTCGCCTAAGGCAGGAAATGAGTATATCTCACTTGCGCAGAACGCCGAGCGTGTAGCCGACCACCTGATAAACGTGGCCAAGTCCATCAGGCAGCTCAAAGTGCAATAACCTCACCACTGCAGATTACAAACCGCAAGCCCTTTAATAGAGTACTTCTGTTAAAGGGCTTGCGGTTGTTGGAATCAGCCAATCTGGGCTAATC
>CAMHGK010000058.1 GCA_946184695.1 uncultured Bacteroidales bacterium | reverse complement strand
GAAGCCGTAATAGCATGCGTAAGCCACAAGGAGTTTGCAGAGTTCGACTTTGCCAAATATCGTGCACAAGGTGCTGTGATATTTGACGTAAAGAACTTCGTTCCGCGCGACTTGGTTGACGGCCGTCTATAAATTCCTATTAACCGATTCTGATGGCAGAAGGCATAGAGAATATAGGCAAGAAAGATGTGGCATGGAGTTACGCGGCAACTATCTTCACGATAGGTGCAGGCGTGATATTACTGCCTTTTATTCTTCACAAGCTCTCCTCCGAGACTGTTGGAATATGGAACATCTTTCAGACTATCAGTGCTCTTGTCTTTCTGCTTGATTTCGGTTTTCGTCCGTCGTTTGCCCGCAACCTGAGTTACGTATTTTCGGGTGTCCGCAATCTGCAGAAAGAAGGCGTGGAACACGTCGAAGCGAACAACAGCGTTGACTATAGCCTGCTGAAAGGCACCATAAGTGCTATGCGCCGGTTCTACCGCTGGATGTCGATATGTGTGTTTGCGATATTGGCAACAGCCGGAAGCGCTTATTTCTACTATATTTTGCAGAAATACTCAGGTGACCGTCAGGACGCTATGATAGCCTGGTTGTTGCTGATAACCATCAACTGCTACAACCTCTATACGTTTTACTACGATGCGCTTCTAACAGGCAAAGGATATGTGAAGCGCATACAGCAAATAACAATATTAGGACAGAGCGTTTACCTGGTTGTAGCTATCGGACTTATTTACTCAGGATTAGGACTGACCGCCATAGTATCCGCACAACTGATTTCTACGGTTATCCGCCGAGTGTTGGCATATCGTGTTTTCTTCGATCAGCAGATGCTGAGCCATTTGAGTGAAGCCGCCACACCCGACACCCGTCCTATTCTCAAAGCAATCTTCCCAAATGCGGTAAAGGTGGGACTGACCAACTTAGGCGGCTTTATGGTGAACAAGTCGGCAGTGCTGCTTGGTTCCGCCTTCTTACCATTGGCAACGGTGGCAAGTTATGGTATTACGGTGCAAGTAATAGATATCATCGGGCGCTGCGGGACGGTGATGTATCAGTCGCTCACTCCCAAGTTGGCTCAATGCCGTGCAGAACAGAATCTTCACGAGCTCAAACGCTTGTATCGCTATAGCATATTATCGCTGATAGTAGTTATAGTGGCAGGCGGAGCAGTATTTGTCGGCTTTGGCGATTGGGCACTTTCGCTCATTAAGAGCGATACATCATTCCTACCAACACAGATGCTATGTGCGATGCTTGTGATATATTTCCTTGAGCACAACCACTCTGTGTCTGCCGGTTTCATAATGGCAGACAATAAGATACCGTTTTTCATCCCATCGCTGTTGAGCGGCGCGGGTACCATAGTGCTAATGTGGCTGTTCTTGTCGGTTTTCGACATGGGCGTCTGGGGAATGATACTTGCCCCCGGCATAGCACAATTGGTATATCAGAATTGGAAATGGCCCAGTGTGGTGATAAAAGAACTACATGACAAATGATTAACTATAGAGACACATATCTTTTTAAACTTATACGGGAATACATACGAAGATTACAATGTCGCATCAACCCTGAAAAAGAAGTTGACAGGTGCTACTATGCCACCTTTCATAAACATTGGAACCCGCAAAACCCAAAAGACCTTATCGAAAAGATTTTTTGGATGGAGCTCTATACCGACACGTCTTTATGGAGTAAATGTGCCGATAAATACCGCGTAAGAGAATATATAGATGAATTAGGTCTATCTCAGTACATGCCTAAGTTATATGGTCATTGGGATAGAGTAAAAGACATCGACTTTGATAAACTACCAAATAGTTTCGTCATCAAAAGCAACAACGGATGCGCAACTGTTGAAGTCATTAGAGACAAGTCTTCCGTTGATCTGAAACGGCTGAAAAAGACACTTTGGGAATGGCTCCATTTACCTTACGGGGCAGAAAATGCCTCAATGCACTATTGGGCAATCAAGCCCTGCATCATAGCTGAGGAGTTGCTACACAACGACTATGAGAACATTTCACCCAAGTCGTTAGTTGATTTCAAAGTATATTGTATCAACGGTGAACCGCAGTTTATTTGGATAGCATATAACAGAGTCAATATGCACGTACATGTTCAGTGCTTCGATACTGATTGGCATCCTCTGCCCCACTATATGATTAACACCATGTCGCATTATGTATATGACCCAGCCGACATGGCTATCCCAAAGCCCGCATGTCTAAGCAAATTGCTTGACATCGCGTCCAAAATATCTGCTCCATTTCCACAGTTGCGGGCAGACTTCTACATAGTGAACGGAGAACCGGTTATCGGAGAAATGACCTTCTCGCAAGGCTACGGATTTCTCAGCAAGAACGTTTACGACAAATTGGGAGATATGATTGATTTGGATGTATATAAACACAAATGACACCTTCTGTCAGGATATTGACAAATACTACGGCACAGTACCTACGTACCATCATTAATGTATGCCTATCGCTCTACTCTACCCGACTGATTTTATCGGCATTGGGGCAGACCGATTTCGGTATATACAGTGTTGTTGCCGGGGTTGTATCCATGCTGTCGTTTATGACTAACGCATTAGTAAGCACCACTCAGCGTTATCTGTCGTTCAACCATGGCAAGGCCGACAGAGAAAAAACATCCCAAGTGTTTGCCAACAGCCTGCTGCTACATGTAGTAATCGGGACAAGTGCCTTTGTCATATTAGCGCTGCTAACTTATCCTATAGTATTAGGTGTTTTGCATATTGAAACAGGAAGGGAAACTGCAGCCGTTGTAGTCTATCTGTCGGCAGCCTTGATGCTACTTTTCACCTCGTTCACCGCACCATTCCGTGCATTGTTTATAGCACGGGAAAACATTGTCTATATATCCATTGTGGACGTGTTAGACGGCTTGCTCAAATTACTGATAGCGGTATTTTTAGTATATGTTGCGTCGTCGGACCAATTGATTACCTATTCTCTCTTGTTAATTGGCATATCTCTATTTAATTTGTCTGCATTTGCCATCTATGCCCTGCGCCATTTTGAAGAATGTCATATCCCTCACTGGTGCGAGTGGGACAAACGATATATCAAAGACTTGAGTGGATTTGCCGGTTGGACTATCTATTCCACAGGTTGTATCATGGCACGCACACAAGGAATTGCTATTATTCTTAATCGTTTTTTCGGTAGCGCGGTTAACGCCTCCTATGGAATAGCCCAACAGGTATCAGGTGCTGTTCATTTCGTAGCTCAATCGGTACTAAACGCGATGAGCCCCCAGATAATCAAAGCAGAGGGAGGCGGTAACCGATTAAGAATGCTCAAGTTGTCAGAGTTTGCAAGCAAATATGCCACATTGTTAATGGCGATGATAGTCATTCCTTTAGTATTTGAGATGCCGGTGGTGTTAGAACTTTGGTTGCATCAAGTACCAAGTGATGCAGTCATGTTCTGCCGTTTCATCCTCATAGCATCAGTATGCGACCAGTTAACAATCGGATTGGGTATAGCCAATCAGGCCATTGGCAAAATCCGGAACTATTCACTGACTATAAACACAATAAAAATACTGTCTCTTCCCTCAGCATGGCTTTGCCTGCGTATTGGTTTGCCGGTTGACTCTACGATGTACTGTTATCTTTTATTTGAAATTATCTGCGCATTGGCACGGCTTCCTTTTCTTAAAATCACAGCGGGATTGAGTATCAGTGGTTTTATCAAAAATGTCTTTTTACGCTCATCTCTGCCTATATTATTGCAACTTGCATGCTGCTATGCAATTACTCAATATATTGAATTCCCATATCGATTTTTACTGACTATCGTAGCAGGTATAACTGTCGGCACCATTGCCACATGGTTCGGCGCCATGACTAACAAGGAACAACAAACAATTAAAGATATCATTTTTCAAAAGCTCCGACATCAATGAAATCGTTAGCTTAATGACCCACAAAATAACTACATATGATATACTGAATAGCTTTGCAATATTGTTTATTCTAAGCAACGCAAACCTATATTTGGGGGCAATACCTATATTACAAACCATCGTTTCCGGTTTGCGGGCATTGGCTGTTGGTTATGCGTTCTTGATAGCCCTTCCGAAACTACGATTCGGGAAATATACAATACTTGTATGTGCCTTTTACTTTATTGCCGGATTACTCACGATTGCTCACGATGGTTCCATGCACGCATGGGCTGCTAACGCTGTTAATTCAATCGGGCTTGTACTCTTAGTATATTTATCTATGTTACGCTCGCCAAAGTACACAATTGGTACATTGGCATTCATATTGGACCTGTTTATATATGCCAACTTTATTTTTACACTAATCTATCCCGATGGCATAGGGGAGGAGTTTTATCTGCTTGGTGTAAATCGCAATAGTCCCGGTCCAGTTATTATATGCGGCATGGTAGTACATTATTATGCATACAAACAGGGAATAAGAAACAAACTCACATTTTTACTATTAGGAGCAATATCAATCGCTACACCGATAATTATTGGCTCAATGACCAGTGCTGTCGGATGTTCGCTGATGACATTATTCTTCTTTATTTCTTCTAAAAAGATTCGCAAGATTGCCTTAATATCGCTATTTGTTTTTTATCTGACATTCCAAGCTTTTTTGGTATTCTTTCAAAACGATATATCTGTGAACAAATACGCAACATTCTTTGTGGAGGAAGTGATGCAAAAAGACTTAAGTTTTACAAATCGGACCTATGTATGGTCAGATTCATACAAACTAATCAGACAGTCTCCAATAACCGGCTACGGCATGCAAGACAGCGAGTGGTTTGAAGAACAACTAATGGTGAAGTCGGCGCACAACATCATTTATCAAATAATGATTTACGGAGGTTATATTTTATTTACTATGTTTTTGATAGTAATATACGCAAGTATCAAAAGGACAATAAAAAACTATTCTAATCTTACCCTATATTCACTATTTGGCGTATGTGCGTTTTTCTTTATGATGATTATGGAAGCATATAGTATGTCTCTTATTTTCCTCATATTATGTCTTACTTATTATAGTCCGGAATTTTCAACGGAACAAGAAGAAACAAAATGAAAGCTCAAGTCTTAATATCAATAATCATCCCCTGCTACAATCAGGCTCAAGTTTTGCCAAAGGCACTACAGTCTGTGCATCATCAGACACTTGGCGATTGGGAGTGCATAGTGGTTGATGACGGGTCCTCAGATAACACTTCAGCTGTAGTGCTTGCAGCTGCCGCCGTTGACAAGCGAATCAAGCTTCTTCGAAAAGAGAACGGAGGCAGTGCAAGTGCGCGTGACATGGGACTTGGGCATGCCAAAGGCAAATACATTCAGTTTTTAGATGCCGACGACGACATCGCACCCGATAAGTTGGAACGTCAGACCAAACTGATGCAAGAACATAATTTAGACATATCATATACAGCCTTTCGAAATATCTATGCCGGCAGAGAGCCCGGACCGATAAGAACCGTCGGACTAAGTTTGTATAGAATAATAGTATCATGGGGTATAGGCTATTCTACCCCGATAAACAGTTTCATGTACAACCGTGAATTCTTGTTATCAAACGGCATTTCCTTCAAGAGCAGCTGCCGGTATCGTGAAGATTGGCGTTTTCACATTATGTGTTTCAGTGCCCGACCTCGAGTAATGTCAATGCCCGATTATTGCGGAGCCATGTATTATCACGGCAACGAGAGTAAGACAAGCTCATATCAGAAGATGCAAAAAGGTAATTTCACCTTTATGGCATATATGTCTAAAGAGCTTGGCTTTAGCAAGAAACTACTCTGGACTCTACGAATATCTGAAGAACTATGGGTCTGGCTCCTTCGCATGTTCAAATACCGAAGCATAGCTACCGCCAAAACCATTACTGCCTTATGCAGCAATTTACATTCGATTGCCACTTTCGTTGGTGCCATACTGCTTATGCCCGTTTCGATATGGTGGATTATAGTTTATTTTGTTAAGACATACCTACAAAGATGATTCCTCGAATAACCATATTATGTGTTACATATCACTCCGACGACTGCTGCCGCAAATACACCGACAGTATTCGCCGTGCAGCTGAAAAGGTCAGCGGCAGAGCTGTAGTTGACATACACGTTGCTGTCAACGATAATGACAACAGAGGTTACTTTGGCGGTATAAAAGAGCTGATACGTACCGGTTATGAAGAGTCGGACTACGTTATCATCAGCAATGTGGATTTATTGATGCAAGAGGATTTTTTCGAGCACCTGCTTGAACTAAAACTCAATGATGACATCGGCTGCATCGCACCATCGATATATTCAGAGTCAGAGCAGCAAGAGCGAAACCCTGAATATGCCGTGCGCCCACAAAAGAGCCGCCTGCGTATAGCAAGGCTACTGTATATTCATCCCCTTGTATTTCATCTTTACAAGAACTTGGTATATCGAAGGCGACAACCTAAAAAAACACCAACAGCAGATTGCTATATCTATGCTCCACATGGTTCGTTTATGATATTCACCAATGATATATGGCTCCGCCGGGTGGTGATGAACTTCGAGCCATTTCTATATGGAGAAGAGATATATTTAGCAGAGCAACTCAAAAAAGCCGGAATGAAGACACTCTTTGCTCCGAAACTCAGAATTACAGATTTAGACCATGTTAGCACATCAACTCTACCAAGCAAGTTAATCTGCCAATGTCATAGAGAAGCATTAGGGTTTATTCTTAAGGATTTCTAACACCGTAAATATACAATCAATCATAGTTATGCCGACAGTTAGCATCATAATGCCATGTTTCAATAATGAGCTACACCTCAACGACTCTATTAGCAGCGTTCTGAATCAGACGTACACCGACTGGGAATTGCTCATCGTGGATGATTGCTCGACCGATACCACATGGCAGCTATTAGAGCAGTGGGCTGCTAAAGACGAGCGTTTTAAGCTTTTGCGCACCGCTCAGAATAGCGGTTCGGGCGTCGCTCGCAACATAGGAATAGAAAAAGCACAAGGACAATATATAGCATTTCTCGATAGTGATGATTGGTGGTATCCTCTGAAACTTGAAACAATGCTTCAATTTATGACACAACGTCAGTGTGATTTTGCATGCTCTTGGTACGAGTATGCCGATTCTGAGTTGAAACCGTATTATGCATATCGTCCTCACGACAAGCAAGATTTTCGGTATATGGTGTCGGGTAACGACGTTGGCACACCCGGGGTTATATACAACGCACAAAATCTCGGTAAGGTATATATGCCCAACTTCCGCCGAGGACAAGATTGGGGACTGTGGCTTCGAATACTACAAAAGACTGATTACTTGTATGTTTGTCCAAAAATTCTATTCAAATACAGACTCAACACACAATCTGTCACTCGAAACAAACGTCGTATGATAGAGGCGGTTATCAATATTTATGAAAACGAATTAGGATTCTCTCCCTTGAAAGCATGGTTAGTATTTGTATTTAGGTTTACTCCTCGCTCTTTTGCCAAACTGATAAGAAGACACCTTCATCAACAAAGATAATACTCATTACAACACACCATAGAATAATGAATAATTTATATACTTATGTCGCTATAGCAGTTATATTGCTTGTGGTAGAGGGTGCATACTTCCGCATTGCACGACGTCTGCATATAGCCGACATCCCCAATCAGCGCAGTTCACACCACGATGTCATAGTTCGCGGTGGAGGCGTAATATTTGCATTATCAATTGTACTATACCACTTGTTCTATTACACACATTATTGGTATTTTTTGGCAGGCTTGCTGATAGTTGCAACTGTAAGTTACTGGGACGACATACATTCACTTCCTGACTCTGTACGACTGATAGCTCAAACGGTAGCTACGCTGCTTATGTTTGCAGAGTTGGGAATACTGAAACCTTCTCTATGGTGGATTATTATTTTAGGTCTGATATTATGCGTAGGCATCATCAATGCATACAATTTTATGGATGGCATAAACGGCATTACCGGTGCCTACTCGCTTGCTGTCATTTCTTCACTTGCCATTGTAAACTACAATCTCGAGTTTATTGACATGTCGTACCTGATAGTAACAGCAATCGGATGTTTTATATTTTGCCTGTTTAACTTCAGGACAAAAGCAATTTGCTTTGCAGGTGACGTAGGCTCTATAAGTATGGCTCTAATAGTTATGTTTCCGCTGGCAAAACTAATTATTCAGACACATGATTTCTCATATATCGTATTTTTAGCATTATACGGCGTCGACACCGTACTCACTATCATACATCGTATTATGCTACACGAAAACCTCGGTCAAGCTCATCGCAAACATGCATTTCAAATTTTAGCAAACGAGCTTAAGATACCACATGTAGCTGTATCAGCAGGATATGCAATAGTACAAATGATAATATCAGTGGGGTTGATATTTTGTTCGAACTACCACCTACTCTACTCGATAATAGTACTTTTAATATTAGGCTTCGCTTATATATTCTTTATGAAACGTTATTACCATTTGCATGAAGAGTATCTTCAAAATATTAACTCCCTCAACACGAACAACCACTAATACCATACCGATATGAAAATCTCCCAACGCGCCGAGAGCATGCCGAGTTCGCCTATTCGCAAACTCGCCAAGTATGCCGATGCAGCCAAACGCAACGGCATCCACGTCTATCACCTTAATATCGGACAACCCGACATCCACACGCCGGAGTGCGCCCTTGAGGCAGTTCGCCAGATTCACCGCGACGTGTTGGAATACACCCCGTCGCAAGGAACATTGTCGCTCCGTACCAAGATGGTGGGCTACTATGCCTCATACGGCATCGACCTGTCGCCTGACGAGATAATAGTTACCACGGGAGGTTCTGAAGCAGTGATGTTTGCATATATGGCATGCTTGGAGCCGGGCGACGAGGTGATTGTCACTGACCCCTTCTATGCCAACTACATGGCCTTTGCCATAAGCTGCGGGGCAGTGCTCAAGTCAGTAAAGACATCTATAGAAAACGGTTTTCGCCTGCCGTCGGTAGAAGAGTTCGAGAAGCAGATAACGCCTAAGACAAAGGCTATCATGATTTGCAATCCCAACAACCCGACCGGATACCTTTACTCCAAGCAGGAGATGTTCCAAATCAGAGACTTAGTAAAGAAATACGACCTTTACCTATTCTCTGACGAGGTATATCGAGACTTCATCTATACCAAGCGTCCGTATATCTCTGCCTGCCACCTCGAAGGAATCGAGCAAAACGTCATATTGATTGACTCCGTAAGCAAGCGCTATTCTGAGTGCGGCATACGTATTGGCGCACTGATAACCAAGAACAAGCAAGTGCGCGAGGCAGTGATGAAATTCTGCCAGGCACGTCTGTCACCTCCACTGCTCGGACAGATAGTGGCAGAGGCGAGCATGCTAACACCGGCAGAATACATGGAAGAGGTTTACGATGAATACCTCTCACGCCGCAACTTCCTGATTGACGGGCTCAACCAAATTCCGGGCGTCTATTCCCCTACCCCAATGGGCGCCTTCTACACGATGGTACGCCTGCCGGTGGACGATGCCGAGAAGTTCTGTGCATGGTGTCTGACGGACTTCTCTTACGAGGGGCAGACCATTATGATGGCACCGGGGTGCGGCTTTTATACCGACCCGGGAGAAGGACGCAACGAGGTGCGTATGGCATATATACTTAATAAAGAAGACCTCGCCAAAGCACTCTTCGTACTGCGCAAAGCATTAGAGGCATATAATAGCTGAAAGTCGGGACCTCGGGACCTCGGGACTTCGGAATCACGAAAATAAATACATTAAAAATTAAAAAATAAAAAATAAAAAAATGGCTTTTTTCGGATTATTTTCAAGAGACAAAAAACAGACCCTCGACAAGGGATTAGAAAAGAGCAAAGAAAGTGTGCTCAGTAAGATATCGCGTGCGATAGTAGGAAAGTCAACCGTTGACGACGATGTACTTGACAACCTTGAGGAGGCCCTCATCACATCAGATGTGGGAGTGGAAACGACCCTGCGCATCATAGAGCGCATACAGGAACGCGTATCTCGCGACAAATACATGGGAACATCCGAACTCAACCGTATCCTCGTTGAAGAAACGGCGGCCCTGCTTCAAGAGAACAACGCCGGTAAGGTGAGCGATTTCAGCGACCCGCTACCGGCCAAGCCATACGTTATAATGGTCGTGGGAGTGAATGGCGTGGGTAAGACTACCACAATAGGTAAACTCGCTTATCAATACAAGCAAGCCGGCAAGAAGGTGTATCTTGGAGCTGCCGACACGTTCCGCGCTGCTGCAGTGGAACAACTTTGTATTTGGGGTGAGCGTGTGGGTGTACCGGTCATCAAACAACAGATGGGTGCTGATCCTGCCTCGGTAGCATTCGACACGTTGCAATCAGCCGTTGCCAACGATGCCGACGTGGTGTTAATCGACACCGCCGGTCGTCTGCACAACAAAATCAACCTAATGAACGAGCTGACTAAGATTCGCAATGTGATGCAGAAGATAGTTCCCGATGCTCCTCATGATGTGATGCTTGTGCTTGACGGCTCCACCGGTCAGAACGCTTTTGAACAGGCCAAGCAATTCACCCGCGCCACCAATGTAACATCGCTTGCCGTCACCAAACTCGACGGAACAGCCAAAGGCGGCGTGGTGATAGGCATCAGCGACCAATTTAAGATTCCTGTTCGGTATATCGGATTAGGAGAAAAGATGACCGACCTGCAAGTGTTCGATCGCGAAGAGTTCGTCCGCTCACTTCTGAGCTTGTAGAATTCATACCACCAAACAATCCACTTAGCAAAAGATGTCAGGACTCCAACTAATATTTCTGAGGATAGTGGATTATCTAATTGAGTATTACTAACCCTTACTTACACTTTTCTTCTTTATGCAAACTACTTTGTAAACTAAATGTCCCAACCATCTTGGAGAACGGAAAATAAAATAATATTTGGGGTGAATATCTTGATAGCGCAATTTTCTAACCACAACATCTGCATCAAGGCGTTCTTGCTTAGTCCCAAAATAATAACCTTCACTAAGCAAGCCGGCTGCTACATAGTTGTTGATAAAATGAGAGAATGTGGTATTCGATTCGCAATAAGGTAGGAACTTATCGAAATAGAACTTGATGTCTTTTGTCAAAGGGAAACGTACATTGGTATCATAAGCGACTCGATTTTCGGCATCTTGATTGTAGTAAACAAGCACCTTATCGTAGAAGACCACCGGGTAATGCAGAATAATACGGAACCACATATCAAGGTCTTCTGACGAACTGATACGTTCATCAAAATATCCTGCCACTGCGAATACTTCTTTGCGAATCACAACCGATGAAGAACAATATAAGTCGTTGTGAGTGGTACCGAAATAATTTTCTACGTAGCCGCGGAATCCATCGCCCATACCTTGTTCCCATTTCTGTTTCTTTCCGTGTTTGATGAAAGCGGTATTTACTCCCCACATGCCGGCATTGGGAAAATCATGAATCAGCCTTATCTGTTCTTCTAAGAATGTA
This sequence comes from uncultured Bacteroidales bacterium, assembly GCA_946184695.1. Classification (GTDB taxonomy): domain Bacteria; phylum Bacteroidota; class Bacteroidia; order Bacteroidales; family Paludibacteraceae; genus Colicola. The sequence goes on along the minus strand of CAMHGK010000058.1, from coordinate 361 downwards.
GGTTCCCAAAGGTCATCACCGTCAAGCAAAGCGATATAGTCACCTTTCGCCTCTCTTATTCCCCTATTTCGTGCAGACGATACACCACCATTTTCTTTATGAATTATGCGAAGCCGCGAATCTTCTATTGATTGCACCACCTGCAAACTGTTATCTTTCGAACCATCATCAACAATGATTAATTCAAAATTAGAATAGGTCTGATTAAGCACCGAGTCTATTGTTTTTACGATGGCTTTCTCCTTGTTATATAAAGGTATGACGACTGATATACTATATTCGTTTTCCATAATAATGCTAAAAAGGGAATTATCATATTTTATTTAATAAAATATGTATTTTTTCTTTTTCTATTTGCGTG
>CAMHGK010000057.1 GCA_946184695.1 uncultured Bacteroidales bacterium | reverse complement strand
AGTGCAGAAGTAATCACAACCGTCCTGTATCTTCAAAAAACAGCGGGTGCGGTCGTCTTTGGAATACGACGGATGAAACGACTTGTGCTTGCGTATATCAGAACTAAGCACTTTGCGGCTTTCTATATGCTCGTTGATATTAGCAATGATGCTGTCCAGCGAAAACTTCTCGTTCTGTCCTACGACAAGGTCAACGTCCGGCATAGCGGCTATGTCCTCAGGGTGCAGCTGAGCATAGCAGCCCGTGACGATAAGCAGTGCGTTGGGGTATCGGCGACGGAGCATACGTATAGCCTGACGTCCTTTGTGGTCAGCCGCATCGGTCACGCTGCATGTGTTCAGTATGCAGATGTCGGCTTGCTCGCCGCGCTGAACTTTCTCGTGTCCTTGCTGCAATAGCGCTCTGCCTAATGCCGACGACTCGGCAAAGTTGAGTTTGCAGCCTAATGTGTGAAATAATATCTTCATGTTCAGGCAAGTTCTGTGGAGTAGGTGAACCGCTGACTCATCTCACCGAGTTTGAGCCAATGATAGAACTCTTTGGTGATGCGAACCCGATACTTCTTGCTCTTCAGGCGTATCTTGTTGCCGCCCATTTCATCGGTGATGACTATCTGCAATGTGTTGTCAGGCACTTGCATCACCTCCTTGCTCTTGCTTTTGGCTTCCTCGGCTCTGATGGCCTTGAGCTGCTCGGTCTGCAGGTCCAAGAGTGTGATGAGTTCATCAGTAAACTCGGGCTGAATGTTCTCGATTGGTACGTTGAGCGTCAGTTGCGACATGCCCTTTATCTGGAGAGTAGATAACTGGTCAACTGCCGAAACGAAGAACTCGTAGTTGGCTTCTTCAAATGGCTTTGGAATGAAGTATTTGCTTCTGCCTGCACCACGCTGCTGCACTGTGCCGCTCAGACTGACGTAGAAGTTCTCTTGAAGCAGTGGTGAGAAACGCTCAAACGCCTCGCCAAACAGGAAGAAGGTGTAGCTGCCTGAGTAGTCTTCTATGGTGTATTTACCGTATGGCTGGTTGGTCTTCGATGATACTCCTCCGCCTACTTGCGTTATTATGCCACCCAAGCGCACTATCTTACCCTCGTAGCGGTCGAGCCATTCGCGCGGCTGAGGTTTGCCTTCGGGGGTGCGGAATGTGGCACGGGCATCAGGACGGGCAAAACCGTCGAAGTACTGCAACTCAGATGCCTCGATGTTGCAAAGCTTGGTGAGCTCGAACTCATAGTCGTCGAGCGGGTGCTGTGAGATAAACATTCCTATGAGCTGTTTCTCTTCATTCAAACGCTCTATGGTTGATTTGCGCGGACATTGTGGCAACTCGGGCTTCTGTATCTCTACTGCCATATCACCCATCATGCCAAATAGCGAGTTCTGATTTTGCAACTTGTCGTTTTGATAGGTGTTACCATAGCGGATGAGGGTATCGAGTACGTATTCTCCGCGGCTGTTGATGGACGTCAGTTGTTCGCGATAGATGTCCTTGAAACCATCGAAAGCACCGGATATAGCCAAACTCTCAATCGTCTTCTTGTTGCACGATTGCAGGTTGACACGCTCTACGAAGTCGAACACCGACTGATACGGACCATTCTTCTCCCTTTCCTTGACTATTGCCTCTACAGCTCCTTCGCCCACACCTTTCACGCCGCCCAAACCGAAGCGGATGTGTCCTTCGGTATTCACTGTGAAGTTCAGTTCCGACTCGTTGACGTCGGGCGGAAGCACGTTGATACGCATAGCCTTACATTCGTCCATCAGCTTTGTCACCGAGGTTATGTCGTCCTTTGAGACGGTGAGGTTGGCTGCCATAAACTCCGCGGGGAAATGCGCCTTGAGATATGCCGTCTGATATGCCACCCATGCGTAGCATGCGGCATGCGACTTGTTGAAGGCATACGATGCAAAAGCCTCCCAGTCCTTCCATATCTTCTCCAGTATCTTAGGATCGTGGCCGTTCTTTTTACCTCCCTCGATGAACTTTGGCTTAAGGTCTGCCAGCATGGCAAAAATCTTCTTACCCATAGCCTTACGCAGCGAGTCTGCCTGACCGCGGGTGAACCCTGCCAGCAGGCGCGAGAGCAGCATCACCTGCTCCTGATAGACCGTGATGCCGTAGGTCTCCTCCAAGTATTTCGACATTACGGGGATGTCGTATGTGATAGGCTCCAAGCCGTGTTTGCGTCGGATGAACGAGTCGATATACTCCATCGGTCCGGGGCGATATAGTGCGTTCATCGCTATCAGGTCACCAATCTGTGTGGGACGCAGGTTCTTCATGTGCTTTTGCATTCCGGGCGACTCAAACTGGAACACCGCTATAGTCCTGCCTTCTTGGAACAGCTTGTACGTCAACTCGTCGTCGGTGGGGAGGTTGTCAATATCAGGTATGGCTTGCTCTCCTTTCGAGTGGCGTATGTTGTTGAGGGTCTCTTTGATGATGGTCAAGGTCTTTAGACCAAGGAAGTCCATCTTGATAAGTCCTACGTTCTCTACCACGTGTCCGTCGTACTGAGTGACAATCACGTCCTGTTCCGTGTCCTTGTCTTTTATGGTACACAGCGGGGCAAACTTCGTCAGGTCATCTGCACCGATTATCACACCGCAGGCATGAATACCTATCTGGCGAATGGTATCCTCAAGGTCCTTAGCGTAGTTGAGCATGGTCTTGATGTTTTCGTCGCTACCGTTGAGCAGCAGCTTGAGCTGATCTACATACTCGTAGCAGTTTTTCAGATTCACCTTGGGAGTCTTGCCCTTGGCGTCTTTTACATCATCGGGAAACTTATCGGGAATGAGTTTCTTTATGTCGTTGACCTGCTGCAGCGGTACTCGTTGCACCCGTCCTACGTCGGCAATGGCAGACTTGGCAGCCATAGTGCCGTAGGTGATGATATGTGCCACGTGGGTCTTGCCGTATTTGCGGCTTACCCAGTCCAACACCTTCTCGCGGCCGGCATCGTCGAAGTCAACGTCGATATCGGGCAGCGAGATACGGTCGGGGTTCAGAAAACGCTCGAACAGCAAATCGTACTTGAGCGGGTCAAGGTCAGTGATACGCAGGCAGTATGCCACCACACTACCTGCCGCACTACCGCGCCCCGGACCTACACTCACGCCCAACTCCTCGCGAGCAGCGCGTATGTAGTCCATCACGATAAGGAAGTAGCCCGGGAAACCCATCGTCTTCATAACGTGCAGCTCGAAGATGATGCGCTCTTTCTGCTCCTCTGTCAGCTCCTCTCCATAGCGCTCATGAGCACCCTTCCACGTGAGCTGAGCCAAATAGTCGGCTTCCAACTTGATTCTGTACAGGCGCTCATAACCTCCTAAGTCCTTGATCTTCTTCAGCGCCTTGTCTTCCGGCAACACCACCTCGCCTTTCTCGTTGCGCGTGAATTCATCGAACAGTTCCTGCTCGGTGAAACGCTGCTTGTAGGTTTCCACAGTGCCAAACTCCTCAGGAATGGGGAACAAGGGCATGATAGGCTTCGAGTTGATGTCGTAGAACTCCACCTTATCCACTATCTCCTGAGTGTTCTCTAATGCCTCGGGTATATCGCTGAAGATTGCAGCCATCTGCTCAGGCGACTTGAGCCACTCCTGCTTGGTATAATGCATGCGGTTGGGGTCGTCTAAGTTCTTGTTGGTGGCAACGCAGATCAGGCGGTCATGGGCCTCGGCATGCTCCTCACGGACGAAATGCACGTCGTTGGTGCAGATGATTTTTGTGTTGGTCTTGCGGGCAAGTTCTATTATCACCTTGTTCACTATCTGCTGCTTGGCATACACAGTCTGGTCAGCCATCGGACGGTTGGTCTCGTGACGCATTATCTCAAGGTAGTAGTCGTCGCCAAAAACTGACTTAAACCATCTGATACTCTCCTCTGCCTTGTCCGTTTTACCTTGCAGAATGAGTTGGGGAATCTCGCCTCCGAGGCATGCCGAACTGACTATCAAACCCTCATGATGCTCAGCTAACAACTCCTTGTCAATACGCGGGCGGTCATAAAAACCGTCGATGTACGACTGACTCACTATCTTGCATAGGTTATGATAGCCCGTCATGTTTTTTGCCAATATGATAAGGTGCCATCCGCTACGGTCAACTATTATCTCTTTGCCATCACCGTTGATCTCTCTAATAGTCTTGTCTTTAAGTTTGAGTGATCGACGGGCGCAATAAGCCTCCACGCCCACTATCGGCTTAAACGGAACAAAATCAGCTGCCTTCTGTTTGAGCTCGGGCAATTTGGCTTCAAGGTTGGCCAACTGGGCCTGGGCAGCTTTCGACTCGCCTATCTTGACATTCAGACTCTCAATCTCTGTGGCGTCATTGGCTGCTTGTGCATCAGCAAGTTTCTGCTGTAAGTCGGGTAACTGCGCTATAAGGGCCTGAGCTTTGGCAATCTGTTCCTCGCAGTCTTTGACAGCACCGCGTGGCTTGCCGTTGATTTTAGAACAGGTGTCTAAAAACTCCTTTATTCCAAACATGTTGCCATGGTCGGTCAGTGCTATTGAGTTCATACCCAACTCAATGCAACGATTTACCAATTCCGGTACTTTGGACATTCCGTCCAAAACGGAATAATGTGAGTGAACGTGAAGGTGTGTAAATGGCATGGGTAGTGGAGATAGAAGATTAACTATTGATTTTGGGTTACGGATTAAAAGTCCTCAGGGTAAGGACTTCCATACATTACCTCGACTGCGTCAGTTGAGTCGGCGGGCAAATCAGGAGTCTGAACGCCATACATGGCAGTGACTGTCGAGTCGGAATACTCAACAGGAGGGCCTCCGTATTTGACTAACGGTTCTTCGAATGGAGGTCGGCATCTTATGGCACCAATTCCCAATATAGTGAGAATAGAACTGATTATCACATTGGTTCGTGTTAATATTTTTCGTTTTAGTCTGCTCATGGAGTTTTTGTTTTCTGTTAACTTATAATTAGGCTTCGTGACAAAAGATGACCGATTCTGTTATTTTATTCCGAGTTTCTTGCGGATATCTTTTGGTATAGCGTCTTTATGAACGAGAATATCGAGGGTCTTATATTCCATGAAAGCGCGTGAGATATACCATGTACCTTTGTAGTCGCTTTTCTGTGTGCCCCATGAGTTCTTCACCATGAAATACGGTTTGCCGTTCTGGTCGGTGGCGATACCATAGATATGCATACCGTGGTCGTCGGTGGTCTCCCAGTTGTCGAAGGCCTCCTGACGCATCTCCTGTGTTATCTCTTTCTCCGGCAGCGGCCGCGACGTCAGTTCCTTGCGTTTGTCCTCTGCAGAGAGTTTGAGCCATTTGGCAGCGTCCGAACCCGTTATGTCGGCACCATGGTCAGCATCGGGCACCACGCCTATACCCTTGCGCGTGAAGCCGGTCTCACTCACGTCTGCGCCCCATACCACGGTATAACCCTTTTCAAGTGCGTTGTCCACTATCGCCATCAGCTCGTCTATAGGCACATTATACATCTGATCCATGCGCCAGTTGTCCGGCACTTCCAAGGCGAAGCGGGTGTAGAAAGGATGATGGGTGAACGAGGTGATACTTACGTAATCATCGGGGTTGAAGCCGAGCGACTCGGCAAACGACAGCGGGGTGTAGTGCTTGCCCTCGAAGTCGAACTCTTCGGGGCACGCGCCAAGGTATGTGTCATATATGGCATCTAATCCTTTCGCCCAGACCGGTGTCAGCTTCTTGAGTCTTGCGTTCACAAGGGCTTTCACGTAGCCGCCTGCCACGGCATCCAACTCGGTGTGTACGGGCAGAGTGTCGCCGTACATGATGCCCGGCATCACCTTCTGCGGCACAATGCCGTAGTTCTTCATGCAGTACATCACGTCGTAGGCGGAACCGCCGCATGCAAACAGCGACTCGCCACGCATACGGATATAGTATTTCGCTCGGTCTATCATCGTCTTGTGAACCACAAACATCTCCGCAAGGTCATATTCGCCTTTGCCCATGCGTATCAGTTCGGACTCGATAAACGAGATGGCGGAGAAGGCCCAGCACGTTCCCGAACGGTTCTGGTCTTTCACAGAGGTGATAGGAAGTTCCTTAATGACTGTGAATACAAAGCCTGAATCTTTGGCTTGGGTCGTGGTGGTGTCGTTTTGAATGGCAGCACTTGCTAACATTGTTGTTGTCAGCAAGGCACAAAGAAATAGAGACTTTTTCATATTGCTGTATGTGTTAATGTGACCTGCAAAGGTAATGATTTTTTTTTGTTCTCCAAAACGAAGTTCATATATTGGCAAGGGTTGGCTAAAAACATGTTTTTTTAGTTGAGACCTTTTGTGTGTAAGAAAAATTTTGTAACTTTGCCGCGTATTCATTAAATAAGACAGAGTGGCTCAACCCAATTTGTGTTTGGGTGTAATTGAAGCCTTCTGTCTAACTCAATTCATACAAATCGAATAATCCAAAGTCAATTCAGGAAAAGTAAATAATCTAAATATAATAAATATGAGTACAACACTTCAAGAACTCACCGACAAGCTATATGTCGAAGGAGTAGAAAAGGGCAAGGCAGAAGCTTCTGCCATTGTTCAACAGGCTGAGCAGAAAGCCGATTCTATTATTGCCCAGGCTAAGGCAGATGCAGCTAAACTTATTGAGGAGGCTCAGGCAAAAGCCGCAGAACTTGATAAAAACACTCGCTCGGAGTTGCGGCTGTTTGCTGACCAATCAGTCAGTGCCGTCAAAACAGAAATAGCTAACCTTTTGTCTGATAAGTTGGCGTCCGACAGCGTCAAGGCTGCTACTGCCGACCCTAAGTTCATGCAGAAAGTGATAGCCGACCTCGCTGCCGAGATGGCTAAGGATGGAGAGGTGACAATCGAAGCCAAAGATGCTCAGGCTCTAAAGCAGTATTTTGCGCAAAATGCAAAGGCATTGCTCGACAAGGGTGTAAAGATAAACGAGGTGAAGGGAATAAAAACCGACTTTACTATTTCACCCAAGAAAGGTGGATATAAGCTCGCTTTTGGTGACGATGAGTTTATCGCATACTTCAAGGAATTTTTGCGTCCGCAACTCATAGACCTCTTGTTCTGACATCGGGCTTATTTGTAACAAAATCTGTTATTATGCAATATCATTATTTACTTGTCGGCTTGGAAGACCTGCAGCAGGGGCAGAAGCCTCGGTTGACCATGGAGGCTCTGTTCGAATTGCTTGAAGAGCAGATGCCGGCTCGCGATTTTCAGTATATAAGCCTGCTCAGAAAAAGAAACGATGATCCGTCTATTCTTGCAATGATGGAAGACGATGCCGTCAAGGACCGTTTTGCACAGACGTCACTTACCGAGGAGGACTTCCGCACGCAGCTTCTCTATGAACAGGGCATGCATTGTCGTCAGAAGTTCATACGGAGGTGGTATGCCTACAACCTTGATTTGAACAATGTACTTGCTGCTGCCATCTGCCAAAAGCACGGCTACGATGTAAGCCGTGCGGTGGTGGGCGACAACGAAGTGGCTGAGATTCTCAGAGCCGGCGGAATGGGCAAAAATCAGACTCTTGCTACATTGCTACCCGACCTCAAAGAGATGATAGCCGTATCTGAAATACAAGACCTGCTTGAGCGGGAGAAACACATCGATGCACTCCGTTGGCAATGGCTCGAACAAGCTACTTTGTTTGAGTATTTTGAATTAGATAATGTGCTTGCCTATTATCTGCAGGCTGAAATCTTGCACCGCTGGGACAACCTCACGCGTGAGCAGGGAGAGCAGATATTCCGTAGTCTTCTGGCTGACATGAAACGCGATGTTCACTTTGATTGAGCAGATAATAATCTGCAATAGAAACGCATTACTATGAAAGTATTACTTATAAACGGCAGTGCCAGACGTCACGGGAATACATTTCTTGCCCTTTCTGAAATAGCCAAAACTCTACAAACAGAGGGCATTGACAGCGAAATTGTGCAACTTGGTGCAAAACCCGTACGCGGCTGTATCGCTTGTGGCAAATGCAAGCAACCTCTTGATGCCACAGCTCAAACGCCACAATTTCCCAATCGCTGTGTATTCGACGATGATATCTGCAATCAGGTGTCGGCTAAGATGAAGGACTGCGATGCCCTTGTTGTAGGTTCGCCTGTGTATTATGGTCAGCCCAATGGCTCGGTGCTCTCGCTTGTGCAACGCATGTTTTTCTCAGCCGGCGAGTATTTCAATGGCAAACCGGCGGCAGCAGTGGCTGTATGCAGGCGCGGCGGAGCTACGGCTGCTTTTCAAACGCTTTGTATGCCATTCCAGATGATGAATATGCCGGTTATTAGCTCGCAGTACTGGAATATAGCATATGGTAGGGAAGAAGGTGAGGCAGTACTCGATACCGAAGGTATGCAGACCATGCGCACTCTTGCCAGAAACATGGCATTTGCACTCAAAGCAATGGCAAACCTTCCTAAACCGCAACTCGAACCCTGGCAACCTATGCATTTCATCAGGTAGCTCAGAGCCCATAAATATAGCAGCATAGCATTAAGAAATTCCATAAACTTAGCAGCATGAAGAATAATTTTGGATTTGTCCGCGTGGCAGCTGCCGTACCCGAGCTCAAGGTGGCAGATTGTCGGTTCAATGCCGATAGAATAAAAGAGCAGATTGACGAGGCTGTAGAAGCCGGCGTACAGGTGGTGTCGTTTCCCGAACTCTCGGTGACAGGATATACTTGCGCCGACTTGTTTTTTACCCAGCAACTTCAGCAGAACGCACTCGAATCGCTTCAAGATATAGCGCAATATACTGTCAATAAACCGATAATAGTATTGGTGGGAGCACCAATAAAAGTGGATAATAACCTATATAACTGCGCTTTCGTTATCACCGATGGCGAAGTGATAGGCGCCGTTCCTAAGGTCAATCTGCCTAATACGGGTGAGTTCTATGAGAAGCGCTGGTTTACTCCGGGCAGAACCAATATACCTATGATTGAGCTATGGGATGGCGATGTGCCTTTCGGTGCAGACTTGCTCTTTATGACTCGTAATTTCTGCTTTGGCATTGAGATCTGCGAGGACCTATGGTCGCCTTTGCCGCCTTCCACCCAGCTTGCCATACAAGGTGCCGAGATAATCTTCAATCTTTCTTCTTCCAACTGCCTGACAGGCAAGCATGCCTTCCGCCGCCAGATGATAACTCAGCAGTCGGCTCGCGTTCACTGCGGATATGTTTATACTTCATCAGGAGTGGGAGAGAGCACTACTGATGTGGTATTCTCAGGTTCAACATATATAGCAGAAAACGGCAAACTGCTTGATGAGGGACGGCGTTTTGTCAGTGAATCATCGATGGTAATCTGTGAGCTCGACATTGAGCGCCTGCGCACCGACCGACAGCGCAACACCAACTTCACAACCGACCAAGTAGGGCACTATAGGAAAATCAATGTGGCGCCTATTGACGGAACCGACCGAAGTGTCTCTCCTGTTCACCGTCATTTCCGTACAAATCCATTTATACCTGCCAATGAGTCAGAAAGCAAAATGTTTTGTGAAGATGCATTGGCTATTCAAACGTCGGCATTGGCTCGCAGATGGTCGCATACTAAGGCTCAGACAGTGGTTGTAGGTGTGTCGGGCGGACTCGATTCCACGCTCGCTCTATTGGTGGCCGTGCTTGCAGCCGACCGGCTCGGATACGAGCGGACACGTGTTCTCGGAGTGACGATGCCGGGCTTTGGAACCTCATCGCGCACCTATCAGAACGCGCTGATGCTGCTTAGCTCACTTGGGGTGACGCAGCGAGAGATTTCTATCGTACCTGCTGTGCTGCAGCATTTTGAAGATATAGGTCAGAATCCTGATGTGCACGACCTGACTTACGAAAATTCGCAGGCTCGCGAACGCACACAGATACTTATGGACCTTGCCAACAAGACTAACGGATTTGTTCTCGGAACGGGCGATATGTCTGAATTGGCACTCGGTTGGGCTACCTACAACGGCGACCACATGTCGATGTACGGCATCAATGCCGGAATACCCAAGACCGTGGTTCGCTATTTGGTTGCATATCTCGCCGACAAGTTCGGCGATGAAATAGGCGCCGTACTAAGAGACATAGTGGATACTCCCGTATCACCCGAACTGCTGCCTACCGACGCCGATGGCAATATTACACAAGTGACAGAAAATGAGGTGGGACCATACGAACTTCACGACTTCTTTATGTATTATTTCCTGCGTTATGGATTTACTCGTGAGAAGATTGCTTACATGGCATCTTTTGCCTTCGAGGACAAATACAGCGAGCAGGAAATCGGCCATTGGTTGGATATATTCCTAAAGCGCTTCTTTAGAAATCAATACAAGCGTTCTTGCATGCCCGACGGTCCTAAAGTGTTGGCAGTTTCGCTCTCACCGCGAGGCGACTGGAGAATGCCAAGCGATGTGGATGTAATCTGATGTGCGAGTTTAATGATTTAATAATTAAGCGGGAAGGTTCGGTTTTTGCCTACTTTGTGAGAAAATGAAAAAAGCTTTTATTGTATTTTTTACCGTGCTACTGAGCATGACGATACATGCTCAGATAGAGCAGCCTGTGAAGTGGTCGATTTCTCAGGTGCATGATAGCGTTTATGTGCTGACAGCTCATATTGATGCCGGCTGGCACCTCTATGATATCGAATTGCCGGAGGGCGGACCGTTGCCTACCGTTTTTACCTATGCTGACGCGCCAATAGCCGTCGAGCGCTTAAATGAGCCTCTTAGGAGTTTCGACGATATGTTCCAAATGGAGCTTGCCTATTATGAGTCTGAGGCTGCTTTTCAGCTTCCCGTTTCTGCTTTGGCAGCTGAGGGCGAACTGCAAGTCAGATTCATGGCATGCAATGACCAGTCGTGCCTTGCTCCCACAACCTTTACCTTTGAGCTCCCAAAGCGTGGAAGCGATATGCCGTCTGCTTTCAGCTCACAGTCTGCCGGGCATGGTCTGCTGTGGATATTTCTGATGGGACTATTAGGTGGTCTGCTTGCCATCTTCACGCCGTGTGTATGGCCGATTATTCCGATGACGGTCAGCTTCTTCCTAAAGCGCAGCGGCAACGGACTACGCGATGCCATGCTCTATGGAGTGGCGATAATAGTTATCTATGTGTCTTTAGGACTGCTTATTACACTTATTTTTGGGGCGAGTGCGCTGAATAATATAGCCACCAATGCTATAGTCAATCTCATATTCTTTGCCCTGCTTGTGCTGTTTGCTTTCTCTTTCTTCGGCGCCTTTGAGATAACGCTGCCTTCTTCTTGGAGTACGCGTCTCGATGCGCGTGCAAGCAGTGCCTCGGGGTTCTTGAGTATTCTGCTGATGGCTTTCACCTTAGTCATCGTCTCCTTCTCCTGCACCGGTCCTATCATCGGCACATTGCTTGTAGAGGCTGCCGGCAAGTCGCTGCTTGCACCTACATTAGGCATGCTTGGTTTTGCCATTGCACTTGCACTGCCGTTCTCTCTGTTTGCCATGTTTCCGCAATGGATGCGTCGTCTGCCGCGTTCAGGCAGTTGGATGAGCTCATTCAAAGTGGTGCTCGCTTTCCTTGAAATTGCCTTGTCGCTGAAATTCTTGTCGGTTGCCGATTTGGCATACGGTTGGCGGTTGCTCGACCGTGAGGTATTCCTTGCGTTGTGGATTGTTATATTTGCCCTGCTTGGGGTATATCTGCTTGGTATGTTCCGTTTCCGTCATGAGGAAAAGGCAGAAGGTATATCGGTGTTCCGCTTCATGCTTGCCGTGGTGTCGCTGAGTTTTGCCATTTACTTGGTTCCCGGACTCTGGGGGGCACCACTAAAAGCCGTATCTGCCTTTGCACCACCTCTTTCAACACAGGATTTCATTGTCGGTTCTGCTCCGCAAAAGCAGCATCTTAGCGACCTTGATGAAGCACTGCAGCAGGCTCGCCGAGAAGACAAGCGAGTGCTG
>CAMHGK010000056.1 GCA_946184695.1 uncultured Bacteroidales bacterium | reverse complement strand
TTCCCGCATAAGAGAAAATAAAATTTCATTTTGGGTAATTTTTGACAACTTAAATCCTAAAATCCCCCACTCATTAGAATGTGAAATCCCGCATATATCCCGTCAATTTCAACTAAACAAAAAAGCAGACTGCTGATAATCAGCAGTCTGTTTTCGTATTTTGTAGTGCTACGGGGAATCGAACCCCGGTTTAAAGATTGAGAATCTTTTGTCCTAACCGCTAGACGATAGCACCGGTCGGGTAAAAAAACAACTGAAAAAACTACATTTTCTCATTTGCGGCTGCAAAGGTAAGGGATTTTTCTGATACTGCAAAATTTTTTTACAAAAAAAATAATTTTTAGCGATTGGTGTGTAAAAATTGGGTGGTATAAATTAAAGTTTGTACATTTGCAAAGTGTAGTCAGTTAAACTGATAAAAAGCAAAATAGAAAACAGCAAAACAAAAGAAAAAGCAAAATAGAATAAAAGGCAACACATGCACAAGATACTATTTATATGCCATGGTAATATATGCCGCTCTCCGATGGCTGAATACATTATGAAGCACCTATGCAGCTGCAATGGCAGAAGTGACATCGAGGTCTCGTCTGTTGCAGTATCTACGGAGGAAATAGGAAATGATATGTATCCGCCTGCCAAGCGCGTGCTTACTGCTCATGGTATCCCTTTCGCTAAGCGTGCTGCGCGTCAGATAACCAAAGCTGACTATGACTACTATGATTATCTGGTTTGCATGGACGAGAGCAATTTGCGTTGGCTTCGTTATATAATAGGTGACGACACGGCCGGTAAGGTGTCGCTACTGATGTCGTGGGCGGGGCAGAAGCGCAATGTGGCAGACCCGTGGTACACCGGCGATTTTCAAACCGCCTATGATGATATATATCAAGGTTGCTGTGCTATGTTGAGTCAGTTGTCAGAACAAAAGGATAAATAACAGACAAACAATACATACGAAAGAAAGCAATATGACTAAATCAGAAAAATATGTGTCTATAATTCCTCAGATTCGCTCCGTTATATCTGGTGAGACAGACATGATTGCAAATATGGCCAATGTGGCGGCGATTCTGCATGAAGAGTTTGACTTTTGGTGGACAGGCTTCTATAGGGTAGAGCAGGGAACGCTTGTGCTCGGACCTTTTCAAGGCCCGGTGGCTTGTACGAGGATTGCCAAGGGCAGAGGTGTATGCGGAACTGCATGGCAGCGCCAAGAGACAGTTGTGGTTGAAGATGTAGAGCAGTTCAAGGGGCATATCGCTTGCTCATCGGAATCAAGAAGCGAAATTGTTGTGCCGATGCTGAAAAGTGGTGAAGTGATAGGGGTGTTGGACATAGATAGTCGCGAATTGAGTTGTTTCGACTCGACTGACCAGTGCTATTTGCAGCAAATAGTTGAATTGCTGTGTTCTGCTGATTTGAGAAAAAAATAGCATTTAACATTCTAATATACAATACAGATGAGTGATTATTGGTATGAGCCGAGGCAAAAACCGTATGCTATGTACATACATGGTTTTGCGAGTAGTGCGCGTAGTGGTACACGCTCCACACTTTCACGCACCTTTGCCGACTACGAATGGCTTGCACCCGAGATAACACATAACCCATTCGAGTCGCTTGATATACTCAATGAGTGGGCTCGAACCTTTCAGCCGGAACTGATTATAGGCACTTCGATGGGCGGTATGCTATGTCTGTATGTGGATGCACCGCAGGCTGTCAAGGTTGTTGTCAATCCGTCGCTTGAGATGGAGCGCACGCTCCGGCAACGCGGATATGGCAAGCACCCATATCTGCAAGAGCGCGAAGACGGAGCTACTGAGTTTGTTATCGACGAACCGATGATACATCGGTTTATCGACTTTCGCAAAGAACATGAGTTTGTGCTTGGGAGCAGGAACATTGCTCTGTTCTCGCGAGATGATGAACTCATCGGACATGAAGGGGCAAAGCGTAACGCCGCTTTGGTTGAGAAAGCAGGGTTTGAGGTTAATTGGTCCGACAAATTCGGGCATCGCTGCAATGACAATGCCGTGAAACTTATAAGCAGACTACTCAGTTAGGCTTTATAATTATCAGCAAACTGCCGAATGAAAAGACTATGCGGCTGAAATAAAATAAAAGAAAAATTATGCCGAATGAAAAAAAAATCTTATATTTGCAGCGCTATTTGAAAGCAGAGTATAAAAGCAGATTAAAATAGACACAAAAAGAATACAAAACCAATAAGAAAGAATACAAAACCAATAAGTAATTTTATCAACAACATATTATGACAACAGGTAAAGTAAAAGGTATCATAGCCAATCTTGTGACAGTGGGCGTAGATGGTCCGGTTTCTCAGAATGAGATTTGCTATATCCATATTGCTGACACCCGCCTGATGGCAGAGGTCATCAAGGTGACGGGTGACAATGTGTATGTACAGGTTTTTGAGTCAACGCGCGGTCTGAAAGTAGGTAATCTGGTTGAGTTTACAGGTCACATGCTTGAGGTGACGCTTGGTCCGGGTTTGCTCTCGCGCAACTATGATGGTTTGCAGAACGATCTCGACAAGCTGACAGGTGTGTTCCTTAAACGTGGCGAGTACAACTTCCCTCTCGATGAGCAGAAACTTTGGAAATTTGAACCTATTGCAAAAGCAGGTGATAAGGTTCAGGCAGCTTCATGGCTCGGGCAAGTTGACGAGAACCACCAGCCTCATAAGATAATGGTGCCGTTTGTGTTTGAAGGAGAATATACCGTGAAGTCGATAGTCCCTGCAGGCGAGTATCGTATCAACGATACAGTGGCAGTGCTGACCGACGCTGAGGGCACCGAGCACAAGGTGACGATGGTGCAACGCTGGCCGGTGAAGAAAGCCATCACTGCCTACAAGTCAAAGCCGCGTCCGTTTAAATTGCTTGAAACGGGTGTGCGCACTATTGACACAGCTAACCCTATATGCGAAGGTGGTACAGGCTTCATTCCCGGTCCTTTCGGAACCGGCAAGACAGTGTTGCAGCACGCTATCTCAAAGCAGGCTGAGGCCGATATTGTTATTATTGCAGCTTGTGGTGAGCGCGCTAACGAGGTGGTAGAGACCTTCACTGAGTTCCCTGAGTTGGACGACCCGCATACCGGCAGAAAACTTATGGAGCGTACCATAATTATTGCTAACACGTCCAACATGCCTGTGGCATCGCGTGAAGCATCGGTATATACCTCAATGACGATAGCAGAATACTATCGCTCGATGGGGCTGCGAGTACTGCTCATGGCTGACTCTACTTCACGATGGGCACAAGCTCTGCGCGAGATGTCTAACCGTATGGAAGAGCTTCCCGGACAAGATGCCTTCCCGATGGACCTGAGTGCCATCATTGGTGCGTTCTATGCTCGTGCAGGATATGTATATCTCAACAACGGTCAGACCGGTTCGGTTACTTTCCTCGGAACAGTATCGCCTGCCGGTGGTAACCTTAAAGAACCTGTTACCGAAGGCACTAAGAAAGCTGCACGTTGTTTCTATGCACTTGAGCAAAACCGTGCCGATCGCAAGCGTTATCCAGCCGTTAATCCCATTGACTCCTACTCCAAATACCTTGAATATCCTGAATTCGAGGAGTATATAACAAAACGAATCAACGGTGAGTGGATTCCTAAGGTCAACGAGATGAAGACGCTCTTGCAGCGTGGTAAAGAGATACAAGAGCAGATTAACATCTTAGGTGATGATGGAGTACCGGTGGATTACCATGAGCAGTTCTGGAAGTCAGAGGTCATAGACTTTGTGATTCTTCAGCAGGATGCTTTCGATAAGATAGATGCTGTTTGTCCGCTTGAGCGTCAGCAGTACATGCTCGACTTAGTGATGGACATCTGTCGCCATGACTACAATTTCAGCAACTTTGTCAATGTAAGTGAATATTTCAAACGCGTCATAAATCTGCTCAAGCAGATGAACTACTCAGAGTTCCATTCTGCTCAGTTTGAGGAATATGAGCAGAAACTTCGTGCTTTGCTTGCAGAAAAGCAGATAGCTGCCTAAGGCATGACATTTCGGTTGTAAATATAAAGGGCACATCTAAAAATTAGCGAAGCGCACGTTTTAGAGAACCCGAATATATATACTTATTTAACACTTTTATTCTGCTTTCGATTTTTTCTTGGCATCTTGCTGACTTTCACGCGGTCACAATGCCCGCATTGCTCCCTTGTTCAAGCCATCAATCTGTTCAAGATAAAATTAGAAATCAAAATAAAGCAATTTTTAGAAGTGCCCTAAAGCCATAGCATGCTATGGCTTTATATTTACTGATAGACATCCGACTATAAAAATCTGAGTTACATACGTACTTGCATATTTATTTTTCTATATACTTACTTCTTTATGATGTATAACCTTGCTATTATAGGTGGTGGTCCTGCCGGTTACACTGCTGCGGCTATGGCTTCGAATGCCGGTATGAGAACCGTTATTTTCGAGAAAGAGCAACTTGGCGGCACATGTCTTAATGTGGGTTGTATTCCTACTAAAACATTGCTTTACAGCGCTAAGCAATATCACAATGCACTTGCTGCAGGAAAATATGGCGTTGATGTAGAAGCTGTGAAATTCAACTTTCAAAAGATGCAGCAGCGCAAGCAGAAGGTGGTTCGCAAGCTCGTGGCAGGAGTAAAACAGCGTCTGCAGAACGAGAATTGTCAGCTTGTAGCAGCAGAGGCAAAGCTTATGTTTCACAATTCTGACAAAGTGGTGATAGAGGCTGCAGGTGAGACCTTTGAGGCGGAGCGACTGCTTATTTGCACCGGTTCGGTGAATTTTGTGCCACCGATTGAAGGAATACATGATAATGATGCCGTTTGGGATAGTACCGCTGCTCTTGCTGCAACGGAGTTGCCTGCAAGCATAGTGATAGTGGGTGGCGGTGTGATAGGTATGGAGTTTGCCACATTGTTTTCTGAGCTCGGCAGCCGTGTGACGGTGATAGAGGCAATGCCCCGCATATTGCCGCAGTTGGACACTGAATGTGTAGATATTTTACAAGACAAATATCGCAAAAACGGAGTTAACATACTTACTTCTACCAAAGTAACCCGTATCGATGGCAATTGGGTGTATTTCGTTGCCGAGGGGACAGAAGAGCAAGTAATCGACGCCGATAAGATATTGGTTAGTGTAGGGCGCAGAGCCAATCTTTCGGGACTGGACAACCTCAGAGTGGAAATGCAGAGAGGGGCTGTTCGCGTTAATGATATGATGCAGACCTCAGAGAAAAACATATTTGCAGCCGGTGATGTGACGGGTAAGATTATGCTTGCCCATGTGGCATCTCGTCAGGCTGAAGTGGCAGTGGGGTATATGCTAAAGCAGATACCGCTGCAGCGTATTGCCTACAATGCCATACCGTCGGTTGTTTATACTAATCCGGAGATAGCCTCTGTCGGACTCACGGAAAGCGACCTCACAGGAAAAGATTGCGTACTGCCGATAGAATTTGTGGTGAAGAAACTGCCGATGACATTCTCAGGCAGGTTCGTAGCAGAAAACGAGGGAGAAACGGGATTATGCAAGCTGATAGTTGACAAGAGCAAAAAGACCATACTTGGTGTTCATGCAATTGGCAATCCATGCTCGGAGTTTATTGCAGCGGCCTCATTTGCGGTCAGAATGGGCTATACTCTACCGGAGTTTGAACAGGTGGTATTCCCGCATCCAACAGTCAGTGAGATACTTCGTGAGACGGCACTTATATAATATCAGATTGTATATTACAAATAGATTGCAATGAAAGGTGAGCGAGTGTTGATAGCAATGTCGGGTGGTATCGATTCGTCGGTGGCAGCGATGTTACTACTTGAGCAGGGCTACGAGTTGATAGGTGCTACGTTTCGCACTTTCGACTCTATCAAAGACTCATGTTTGGCACGTGAGAAGGGTTGCTGTTCGGTTGAAAGTCTGATGGAGGCGCGCTATTTAGCACAGAAACTCGGGTTTGAGCACTATATACTTGATTATCGCGAGATATTTCGTCAGACAGTAATTAGCAATTTTGTGAGTGAATACACTCATGGTCGGACACCTAATCCATGCGTGCTATGTAACTCACATATCAAATGGGGTGAGCTGATGCGTGCTGCCGATGAGTTTGGTTGCAATTATATTGCCACCGGACATTATGCACAAATTGAGCTATATCGTGGGCACTATTATCTGCATACTGCTACGGATCAACAAAAAGACCAGACATATTTTCTTTGGATGCTAACCGAGGAGAATCTGCGTCGTACGGTTTTCCCGCTTGGGGATATGACGAAAGCACAAGTCCGCCTATATGCTGCTCAGCATGGGTTTGAGGCGTTGAGTCGGAAAACGGAGTCACAGGAGATATGTTTTGTTCCGAATAATGACTATCGCACCTTCCTCACAGAGCAGACGCAAGCTGACAGTGGATTTCGAGGACTGAGTGAGGGCGACTATGTAGATTCCGAAGGACGAGTGTTAGGCAGGCATAGCGGCTATGCAAACTATACGATAGGACAGCGTAAGGGGTTGGGTATAGCTCTTGGCAAACCGGCCTTCGTGACGCATATTGATGCCCGGACCAACACTGTGACACTTGGCGATCATGATGATTTGCTTACGCATACCATTCGGGCTAATCAGGTTAGGCTGCGCGACGCAGAATGGCTACAAGAAGACCCGCGGGTGGAGGTGAGGATACGCTATCGCAGTGCACCGGTGGCTGCGGTTATTGAGAATGTCAGTGGGGATGAGATATTAGTAAAAACTGAAAAAGAAGTTTGGGGTGCTACTCCGGGGCAGTCGCTCGTTATCTATAAGGACAACAAAGTAGTGGGAGGAGGGATAATTTCTGATTTCTAAATTCTGATTTTTGATTTCTAATTTTTTATAAAAATGTATTACGTAGAGAAGCGAATTGAGATTTCGGCGGCTCATAATTTGAGTCTGTCGTACAAAAGTAAGTGCGAGGAATTGCACGGGCACAATTGGGTTATCATTGTCTATTGTCGTGCTAAAGAGTTGGACGGCGATGGTATGGTGACCGATTTTACTCACATCAACCGACTCGTGAAAGATACTTTTGATCATAAGTATATAAATAAGGTGTTAGATGTAAATCCTTCGGCAGAGAATATTGCCCGTTGGATATGCGACCATGTGAAGAATTGCTACAAAGTTTCTGTTCAGGAATCGGAAGGCAATATAGCCATATATGAAGTAGATTAAGCTGTCGTTTGGTCTTGTTTGTAACATACTGAGCAACAGTTATTTTATGGCCTTTACTTGCTCTTAACCCGATCTTCACCCGATGGTGACAGGAACAAAGTGAGTTTTAGGTGCTGAGTATGTGGCGTTTACAAGCGTTTTTGAAAATATATTGCTTTGAAAGCTAAAATAATGACATACAGAGTAAAAGAGATATTTTATTCGTTGCAGGGTGAGGGATGCAATAGTGGTACTCCGGCTGTGTTTGTGCGTCTGAGCGGTTGCAATTTGAAATGTGAGTTTTGTGATACCGACTTTACCGGTTTTCGCGAGTTGTCAGCCGGCGATATAGTCGCTTATGCCCGCGAGCTGCTGAAGATGCAGTATATCGAGTTGCCGCCGGACGAGTCAGGCGATGACGATGGTGGCACGGCTTCTTGCGTGAGGGCATTGAAGCGTCCGATATGCGTGCTGACGGGTGGTGAGCCGACGCTTCAGGTGGATGATGAACTTGTGCGGCAATTGCACAAGTTGTTTGCTGTTGTGACAATTGAGACTAATGGTACGGGCTTGCTGCCGGAGGGGATAGATTGGGTGGTATGCTCTCCGAAGTCACTGAAAGGCTTGAAGATACAGCATGTCGATGAGTTGAAGTTGGTGTATATAGGTCAGGATGTGGAGGAGTATAGGAGGCATATCAAAGCCGAGTGTTATAGTCTTCAACCTTGTTCGGGCAAGAACACCGACGAGGTAGTGGCATACATCATGCAGCACCCGTGGTGGAGTTTGTCGCTCCAAACTCAGAAAATTATTCGGATAAAGTGATAAAATACGAATGTTGAATTATGTGATTTTTCGATAAAGATACGTTGCGGGCTATTTGGGCTTGTCGAGGTGCGTTTTCGGGGGAGTGTCGAAAACAAAATAAAAATCCGTTAGAAGCAAAAAAATTTGCGTATAACGGATTTTTTTTATATTTTTGCGCGCGTTTTTAGAGGAGGGTGGGATTAGAGGCTGTATGGAGGCTTTAGAGGTCTTATAGGCTTTAGAAAATCTGAATATAGAGAAAATATATATAATTAACTATGATTGACAACGATAGAATTATCAAAGTGAATATCGATCAGGAGATGCGTTCTTCCTATATCGATTATTCGATGAGTGTGATTGTGTCGCGTGCGCTGCCTGATGTGCGCGACGGTTTCAAACCGGTTCACCGCAGGGTGCTGTTCGGAATGAACGAACTCGGCAACACAAGTGACAAACCAACGAAGAAATCCGCCCGTATCGTCGGTGAGGTGATGGGTAAATATCATCCCCACGGTGACTCAAGTATTTACGGTACGCTGGTCCGTATGGCTCAGCCGTGGGCTATGCGCTATACGTTGGTTGACGGTCAGGGTAACTTTGGTTCGGTGGATGGTGATAGTCCTGCAGCAATGCGTTATACTGAGGCACGTCTGTCGAAACTTGCCGAGGAGATGCTTCGCGATATAGAGAAGGACACCGTTGACATGCAGCTCAACTTCGACGATACTCTTCGCGAGCCGACGGTGCTGCCTACGCGTTTTCCGAACTTGCTCGTAAACGGCGCCAACGGTATTGCTGTAGGTATGGCAACTAATATGCCTACTCATAACCTCGGCGAGGTAATCGACGGCTGTATTGCCTATATCCGCAATCCTGAGATCGACGTTGAAGGGCTGATGCACTATATCAAGGCTCCTGACTTCCCCACCGGCGGTACCATCTATGGCTATGCAGGTGTGAAAGAGGCATACGAGACAGGACGTGGCAGGATAGTGATACGCTCGAAGGCTGAGATAGAGACAGAAGACAACGGCAGGGAGCGCATACTGATTAGCGAATTGCCATACGGCGTGGTGAAATCAGATTTAGTAGAGAAAATTGCAGACCTTGTCAGCACTAAGAAGATTGAAGGTATAACCGGTATTTCCGACCAGTCGAAGCGCGACGTGAGAATATATATCGACGTTCGTCGCGACGCCAACGCTTCGGTCATTCTCAACAAACTATACAAATATACTGAGTTGCAATCTGCGTTCTCGGTGAACAACATTGCATTGGTGAAGGGACGCCCGTGTCTGCTTAATTTGAAGCAGTTGGTTGCCAATTTCGTGGAGCACCGCATGGACGTTGTTACACGTCGTACACGTTTCGAACTGCGTAAGGCTCAGGAACGTGCTCACATATTGGAGGGCTTGATAATAGCTGTTGACAACATTGACGAGGTGGTTCGCTTGATACGCGCTTCACGCACACCTGCCGAAGCCCAGTTAGCACTTGAGCAGCGATTTAACTTGGACAACCTGCAGTCGAAGGCAATAGTGGATATGCGCTTGTCGCAGTTGACAGGTCTGCGTATTGACGAATTGAAGAACGAATATGCTGAAATAGAGAGGTTAATAGAACACTTGAACGAACTGCTTGCCAGCGAGCAACTGCGCTATGACCTTATCTGCGACGAGCTTCAGGAGATAAAAGACAAATATGCCGATGAGCGCCGCACTCAGATCGTCTATGCTTCAGAGGAGTTCAACCCCGAAGATTTCTATGCCGACGACGACATGGTGATAACCATTTCACACTTAGGCTATATCAAACGTACAGCCTTGAGCGAATTCCGCCAGCAGGGTAGGGGCGGCTTAGGTTCACGTGCCGGCAATGCCCGCGACGAAGACTTCATAGAGTATGTATATACAGCCTCGATGCACTCGACGATGATGTTCTTCACTGAGATGGGACGCTGCTATTGGCTCAAGGTATATGATATACCTGAAGGCAACAAACAGTCAAAGGGCAGAGCAATACAGAATATGGTGAACCTTGAAAAGGGTGACAAGGTGCGTGCCTTTATCAATGTCAAGGGACTCAACGACAAAGAGTATGTGGAAAATCACTTCCTCGTATTCATAACCCGCAACGGTATCATCAAGAAGACTACACTTGAGGCTTATTCTCGTCCGCGCGCAAACGGCATTATTGCTATCTCAATGCGCGAAGATGACCAACTGATTCGAGTAGCTCTGACCGATGGCAAGTCTGAGATTCTGGTGGCAAGCTACAACGGTAAGGTGGTACGCTTCAACGAAGCCACAGTGCGCCCGATGGGACGTCCTGCAACAGGTGTCAAGGCTATCACACTTGACGAAGACGGCAAGGACCATGTAGTAGGTATGATAGCCGTAGCAAAGGGAACCGACGAAAGCGTACTCGTGATTTCGGAAAACGGCTATGGCAAGCGCACTCTGCTTGACGACGAGAACGGCGAGCCGATATACCGCATCACTAATCGTGGCGGCAAGGGCGTGAAGACTATCAACATCACCGAAAAGACGGGCAACCTGATAGGCATTGATGCCGTAACTGATGATGTGGACCTCATGCTCATCAATAAGTCGGGTACAGCTATTCGTATGCCGATGGATTCAATCAGAATATGCGGTCGTGCTGCGCAAGGAGTCCGTTTGATTGACTTGCAGAAACGCCAGGATACACTTGTATATGGTTGCGTAGTTCCCAAGGACGAGGAGCAACCTACAGAGCAACCTGCAAGTGCAGAAATAGAAGAAGGCAACCTGCAAGATTTTGCTGACGATAGCCAAGCGGAAGGCTCGGCTGAGACTCAGCAAACAAATGAAAATCAAGAGTGATGCAAATTCGGTGCTAACTGCTGCAGTTTGGCTGTGGCAGTTTGGCACGGAAGTTGAAGTCATTAAAGTAAGCAACAAAAGGAAATAACATTTAATTCATAATAACTATGAAAAAAATTACGCTAATGTTGGCAGTCGCACTGATAAGCGTGAGCTGCTTGGCTCAAAAGAGCAATGTTAATAAGGCAAAGAATCTCTCATCCGCACTCGAAAATCCTGATTTCGATGCCGCTCGTACTGCTATTCGGGCAGCCCTTGAGGATCCTTCTACCAAAGACTTGACCAATACATGGTATGTAGCAGGACTGATAGGCTACAACGAGTTTCAGTATTATCAGGTAAAGCGCAGCATGGGCACTCAGGTAAGTGACCTGCAGATGTCGGCTCCCACAAGCGAGTCATACGACTATTGGCTCGTGGCAGACAAGATGTCGCAAATACCTAATGCCAAAGGTAAGGTAGATGCTTCAACACGCAAGCAGATTGTAACACGCATGCTCGACTATTATCGTACCCAGACGCTGATATCCTACGGTTTCTCGTTCTATGAGAACGGCGACTATAAGAGCGCCTATCGCGAGTTTATGAAGCACCTGAATATGCCTTCGCTCGACATGATGCAAGATCCCAAGTCTCAACAGCAGATGGTAAAGGACACGCTTTACTATACATTCCTTCTGTATGCCGGACGTTTTGCATATATGGCAAAGATGTATCCCGAAGCAATAGAGGTGTTCAAGCAATTCCGCCAGAAAGAGGTGCTCGATGTTGCCAACTATAATGATGCCCTTACCGCTCACGAATTCTTGTATCAGTCGTATATCGATCAAAAAGACACCGCAAATGCTGAAGCCTCACTGAAGCAGTCGATAGAGGTCTATCCGAAAGAGGCTTGGTTCCTGCATAACCTAATCAATATCTACTTTACTTCAGGAAGAAAGCAGGATGCAGTTGACTACTTGTCGGAAGCCATTGAGCGTGATCCGCAAAGAGCCGACTATTACACCAAACGTGGCGACCTGAAACTCAACGATGGTCAGTACGACGAAGCATTGGTTGACTATGAGAAGGCAGCCTCGCTCAATGCAAATCTTGCAGACGCTCAAGCAGGTATAGGCCGAGTATATTACAACAAGGCCGTGCTCAAAGGTGACGAGGCCAACTCGCTCAACATCAACGATGAAGTGAATTACAAGAGAATCAAGAAGGAAGAAGCGGAACTCTACTATAAGTCGATGCCTTATTTGGAGCAAGCACATAAGTTGGCTCCAGACGACCGCAATGTAGCATTACTGCTGAAAGGTCTGTACTTCCGCTTCCGCGAGACCGACAGCCAGATACTTGATAAGTACAATGCACTCAACGAAGAACTTGATAAATAGTAGTTCTTGATACATAAAAAAGTCGCATGGCCAATCAGCTATGCGGCTTTTTTATGTAATATTTGTGCATTTAATTAAAATGTAGTAACTTTGCGGCGCAACGGAGGCTTGCAATGATTTAATCTTTTTGCTGTTTTATGACTTTTAGGGGTTTTATAGTAACCCGCCCCCTGCCCCCCCTCCCAAAGGGCGGGGGAGAGCCTGCGGATAGAATGCATCGTTGATAGAATGCATCGTTGATAGAATGCATCGTTGATAGAATGCATCGTTGATAGAA
>CAMHGK010000055.1 GCA_946184695.1 uncultured Bacteroidales bacterium | reverse complement strand
CTGAATAGAGTATCTGACTACGGATCAGAAGGTTGCAGGTTTGAATCCTGCATGGGTCACAAACAGAACCAAAACGACATTTTCAAGTTAACTTGTGAATGTCGTTTTGTTTTTGTTTGTAATCCTTCCAATGGGAGGGCTAAAGGATGTCTTAGACAATTATCTTGAGTGTGTGATTTTTTATAAAACTATGCAGCTTTGATATGGAGATGTCGAAAAACATGTCTTGGGGTAGTTTTGTCCTTTTTATGATGCATCGGTAAAAGCTCGGTATTAGTGCATGCAAAAAGGAACAAATGGGACAAAAGAGACAGATATTTAATGTAAAATTGACAATGTACAATTGGCAATTATCAATTTTTTATAAGTTCCAAATAATTCTACATTTTTTGTCATTATGCTTAATTTTTTGTAACTTTGCGGCATAATAAAAACCACCGCCATGAGAACACATAAGACAACTCACCTGACAACAAACATACGAATCAACCTGTTGGTACTGCTACTGCTATTGAGCAGCAGTCTCGCTGCACAAACCATCCAAAACAGCGAGCAGATAAAAGAAGAGCAGAAAGTTGAGCAAGGCGAACAAAAAGTTGAGCCAAGAGAACAGCTGACAGAAGATCAGAATGAAAAAAAAGTAGAACAAAAGAAAGCACGCCGCGAAGCAGTGAAGCAGCACATACGGACGCACCTGAGGCCTTACGGGTTTGTGCGCAACTACTTCACTTTCGACACTCGTGAGTCGTTGGCAGGCACCGGCGATTTGTTCAGTTACCTGCCTTTGGACAACAAATGGAACCAGACAGAGACTGAGGCTCAGGCTTCGGGCATTCAGCGCGAAGATCTCAAAGCACAATCATCGTTTCGTTTCCTTTCGCTCACCACGCGGCTTGGTCTTGACATTGTCGGATACCAAGTAGGCAGCACTCAGTTTTCGGGGAAGGTGGAAGCAGACTTCTATACGGGTTTGTCGGGAGTGACGGGAGTGGCGCTACTGCGCCTGCGCCATGCTTATATGACACTCACTTGGGACAGCCTGAGCATGGGCAAAAGCGGAAATATCGCCCGCGTGGACCTGCTGATGGGTCAGACCTGGCACCCGATGGCTCTTGACCTGCCCCCTACTTTGTGCCTCAACAGCGGTGCTCCTTTCGGTCCGTTCAGCCGCACACCTCAAGTAAAATTAGACGCCCGCCTTGCCGGTTGGTTCTCGCTGACCGCGGCTGCTATGTGGCAGATGCAATACACCTCAGCAGGACCCGAAGGTCCTTCTGCCAACTATATCAAATACTCCAAAACACCTGAGATATTTGTTGGACTGAACTTCAACCATCAAGATGCTCTGTTAGTAAAAGCGGGCGTGGACATTCTGAGTATCAGTCCGCGCCATATCGGTACGCTCGTATCACCAAGCGGGACAGAGGTACAAGTCAGGGTCAGAGAGCGTCTGACAACCTTCACACCTTTTCTATATTTCCAATATAAGGCAGGCGATTTCATGCTACAAGCCAAGTCGGTCTTTGCCGAATCGGGCGAGCATGTCAATCTCAACGGAGGTTATGCTGTGAGCCGTCAGAATGCCGATGGCAGCCACTCTTATACCCCTACCCGCAACTCTACCACATTGGTATGCCTGAGTTACGGTAAGCGCATCAAAGGCGTTTTGTTTGCAGGCTACGTGCGCAACTTCGGCACCAAAGAGCCTATCATTTCTGCTGACGACTTCTACTTCAGCAAAAACAGCTTCAGCAACCTTAACCGTGCTTACCGTGTTGCGCCTAATATAGTTTGGACTATCGGCAGGTTCCAGTTAGGGGCGGAGTACGAACTCACCTCAGCCCAGTATGGCGACAAGACACAACTTAACCTTGCCAACGGATTGGCAGAGGCAGACCTGCATTGGGTGACCAACCACAGGGTACAGGTGATGACCAAATTCAATTTCTGAAGCAAGAAAGTCAGCCCTTGAGACTTCCGTATTGCCAGTCGATGCTCAGATAGACGGCACGTACGAACAGGTGCATAAAATATGCGGCATAGAGGGCATGAGTAGAGCCCGTAGGAAGCAGACAGAGATAGGTAAGCACAAAGCCCACAGCCGCCCATATCATACAGTTGCGCACTGCCTTGTCTGCAGTAGCGCCTATAAAAATTCCATCCCACATAAAAGCAAGAGCTGAGGTAATAGGCATCAGTGCCAACCACAGCAGATAGCGCTCTGATGCTTGCAGCAGAGCCGGCTCGTCGGTCATCAGAGAGATGAGCGGCGTGCCTGCCAGACCATATATCAAAGAGAAAAGCAAGCCAACTGCTGTTGCCCACACAAACAGCAGTTGCACAACGCGCCTTACCTGCTCGTTTTTATGCCAGCCGCCTTCTGCCATAGCGCCAAGTCGCCCGCTCAGTGCCTCGCCGGCATACGCAAAGCCATCGACGAAATACGAGAAGAACATAAAGAGCTTCATCAGAATAGTGCTGACAGCAAGTTCGGTATCACCATAAGAGGCGGCAATGGTGGTATAGCCCACATAGACAACCATGAAACACAGCGAGCGGACAAACAGGTTGCCGTTCATTGCCATCAGTCGGCGAATTTGCTGCCACTGCATACTCACGCGGAAGAACTCGCGGTCGAGCATCTGCCGGACGGTAGGCCTATACTTGGCGACGAGTATCACCACGGCTGTAAGCAGTCCGGTCAGTTGGGCTATCAGCGTTCCCCATGCCACACCTAATGTACCGACAAGTGTATATACAGCAAGGAAAAACGATGCTGCCATATTCACCACATTGACCACGATGTCGGTTATCATGGGCGCTATAGTGTTCTGCATACCGATAAACCACCCTTTGAGTGCCATCAGCGAGAGAGTGGCAGGAGCGGCCCAGACGCGAATGAAGAAATACCGTCGTGCAAAGTCTGCCACCACCTCTGAGCATGGTGTAAACCATAGTACCACCGTAACGAACACCCACTGCACCAAATATATAAGCAATGCAGCAGAAAGGGCGGTGGTGAGCGACTGAGTGAGCAGACGCGTGCAAGCGGTGCTATCGTGACGCCCGTAGGCTTGCGCCGTCATGCCGGCGGTGCTGACTCTGAGAAAGCCAAAGTTCCAATAGAGAAGGTCGAATAGCATGGTGCCAATGGCAATACCGCCGATGGCACTAAGGTCGCCCAAATGACCTACAATGGCAGTATCTACTATACCGACAAGCGGTATGGTGATATTGGCAAGGATACTTGGAACCGAGAGTTTCAATATTTCACGGTTGAGTGCTTTCGATTGCAGGTCCATCGGTTATTGCATCGCTATGACATGATATTAGAGATTACCGCTGAGTTCATCTACGGTATAGTTGAGAAAGTCGTTGAGCGGTTTGGTTGCCAACGAGATATCCATCAGCAAGTCGAGAAATTGAGGGTCGGACACTTGCTCGTCGGTCAGCGGACAAGTGACAGTATATGCTTTGAGCCTAAGCCAGTCGTCATGGCAGAAGTCGCGCGGGAAGCCGAGAGGTGTGCGCGAAAGTTGATAGTAGGTGTCGAAGCCGCTGAAATACTTTCGGAAATGCGTATTTTGAGTTATCTGCTCGAGTTCGTCGTAGTTGTCTAATACAGACTGACGGAGTGCTTGCAACAAGTTTTTCTCGGGTCCCCAGATACCCCCTGCAAACATACATCCGTTAGGAGTAAGGTGAAGGTAGTAGCCGCCGTATGGGCTTTTCTTTCCTCCGTGAGGCGCAAGAAATGCTCCGAAATGGTCCTTGTATGGAGTCTTGTCGGCAGAGAATCGTGTGTCACGATATATTCGCCACTCACATTCTTGTGCGGTCAGTCCCCTGAGTCCGGGTTCTGCAACGCTGAGTTTGTCGATATACTGATTGACGAAAGTCTCGAAATCCGACTTGCAGTCGAGATAAAGTTGCTTGTGCTGATTGAACCACTCGCGGTTGTTATTGACAATAAGTTGGCGAAGAAAATCTAATATAGCTTGCGTATTCATAGAAATAAAAAATAATAATCATCTGTATTTGCTTTCGGTGCAGTCGCCGAGCATCGATAGATAGCTTTCATATCGTGAAGAGGCTATACGGTGTTCTTCTACAGCCTGCCTTACAGCGCAACCTGGCTCGTGGGTATGGGTGCAGTTGTAGTAACGGCAGTCTTTCGACATGCTGAATATATCCCGAAAATAATGCGATATCTCCTCGCGCTTCATATCAAACGAGCCAAACCCTTTTATCCCCGGAGTGTCAATAAGCCATGCTGTATGGTCAAACGGCAAACGGTACATCTGCGAGAAGGTGGTGGTATGCATACCTTTGTCGTGGGCTGCGGAAATGAGTCCGGTGCGTGCCACATCATGTCCGACAAGAGCATTGAGCAGTGTTGACTTACCTACGCCGGAATTGCCCGACAGCAGAGTTTTTGAGCAATGCAGAAAATCCATCAGACTTTGATATTGGCTATCGGAAGGTTGCAGATTGGTCGCCGATATGGTGAAAGTAGGATAATCGAGCGAGCTATAGAGAGCCTGCAGAGCCTTGAGATACTCGGTCTCATAGCCATCGAGCAAGTCAATCTTATTGAATATAAGCACAGCGGGCACACGGTATGCCTCGGCAGTGGCAAGGAAGCGGTCGATGAAGATGGTGTTGGTCTGAGGGTGGTTGACCGTGACGATTAAAGCCACATAGTCGATATTGGCCGCGAGAATATGAGAGTCTTTCGAGAGGTTAGTGGAGCGGCGGACGATATAGTTCTTACGGTCGGCAACGTCGGTTATCCAGTTGGTGCCATCAGCAAGTTGCTCCACAGTCACATTGTCGCCCACTGCTACGGGGTTAGTGCTGCGAATACCGCGAATACGGAAGTTACCTTTTACATGGCACTCGTGAACATCTCCTCCTTCTGATAGTACTGAGAAACTGCTGCCGGTCGAGCGTATTACTAAACCTTTGAAGAAATCCTGCATTTGAGCTATATGATAGAAATAAATGTTAGACAGAAGGGTGTGTCAAAAATCTATACTGGATTTTTACAAGTTGTATATTTAATATAGTTCGTCCAAAATTACCCAAAATTATCTAAAAATTATTTATATAGGTCAACAATTATCGACAATTAAAGACAATTATTGATAAATCATCCTTTTTGACACACCCTCTATATCGCTAAAAAGCCTCCGTACATGTCAGATAGAACGACCAGCCGTCTGCCCTCCACGATGGATTGACATTAGTACGCGCCACATCGAAACGCAAGTTGACCTTAGCCGCATTGAACATCACTCTCAGTCCTGCTCCGTAGCTTACTTTAGGCACTGCCCAATGCCAGTTGCCCAGGTTATATACATCCCCTACTCCGGCAAACACCGTTGCTTTCAGCACATCCCACACCGGTATTCTCAGTTCGGCTTGCAGAGCCAATGCCATATCGTCGCGAAACATCTGGCGGCGCACCCCTCGCAGCAGGTCCTGACCTCCGATTGTGGGTAGCAGTTGGAACGGCTTGTTTTCACCGAGAGCCGCCTCAGCCACCAATTGCCATGCAAAGATAAGGTCTTTGTAGAGCGGCACATAGTGCCTGAGGTCGATACTGACAAGTCCGAGGCTTCCGACAGGAGTATAGGCGGAATAGTAATAGCTTGCAATAGTCTTAAAGAACAGTCCCCGACGGGGGTAATAGAGTTCATCACGCGAGTCGTATTGCACCACTGCCCCGACACCCGTAAGCCACGTCTTGCCATAACCTAATACAGGGTCGGCGGTACGCTCGTGAAGCATATTGATATTAAGTCCAACGCTCCAATTGAGCGGCAGCCGATACTGCGGTTGAAGTGTCAGATGCCCGCGCCGAGAGTTGTACCGGGTAGCTACAAGATGCTCGTCGATACCATTGCCTATACCAAACCAATAGTCGGGATAGTCTCTGTAGCCTGCACGAACCTGCATGAACCAACCGTTATCGAAGTAGAGGTTGGAAGCGAAACTCAGATACCACTGCCGGTTGAGCGTATAGGCACCATTGAGCTGCGCGAAAGACCGACGACGGTTGTCGCCTGCATAGAAGAACCCTGCCACACCGGCACCAAACTCCCAATTGGTCTCCGGCGAGTATGCCACCACCGGCACTGCCATGACGGGCAGGTCAAGCATATAGATCTGGTCGAAGAAGCGTGGTTGGCTCTTGCGCACGCGAACCTGAGTAGGCTTAGTGGAGCGAGTGACAGTAACAGAGCGTCCGTCTTCCGAGCGCACAACATTGGAATATACTCCTTCGGTGCGCACATCATCGGACGCCAAAAGCACATTGCCGGCACATAGTAACAGCACAGGCAATATAATTATATATAACCAGTTTCTCACTATAAGTGATTAAAAAAGAGACACAACGTCCACCCGAAGGTTATACTGTCATTATCTCTTTCTCCTTCTTAGCGAACACTTCGTCGATCTCACGAATATACTTGTCGTGAAGCTTTTGTACCTCGCTCTCAGCATCTTTCTCGTTGTCTTCCGACAATCCTTCTTTAATCTGCTTCTTGAGCGTCTCAATAGCATCTCGACGTGCGTTGCGAACCGATACCTTGGCATTCTCAGCCTCAGCCTTGCATTGCTTAACCAAATCGCGACGGCGGTCTTCCGTCAATGGCGGTATGCTAAGGCGTATCACCTCACCATTGTTCGATGGTGCGAGTCCGATGTTGGAGTTGATGATAGCACGCTCGATGTCAGGCAAAAGCTTGCGTTCCCACGGTTGGATAACGATGGTGCGAGCATCGGGTGTGGTGATGGTTGAGACGTTAGCAAGCGGGGTCTGCGAACCGTAATAGTCGATGCGGACTGCATCGAGAATCTTCGGAGTAGCCTTACCTGCACGAATATGGGCCAATGTATCATCGAGATACATGACAGCCGACTGCATCAGTTCTTCAGCATCGGCTTGGATAACTTTAGGCTCAATCATAGTATCAACGTTTTAATGATTAAACGATTATGTTCAAAGTTTACGGGCACACTAAAAACTCAGTTTTCAGCCATGCCTGATTGGGTAAGTTCAATACACCAATGTACCTATCTTCTCATCTGCCAGCACCTTCTGTAGATTACCAATGGTGTCCATATCGAACACATAGATAGGCATATTGTTGTCTTTAGCAAGCGAGATGGCAGTAAGGTCCATCACTCTGAGGTTGCGGTTGAGCACTTCGGCATAGGTTATCGACTCAAACTTCTTGGCAGCGGGATCTTTCTCGGGGTCGGCGGTATAAACTCCGTTGACGCGAGTCCCCTTGAGCATGACGTCGGCTTCGAGTTCAATGGCGCGCAAGACAGATGCAGTGTCGGTTGTAAAATACGGGTTACCCGTTCCTCCTGCCACTATTACCACATGCCCTTCGCCGAGCAGTTGCAAGGCTTTGTCTTTTTGATAGAGATTTCCCACCGGTTCCATACGTACGGAGGTCAATACGGCAGCCTT
This sequence comes from uncultured Bacteroidales bacterium, assembly GCA_946184695.1. GTDB lineage: Bacteria > Bacteroidota > Bacteroidia > Bacteroidales > Paludibacteraceae > Colicola. The sequence continues at coordinate 5,625 of CAMHGK010000055.1, read as the reverse complement.
CTGTCCCTCAGCCTCAAGTGCAGAACACAATGCAAGCGAGTTAATAACGGTGGCGAGCATACCCATCTGGTCGCCTTTTACACGGTCGAAACCTTTCTTTGAGCCTGACAGTCCGCGGAAGATATTACCTCCGCCAATCACGATAGCCACCTCGGTACCGCCGAGCGCTACCTGCCTTATTTGGCGGGCATAGTCGGATAGGCGCACGGGGTCGATACCGTAGCCTTGAGTGCCCTGAAGCGACTCGCCGCTAAGTTTTAGCAAGATTCTCTTGTACATAATTCAACTGTTTTACGAATCTTTTATTCAACTGTTTTACGAATCTTTCGGTAAAGCCCAAGATTCAAAATTCATGTATTCAAAGTGCTGCTGCGAAGATTATTTGCAGGCACCGCTAACGTCATCACCTGTATGGTGGTACCTCTCAGCGGAGTGAGGCATCGGATACAGTCGCGCAGTGTGCTGCCGGTAGTTACCACATCGTCGATGAGCAGCAGGTGCTTACCGCGCAACTCAGTCGCCCGCAAATTGTTAAGCAAGAACACACCTTGCGAGTTTTGTTTTCGCTGCTCGATGGTCATGTGAGTCTGAGTGGGATTGTCAACCACCTTACTGAGAGCATCATCAATAACAGGCTTTGCTATCACTTGCGCTACTCCCAGGGCTATCTCGTACGATTGGTTATATCCGCGTTTTCGTTGTTTCTTAGGGTGCAACGGCACAGGCACTATAGCATCCACCTTATCAAACCATTCTTCATTCTGCCGCTTCATCTCGCTTGCTGCCCACTGCCCGAGCCATTCTCCCAGTTGAGGTCTGCCCCCGTACTTGAGAGCATGGATAGCTCGACGGAGAGCCGACTCGTCGGTGTAGTAAGCGAAAGAAGCAGCACATGTCACCTTCTGGATGTCGCCAAACATCTGTTCGACCATATTGCCTTGTTTCACCACATGCTCTGTGAGGCGTATGGTGCCCTTACATGACGGACATATCAACTCGCTTTCACTGTCTATCGGCTTCCGGCAGCACGGACAGAGCAGCGGAAAAAACAAGTCGAGCAAATATCTCAGAGGGCGAAACATGGGTTACAATCAGTTATTGAATACTGACAGGTATGATAGATGCAGTTACTACTCCTCGCTATACCACGAAGCATACATGGCGTAGTTGTGGGCTATCTTGCGATTGATCTCTGCCGTCTGTTCGGGGTCGGCCTTCTTCAGGAACTTGGCAGGTACTCCACCCCAGATTTCATAGGGTCCTATCTTGGTATTCTTCAGCACCAATGCACCCGCTGCCACTATGGCGCCTTCGCCCACCTCTACATCATCGAGCAAGGTGCTGCCCATACCAATGAGTGCGTAATCGCGGATATGTGCACCATGAATGGTCACGTTATGCCCCACTGACACATAGTCGCCTATCTCAATTGTTGATTTCTGGTATAGGGTATGCAACACTGAACCGTCTTGAATATTGACATGGTTGCCGATGCGTATGGAATTGACATCGCCACGCAGAACGGCATTGAACCAAATAGAGCAGCCCTCACCTATCTTGGTATCACCGACTATGGTAGCATTGTCGGCAAGAAAACAGCCCTCACCTATCTCAGGGGTGAAACCCCTAACACTCTTTATCAGTGCCATTGCTTGTCGGATTTGTTATCTTGCAGCAATGATGGTGCAGAAGTCAGGAGCCTTGAGCGAAGCACCTCCTATCAGACCACCGTCAACATCGGGGTTAGCAAATAGTTCAGCCGCATTCTTAGCGTTGCACGAGCCACCGTATAGTATGGTGGTGTCATCTGCTACTTGTGCACCATATTTCTCTGCAACAGTCTTACGTATAAAAGCATGCATTTCTTGAGCCTGAGCCGGAGTAGCTGTAAGTCCGGTACCGATAGCCCATACCGGTTCGTAAGCAAGAGTCACCTGAGCGAACTGCTCTGCTGTGAGGTTGAACACAGAACCTTCGAGTTGGTCTTTGACCACCTGCTCATGTATGTTTGCTTCGCGTTCCTCTTTTACTTCACCGATGCAGAATATGGGTTTGAGTCCGTTCTCAAGCGCCAAAAGCACTTTCTCGCGCAGTATGCTATAGTCCTCATGATAATATGCACGACGCTCTGAGTGACCGATAATACAGTACTCAGCACCTGTAGAGCGTACCATAGCGGCGCTCACTTCACCTGTGTATGCACCTTGTGCTTTGTCGGCGCAGTTCTCGGCCGCAAGCCGAATAGGCGAACCCTCTATCACCTGAGCCACTGAAGCGAGGTGGATAAACGGAGTAGCTATCACTACTTCGCACTTGGGAGTTTGTTGTTTCAATGCTTCTTTCAGTTCGGTGGCAAGAGCCACACCTTCTTGCAGGGTCTTGTTCATTTTCCAGTTGCCTGCTACCATTTTTGTTCTCATATTCTTATTTGTTTATAGATTATAGTTTGTGTTTTAGAATATTATTCTTCGGAAAAGTCTTGTTCGTCGGTATAGACGTCGGTGTCGGAGAAGTCCTGATTGAGAGGTGTATCATCATCGTATTCTTCCTCCACATAGTATTCCTCGTCGATTATGTTATCTTCTTTGAGATTTTCCAAATCCTCAAGGTCACAATTGGCAAGGTTATACTTATCCACTACGGTACCCGAATTAAGCACTATCACTCCCGGGTTGGCTCTCACTATAGTCTTGAGCGTCACAGGATCGCACGTACATACCGCCTGTTCAAAGAGCTCGTAGTCGGTCTGCGTCGGGCATTTAGGCTGAATCTGAGACATCAGAAACTCGTCGATATCGCCTGAGCTGCTACCTGTCAGAATGCAGAACATGTGTCCGTTCTGCTGTTCTATCTGAGCAAGACGAATGAGTTTCTCAAGTTGCCGTTTGTCGGCTTTCCTGAGGTTGTACATCACAGCCAACACAGCTACATCGGCATCGAGCACATCTTCCGTAATATCTTCAAGATTGACAATATCAACAATCTCGAAGTCATGGATAGGAGGCTCATAGCCTTTCTTTACGAGTACCGATTTCGATTCTACAAAGGTCCATGTGGAGTCGCCTTGCGGATAGTCGCTCAGTGTAAACTCCTGCTTGTTGCCATCTTTCTCGTAGATATACGTAGTCCGATAGATATCAGGTTGAGCGTCATCAGGATACTGCATCAATTCAGGTATGTTATTACCAACCTTATACGGGCGGAAGTCGATGACGGGCAAGTGAGTGAGGTTATACGCCATAAAACCTGCTACAAGCAGAATTGCCAAAATGGCTATACCCCATTCTGCCTTTCCCACGAAGGTCTGCGGTACATAGCGCTTCCAGCAAAGCAGCACTATGACAAGTGCGAGCAACACTATGTTTTTCCAGAATGTTGCCCAGTTGCTCAGCACTATGGCATCGCCAAAGCAACCGCAGTCGCTGACAGGATTGGCTATGGCAATATAAAGTGTGAGTGGAGTCATCAGAGCCATCATCAGCAGTGCAAGCCACGAAGTCAGTTTTGTGCGTACGTTAAATAGCAGGCACACACCAAGTACGAACTCGAAGATGATAAGCGTAAAAGCAGCAACTCCTGCCAAAGGCATCAGGTTATTAAAGAAACCACCGAAAGCCTTGAGATAATCTTCTATCTTATAGACAGTACCAAGCGGGTCAACGGCTTTAACGAAGCCTGAGAAGATGAATGTCAACCCGAGAAGCGTGCGGGCGATGCTCGCACAGATATGTTTCCACTTGTTCATTTTACTCAGATTTATCAGTTGAACTGTTTTTTTCTGCTGCTTTTATCAGTGCGAATACAGCATAGTTGAGCATATCGAAATAGTTGCCATCAACGCCTTCGGAGATGAGTGTGCGGTTGTCGTTGGCAGCGATGGACTTATTGCGGTTTATCTTGGTGAGGATGATATCGGTAAGCGATGTTGAAAACATTTCACGCCATGCCTCACCATAGTCATGGTTCTTGCGGAGCATCAGCTCACGCGCCTCGGCGACATATTTATCGTATAGTTCAAGAGCTTTCTCGCGCGTCATGTCCACCGTATCGGAATATCCCTCAAAGAGTTGTATAAGACCAATGACGCTATAGTTGACTATCGCCATCAGTTCACCTTCTATCGACTCGCCCACAAGATTGACGCCGGTAGTCTCAATCTCTCGAATACGCTTGGCTTTGATAAAGAGCTGGTCGTTAACGGTCTGCACTCGCATAATACGCCATGATGGTCCGTAATCCTGCATCTTGAGCTGATAGATACGGCGACACTGCTCTATAACCTTATCAAACTGCTGTTCTGTTGCCATGTTTGTGATTGTATTATTTCTCTTTATTTACAATATTGATTAGTTGGTCGAAAGTGACGAGTTGCTGTTCGCCGGTGTTCATGTCTTTTAGCATCACTTTCTGCTGCTCCATCTCATCTGCCCCGACCACTGCAACAAAAGGTATATTCATGTCGTTAGCGTATGCCATTTGACGTTTCATCTTGACGGGTTCGGGATAAATCTCGGCATTGATGCCTAATCGGCGTGCCCTGCTTGCCCAACTGAGCACATACTCCTGTTCCGGCTCGCCAAAGACGGCAAACAAGAGCTGTGTCTGCTCGGTTAGCATATCGGGGTAGAGGTTGAGTTCGTTGAGCACATCATAGATACGGTCGGCTCCGAAAGATATACCCACGCCTGACACACCGGGCATGCCGAAGATGCCCGTGAGATTATCGTAGCGACCGCCACCGGTTATCGAACCCATAGCCACATCTAATGCCTTTACCTCGAAGATGGCGCCGGTGTAATAGTTCAGACCGCGAGCAAGCGAGAGGTCGAGTTCAATGTTCAGCTTGACGCCTGCTTTCTGCGTCAGCGAGAACAGACGGCTGAGTTCCTCTACGCCCTTCATACCTATCTCCGAGCCGTGCAGCAGTTGCTCAACTTTTGAGAGTTTCTCTTGATTAGTGCCTGAAAGTGCAAGTATGGGTTGCAGCTTTCTGACGGCTTCCTCTGTCAGACCTTTTTCCAAGAGTTCGGCATTTACTTTGTCGAGTCCTATCTTGTCGAGTTTGTCGATAGCCACGGTCAGTTCGATGAGTTTATCGGGTGCGCCCACCACCTCGGCTATTCCTGCGAGCACCTTGCGGTTGTTGAGTTTAAGGCATACGCGTACGTTGAAACGGCGATACACCTCCTCCACAATCTGAATGAGCTCCAGTTCCGACATGAGTGAATCGGTACCGATAACATCGACATCACACTGATAGAATTCGCGATAGCGCCCTTTCTGAGGTCGGTCGGCCCGCCAGACAGGCTGTATCTGATAGCGGCGGAATGGGAAATGCAACTCTTCGCGATGCTGCACCACGAAACGCGCAAAAGGCACTGTCAGGTCGTAGCGCAGCCCTTTCTCTGAGACTAAAGAGGCAGCACTGTTTGAGGTAAGGTTGCCTTCGGCAGACTGCAATGGCGAGAGCCAATCACCTGAGTTGAGTATCTTAAACAACAGTTTATCGCCTTCTTCACCGTATTTACCCAACAGCGTAGAGAGGTTTTCCATTGCAGGTGTCTCTATCTGCCGGAAGCCGAAAAGGCGAAAAACGGAACGTATGGTATCAAAGATATAGTTGCG
>CAMHGK010000054.1 GCA_946184695.1 uncultured Bacteroidales bacterium | reverse complement strand
AAAAGAGATATGAAAAAAATGTTATTTTTATTGATTGCCATATTCTGTGTCTCAACTATGATGAATGCGCAAGTATGTAAGATATCAAATTCTAACGATAATATAGAAGTTTATTCCTGTGAATTGACCAATAATAATACCGTTACAGTTACTGTCGGTAATGATAGTCAAGATATTTCTGCTAATGTAACTGTTACGATAGAAGTTGTATATGGGAGATCAGATGCTAAAACATTCAGCGCAAAAGGACTTGCAGGACCTAATAGAACAACAGAAATAAAAATTTCTATACCAAGTGAAAATAAACAAGGTAGTAGTCCTAGTGCGGTAAAAGTTACCTCTATTAGTGGAACTAAATGTTTATAGTGCATATTTGAATCATAAATGCCTAACCAGCGCGCAATAATGATTATTCTTCTTGTGGCAGTGGCTTTGCTTGTAATTGGTAGCGGTATTTATTTCTATTGTCGGTTGCCAATTATAGCATTTGACAAATTGCATGTTGCCTCCGGAAAAATAATAATCGGCAATACAGAAAATCCGTTAGTCTATTTTATCGTATTTTGCTTGCCGGATGCGCTTTGGTATATGGCATTGTTGTTGTTGCAAACGTGGTTCTTAACAGAAAAGGGATGGCTGAATCGTCTGCTTGTGGGCATAGCCGTCAGTCTCCCTTTTCTGTTGGAAGCCGGTCAATATTTGGGTTTCATATCAGGAACCTTTGATTGGTTTGATATTACAACTTATTGTTTAACTCTAATATTGTTCTTATGTCTAAGAAAACTTTTCTTGTCATTGCATTACAAGTAGTAGTGCTTGGCTTTTTCACTTTAATCGCTTTAGGTAGCGGTACAGATGGAGCAGCAGTCTCAAGTGCTGCAAGAGGTTTCGCGCAAGGTTATACATGTGGTTCAAATGGTTATGTCATGATAGGAACTGCCACTTCTGAAAGCAGTTGTAAATCTAAATGTGCGAACGCAGGGTATAAGGGATCATATTGCTATGGAGACCAAGGTGGTTGTTTTTGCAAGTGACAAAATGAGGCTGTCTAACAACAAAATAGTTAGATAGCCTCAGCTTTTTTTATTCTCTATTATGAATATATATCTTTCTCGTATTTCCCTAATTGTTGTCGGAGGTGTTTTTGTTCTCTCGGGTCTTGGGAAAATATCAGACGTGTTTGGATTTCAACAACTAATAGTTGATTATGGTCTGAATCGTTTTAATTATTTTGCGCCATTTATTATATTGGCGGAGATATTTATAGGTGTTTGTTTGATTTTTAATGTTTACACCAAAATAATAAGAGTTTTAGGTGTAGTGATGTTATTCGTTTTTACAGTTGCATTTACATATGCATGGCGAATACACGGTATTACCGATTGCGGATGTTTTGGACGTTACATGCCTTTTCGCTCATCTCCATTGTTGGTCTATTTGCGAAACTTTACGCTCTTAATACTTCTTTTTATTTCATTAAAAGAGAACGGTAAGATTGCAGAAACTATCAAGACATGGGAAATAGTAACCATAACAACAATAATGTTCTCTTCCGTCTTTTTGGCCGGCATGTCATACAGACCATTTGCTTTCATCGAATATCAATCTCCATTTATTGGCAAATCTGTGGTGCAAACCCCATTGTCTAAATATGTTGTGAAATGTGAGAAAGACTCAGGACTCATCATGTTTTTCACTTATAAGTGTTCACATTGTACAAATTCTATGGAAAATTTCAGTGCATGGATGCGTATGGGGATAGTGGATAATTTGTGTGCTGTTGCTGTGGTTGATTCGTTAGATGAGCGGACAGATTCTCTAAGGTGCATGTTTCAAAGCCGATTTCCTATTGTCAAGGATGTGGTGGAAGTTGATATAAGAAGTGTTGATTTTATTGATGGTTTTCCTTGTTCTTATCTGTTTGAGGGTGATACGATTCGGGAAGTTATTGACGGCGAATTGTGTTCGCCATACGTATATGTGGACAGCAGGAGACGTTGATTTAGTAAATCTCGACAATTTCTCTTGGAACTCGCTTCTTTAACGCTTCCTCCGGCAGGAGAGTTACATCGTGGGTCTGTATTTGGGTTGCGAGTTGTGTGGCAGTCAGATAGAGAGGAATTTTTCCGTCTTTGTTGTCAATCATAGTCACATCTGCCACCATGTTTTTCTCCTTGAGATATATACCTTCGTCTCTATGTTGATAAAATGTGTTTAGCCGCACGTGGGAATACATGTGTTTTAACCTGTATTTTTCTATTTTCTCATTGCTCATGTTTATAAGATTGAGCATATCCAAATAGACACCTTTAACTTTGTAGCCGAAAGGTATGTGGGCTTCTGCCATAGCTTCTTCCGAGAAACGAAGTACACTATATGTATAGGCGTTCAAGACGTAATGACGTTTCATCTCCATCTTGAATATCCCGATGAAGTTGTGTTTCTCGGTGTAAGTGAGAACAATCTCGTTTTCGTTGTCAGTGTTGACTTCCCAGTTTCTGACGTTCTTCATGTTTTTCTTGAAGCCGTAGCGGATATCTCCCATCTCCCATAGTTTGCTGTGCACTATAACGCCGGAGTCAATGGAGGTCACCATCTTCAGCTCTTTCTTTTTCTTTTGCAGTTCTTTGCTTCCAATTATGTTGTCAACCTGTTTCCTGAGCGTGTCATTAAAAAAACGTTTGCATAGTTGCCCTGCAAACTGTACGGAGTCGCGTCCGTCCCTTCCTTGCTCTGGAAGGCACACAACAGATGCTATCATCTGTTCTGCGCCCCATGTCTGTGAGCCAGTATTCTCCCCCTTACCGTCCTGACCATCGCCCCACTGTTGTCCTTTCGAGTCCATTCTCACGTCGCTCACCACCGTGTAGCCGACTGGTTCTTCGGGGAAGTCGTAGAGCATTTGGTTATATACCTTATATAGCAGTTCTGCCATCTGCTTACGCTTGTTGCGTTGCTTGTGCGGCTTGGCAGCCACCACCGTCTCTTCTAATGCTATAGGCTGCTCTTTGAGAACCACCGTTACCGGCACCGTGTCGGCAAAGACCGACAATGGCATTTCCTGTTTTTCGTAACCGATGAACGAGATGATTACGGTGAAGTATGGCTCGGGAGTAGAGTAGAGCACAAAACTACCATCAGTGCCCGTGGCAGTGCCAAGCGAGGGTTGCTGAGCTATATACACGGTGGCGTATGATATACCCTGCCCGTTAGAGTCAACCACACGACCTCGATACTCGTTGGCTGATAGAGGCATAAACGACAATACCGACAGGCTTATTATAAGGCATACAAAGACATGATATGAAAATGAACGACTATTATCCATACCTAATGAGCTATTTTATTTTTGTAATATCAAAAATTGTGCTAACTTTGCAAAGTTTTACCCCAATTTATAAAAAACACCGATAAGGAGCTATTGTTTTTCCTCCAAAAACTGAAAACTATGCGAACTAAAGAAGAATTATCAGGCGTCAGCCTGCTTGGCAACAACGCCACAGTCTATCCTACCGACTATTGTCCGGAGCTGTTAGAGACCTTTGTCAACAAACATCCTGAAAACGAGTACTTGGTGACGCTCAACTGCCCTGAGTTTACCACCCTCTGCCCTAAGAGCGGTCAGCCCGATTTCGCGCGAATAGTGATATCCTATATCCCGCGTGAGAAGATGGTGGAGTCAAAATCGCTCAAGCTGTACCTGTTCTCGTTTCGTAACCACGGCGACTTCCACGAAGACAGCGTGAATATCATAATGAAGGACTTGGTCAGATTGATGGACCCTCGCTACTTGGAGGTGACGGGTTGGTTTACACCGCGTGGCGGCATAAGCATATATCCTTTTGCTAACTATGCCGACTCGGAGCATGAGCAGATGAAGCGCGAGCGCCTGATGGCGCAGATGAACCGCGTAGCTGACAACGAAAGGAGGTAGCGGCTTATGAACAGAGATACATTGATAGTGCTCTCAGGCGGACTCGACTCCACCACTATGCTCTACGAGTATAAAGAGCGAATAGCCTTAGCACTCTCGTTTGATTATGGCAGCAACCATAACGCACGCGAGCTCTCTTTTGCCGCATACCATTGCGAGCGGCTCGGAATACCGCATTTGGTTATCCAACTCGATTTTATCAAGAAGCACTTCACGAGCTCGTTGCTCTCGGGGGCAGCAGATATTCCGGAGGGTGACTATTCTGATGCCAATATGCGCTCGACGGTTGTACCATTTCGTAACGGTATTATGCTCTCGGTGGCAGCAGGATTGGCAGAGAATAATAAATTGCAGTACCTGATGCTTGCCAATCATGCAGGCGACCATGCCATCTATCCCGACTGTCGTCCCGAGTTTGTCGATGCAATGGATAAGGCAGTGTCAGCAGGAACATATAACGGAGTACGCCTATTAACTCCTTATACCCGCCTCACTAAGGCTGAGATAGTCAGCCGAGGCGCAAGTCTTGGAATTGATTACGCCAAGACTTGGAGCTGCTACCGCGGCGCTGAGAAACATTGCGGCAAATGCGGGACGTGCCGTGAACGCCGTCAGGCTTTTGCCGAGGCAGGCGTACCCGACCCGACTGAATACGAAGCAGACTGAATCATTAAAACATGCAACATGCATCATTAAAACATTAAATACTACTACTATGGCAAACACTCCTACTCCCCATATCGGGGCACAGTTCGGCGAAATAGCCGAGACTGTCATCATGGCAGGCGATCCGTTGCGTGCTAAGTTTATGGCAGAGAATTTTCTCGAGAATCCAGTTCAGTTCAACAATGTCCGCGGAATGCTCGGTTTTACAGGTACACACAATGGTAAACGCGTGTCGGTAATGGGACATGGCATGGGAATACCGTCAATAGGTATCTATTCCTATGAGCTTTTCAACTTCTACGGTGTCAAGACTATCATCCGCGTCGGCTCGGCAGGTTCTATCTCAAACGACCTGCATCTGGGTGACCTCGTTATAGCTATGGGCTCGTGCACCAACTCCAACTATGCCGCTAACTTCAATCTCCCGGGCACTTTCGCTCCTATAGGCGACTTCGAACTTGCTCGTAAAGCTGCTGACGCATGCGACCGTTTAGGCTACCACTATAAGGTGGGCAATGTCTTCTCGTCTGACGTATTCTATGGCGAGAACAACGACAACGAGAAATGGATGAAGATGGGCGTTTTGGCTGTCGAGATGGAGGCGCCTGCACTCTATATGAACGCTGCAAGGTCAGGCAATCGCGCTTTGGTCATCTGCACTATTTCCGACCACATCCTCACCGGCGAGGTTACCACAGCTCTTGAACGGCAGACCTCCTTCACCCACATGATGGACGTCGCCTTCTCGCTAATCTAAAATACACAATCAAGGGTGTGCTGACTGAGCACACCCTTTACTTTTTTATATATCTGTCATTTCTGTTTAATAACTGATTTAGGGTTGAAAAATATAAAAGAATATATGCGAAGATTGATATTGCTTACTACATTTGTTGTATTCGTTGCGAGTGGTTATACTCAAACTTTATATGACCGACTTTCTCAGCTGCCCGATGTGGCGATTGTGGAGCAAATAGCAGGAGGACAGTTTTTGGAAAAATACGTGGTGATGTTTCGTCAATTGCGCGACCCTATAGGTCACCCTCACGACACCGCCACTTTCTTGCAGCGAGTTATCATCGGGCACCGTAGCACTGATAGCGTCGTTGTGCTGCATACCCACGGCTACAATGCTGCCGACCACAGCAAGCGTATCACCGTACAGGATGAACTCGCCGAGATCCTGAACTGCAACAATATCTTCATTGAGCACCGTTACTTTGGTGAATCGTGTCCTGCCGACACTAACTGGAACGAGGTGACCACTGCCAACGCTGCTTACGACATGCACCGTATCATCACGGCGCTGAAGACCATATATCCTAAAAAATGGATTTCGACTGGTGGCAGTAAAGACGGCATTACATCAACACTGCTAAGCATGTATTATCCTGACGATATCGACATTGCAGTGCCATACGTGGCTCCGTTCTGTCTCACTACCACCGACCGGCGTATCATACCCTTCTTGCAGCAGGTGGGGACACCCGAGAAACGGGGACGAATACGTAACTATCAGCTCGAAGCATGGCGCCGACGCGAAGTACTTGAACCGCGTGTGGAGCACTACGCCGACTCGCTCGGCATGCGTTTTACCGTGCCTTTCGAGATGATCTACGACTACTGCCTCTTAGACTACGATTTCGGTATATGGATGAGGGGAATAAGCGAGGATAGCATTCCTCTGACTGATGCGTCAGACGATGAATTCTTCCGCCATTTCATCAAATATGCCAACCCCGACATGTTCGACCGTGCGCACATGCAGCATCAGACCTACTATGTGCAGTCGGCTAAGGAACTCGGCAACTATGCCTATGATTTTACACCATTTGCCTACTTGCTTTCATCTGCCACACTACATTCTCAGGCGGACTATCTCACTCCCCTCTATCTGCCCGAGGGAGATTGGGACTTCTCATATACCGATGCCACGCGCCGGCGAGTCATGGATTTTCTTCGTACCACCAACTGCCACATGATGTTTATCTATGGTGGCACCGACGCTTGGACGGCTTTTGCCATCGACGACCCCGACTCCGCTTCGCTCGCCAACCCTGAACATGTACGCAAATACGTCCTGCCCGATGGCTGCCACTATACTAAAATCAGGCAGTTCGACGAAAAGACCCAAGCCGAGATACTCGACACCCTCCACCAATGGCTCCGCCACTAATTAGCAAATAGCTCCCATCCCTTACTATCACTACTATTCTCGTTTTCGTTTTTATAAACGCGGCAATTGTATTGCCGTGCTCTCACCCACCATATCTCACCCACCATATCTGCTACAGCATCACCGATTATGCATTAGGCATTATCAAAACTCCGAAGTGAAGTGGAAGCGGATGTACTTGTAGTCGTTTTGTGCCATCTGTAGAAGGTAGGCACTGTCGGCAAGGAATACATCACGATGGTCTTTGTCGTAGGCGAGGTACTGAGCCTTGCGCTTGCGGAACATGTCAATATCAGCGGCTGCCTCTGCAGGGTGCTCGGGATCGGGCTCTATCCAGCAGGCCTTGTACATTTGTAGCGGCTCCCAGCGGCATTTGGCTTGATACTCATGCTCCAAGCGATACTGTATCACCTCGAACTGCAACTGACCTACTGTACCTATGATCTTTCTTCCCGTTACTTGGTTGACAAAGAGCTGAGCTACACCTTCATCCATTAGTTGGTTGATACCTTTTTCAAGCTGTTTCTGCTTCATCGGGTCGGCATTCTCGATGTACTTGAACATCTCCGGTGAGAACGATGGCAGGCCTTTGAAGTGTAGCAACTCGCCGCTGGTCAGCGTGTCGCCTATCTTGAAGTTGCCCGTGTCGGGCAGACCTACTATGTCGCCTGCGTATGCCTCATCCACCGTCTCCTTGCGCTGTGCCATAAAGGCTGTAGGAGCGGAAAAACGCATCTTTTGGTTGAGACGGATATGCTGGTAATAGACCTGCCGCTCGAATTTGCCGGAGCAAATCTTAACAAATGCTATACATGAGCGGTGGTTGGGGTCCATGTTGGCATGTATCTTAAACACAAAGCCCGTGAAACTATGTTCCATAGGATCTACTAGTCTCTCCTCTGCCATCACCGGACGAGGCGAGGGCGCAATGCGCACAAAGCACTCAAGCAGTTCTTTCACGCCGAATGTATTGAGGGCAGAACCGAAGAATACGGGTGCCAAGTCTCCTGAAAGGTAGGCATTGAGGCTGTCGGTGCTGTTAGATGTCAGAGAAAAATGCGGATATACCTCGGTTATGAGTTGCAGGTCGTCGCGCAGTTTCTGAGCATCATCAGAGCCTACAAGACGTTCTATCTCAGGGTCGTTGACGTCGTCGAATCTGACCGACTCGGTGATGTGGGTCTTATCAGGTTGGTAGAGGTCGAGTGTGTGCTGGAAGATGTTGTACACACCCTTGAAGCGTTGACCAGAGTTGATTGGCCATGAGAGTGGTGTGACGCTGATGCCAAGTTCTGCCTCTATCTCATCAAGAAGGTCAAACGGATCTTTGCCTTCGCGGTCCATCTTATTGATAAACACCATGACGGGGGTCTTGCGCATACGGCATACCTGCATCAATCGGCGAGTCTGCGTCTCGACGCCTTTGGCTGAGTCGATGACTATGATTACCGAGTCAACGGCGGTCAGAGTACGGAATGTGTCTTCGGCGAAGTCTTGGTGACCCGGTGTGTCGAGGATGTTGATTTTATAGGTTAAGGGCTGGCTGTCGTTGTTTGACTTTAGACTTTCTACTCCGGTTGGCGTATATTCAAAACCCATCACAGAGGTGGCAACGGATATGCCGCGCTGCTTCTCTATCTCCATCCAGTCAGAGGTGGCAGTCTTGCGTATCTTGTTCGATTTGACGGCACCTGCCACATGTATGGCGCCGCCGTAAAGCAGTAGTTTTTCGGTTAGCGTGGTCTTACCCGCATCGGGGTGCGAGATGATGGCGAAAGTGCGCCGACGACGTATTTCTTCTTCGTAAGTCATTAGTAAAACTGATAGTGAGAATTTAGTATTGATAAACTTATTTGTAGAATTCTTCAATGTGCAGTGATAGCAGACGAGCCTGCCTCGCGTCACAAAAAGCGCCGCAAAATTACTAAAAATCTTCTATCTGGCAAAAATTATATATGCTCTGTTGCAGGTCTCAGAGAAAAGTTGTACTTTTGCAACATGTAAACGGCGGTTTGCTATGCTATTCCCTTGTGGCTCTCGCAAAACATGGGAATTTGAAACATATCAGAAAACACCTAATCAAATCTATATTACCATGAAACACAAACTTCTACTTTTTGTGTTCCTGCTGTCGGCGTTGTCATTGTCGGCTGAGGAACGCATTGTGACTGCAACCGTGCTCGATAAGCAGACGGGCGACCCCCTTATCGGCGTCAATATCATCGAGAAAGGAACATCCAACGGTACGGTCACAGATATCGACGGCAATTTCACCCTGAAAGTGTCGGACAAAGCTATTCTTCAACTTAAGTACATCGGTTATGAGACCTTAGAGGTGTCGGCAGCAAAGAAGAACATCGGCACCATCGAGCTCTCAAGCGAAGCTATTGGCCTGAGCGACGTGACAGTGGTCGGGCAGGTGGCTATACCTCGCAAGACACCTGTTGCCGTCAGCCAAATATCAGCGTTAGAGATAGAGGAGCGACTTGGCAACCAGGAATTTCCTGAGGTGCTAAAAAGCACACCGGGCGTCCATGCCAATAAGCAAGGCGGCGGTTGGGGAGACTCGGAAATCTACATGCGTGGCTTCTCTTCCGAGAACGTAGCTGTGATGATCAACGGCGTGCCGATGAACGATATGGAGTGGGGTGGGGTCTATTGGAGCAATTGGCAAGGACTATCGGACGTTACATCCGTGATGCAGACGCAGCGCGGACTTGGTGCCTCGAAAGTGAGTGCTCCGTCAGTGGGTGGTACCATCAATGTCATTACCAAAGGTATTGATACCAAGAAGGGCGGAAACCTGAGTTACGCACTCGGCAACGACGGATTCAACAAAGTGTCGTTCTCCGTATCTACAGGGCTTATGGACAACGGATGGGCCATTACCGTTCTCGGTAGCCGCACATGGGGACGAGGATATGTGCAAGGAACCGACTTCGTCGGATATAACTACTTCGCCAATATCTCCAAACGAATTAACGACAACCACCAAATCTCGCTCACCGCCTTTGGCGCTCCGCAACACCACTACCAGCGAGCCAACAATTACGGTGCGCTGACAATGGCGGAATGGAACAAGGTGAAGCAGTATATGTCAGGCGGTATGAACTTCACGCGCTATAATCCTACCTACGGTTACGACAACTACGGCAACCGCAAATCGGCTGACTATAACGTATATCATAAACCCCAAATCTCCCTTAACCATATCTGGCAAATCGACTACAAGTCGTCGCTATCAACTGTGCTCTATACTTCTATCGGACGAGGCTACGGTCTGACGGGTGAAGCAAGTGCATTCAATAAGTATATCGATGCCGATGGCAAAGAACAGACCCTTACATACAGCGACTTCAATGGAGCCTCCTATGGCACGCTCAATACCAAGTTCCGCCGTGCTGACGGCTCGTTTGACTATGGAGCAGTACAGACCATTAACTCCGAAAGCGAATACGGCTCCAAGCTCATACTCGCTGAAAGCCGAAACTACCACGACTGGATTGGAGCCGTTTCAACTTACACTAACCGTTGGCTCGACTGCATCGATTTCTACGGAGGCTTAGACCTTAGATACTATAAAGGTATGCACTCGGCTGTCGTAAGCGACCTGCTCTCGGGCGATTATTTCATCGACTCCTCGAGAGGCAATGTCAAGGCGGAAAACAATCCGAAGGCAGCCAATGCCGACTGGCGCTATCAGAAACTCGGAATAGGCGATGTCGTATATCGCAACTACGACGGATACGCACTCCAAGAAGGACTGTTCGCCCAGGCTGAGTACAACAAAGACCGCTGGTCGGCCTTCCTGAGCGGTTCGGTCTCGCTCACCTCCTACTGGCGAGTAGGTCATTTCTACTACGACGACAAATGCAGCGACGTGCTCTCCTTTGCCGGAGGTACGGTCAAAGCAGGAGCCAACTATAATATCAACAATCACAACAATATATTCATAAATGCCGGCTATATAAGCCGAGCTCCTAAGTTCTCTTACGGCGCCTTCATGTCGGCACAGACCTCCAACGCTATCAACACTCAAGCCAAGAACGAGCAGGTGGCATCTATAGAACTCGGGTACGGATTCCATAATGAATACGTGAATTTCCAAGTCAACGGATATTTCACCGAGTGGATGGACAAAACAATGACCAAGTCTTCCACTCTGAGCGACCCCGCTCAGACCGAGTACTATATGAACATGACCGGCGTCAACGCGCGGCACATGGGTATAGAGTTTGAGTTGCGTGCCAAACCCGTCAAATGGCTTGAGATAAATGCTATGCTCTCACTCGGTGACTGGCAATGGGATAGCGACAATGTCAAAGGATACATCTACGATAAGTTCGGCAACCCGCTCACCGTTGATGGTACAGTGACCACTATCGGTGCAGAGGACCATGGTTGGGCAATGGTCAATATGAAGGGAATCAAGGTGGGTGGTTCGGCACAAACGACTGCCAACCTCGGACTTATGTTCAACCCCTTCAAAGGCTTCCGCATAGGCGGCGAATATACACTATATGACCGCAACTATGCCTACTACAGTTTCTCGGGATCCAATCTCACACTCGGCAAGACGATGTATCTGAATCAGGCTTGGCGCATACCTACCAGTGGCTCAATGGACCTTAGAGCTTCTTACTCTTTCCCTCTTGGCAAGTGCTATGCTACTATCTCGGGTAATGTGACCAATGTGCTCAACCAAATTTATATCGAGAAGGCATACAACCCAACTAACATCTCTACCAACATAACAGAAGTCAATGCCGACAATGTCTATTTCTTCTTCTCGCACGGAAGAGCGTTTAATGTCCGGCTCAAACTCAGTTTCTAAAATTGTAAATTGTAAATGTTAAAATAGTAAATGATTTAATTGTAATGACTATGAAGCGTTTATATCTATTGCCATTGGCGCTCCTCATGCTTTGCTCGTGTGAGAACTTCTATTTGGAGAACCAATTAGGCTACCAAACTACCATCACCGATGTGCGTAATTTCTCTTATACACTCACCGATGCCGACTATTCGGCTATAGCCTCTAACCCTGCTAACCGCAACATGGCTGCCGGCATGGGAAAAAGCGAGGGTGACTCATCAGTGTATTTCCTTTTGCAAAACCTTGCCTCGAACAAATACTTCGGGGCTGACACGGTTATCGTTCCCGAACTTTTTATCCCAGCTTTCCTTGCCAACCTGTATCCGCAACTATCTGCTGGAACACTCTGTGAGGTCAACTACCGCACCGTAGCTGAAAAGCCGCTTTATATGGACGATTTCCATATAATACGCGACTTTAACCCCGCTGAGCCGCTCGCTTCCGTTGATGACATCGTGCCCGCCTTGGAGGCTAACGTCAACCCTCTGCTAAAGCGTGAAGGATATAAGTTCGTCGTGAATTTCGCCGATGACAAGACCTATGTCTATCAGTTTGCCGATGGTGCTTTCTCCGAGTATCACTCCGACCAGATAGATGTGGTGGCTCTAACCAAAAAGGACTATGCCACCATTGGCTCTACTACTATTGCAGAGCCTGAAAGAGTGGTGCCGATATTGCTCCGCCAACTCTATCCATTCGCCGCTGCAGATACTAAGTTTGCTCTGATATTCAAATCTTCATCAGGAAATACCATACGCGAAGTATCTTTCGACGGCTCCGATTGGATTCTCGACTCCAAACTCACCGAAGAGTCGATGTCGTTTGAGATGAAAGACAAATGGATAGCCAATATCTCTACCTATCTCAACGAGCCGTTTATCGGACATGGACAAGGCAACTTCGTCATTCAGAATGTCTTTCTTGAGTCCCCGCTCAAATATACATGGTACTACTCGGCAACCTATGGTATGTGTAGCTCTGCTTTCACGAGCGGTGCAAGCTACAAGTCCGACACGTGGCTTATCTCTCCCAAAGTGAAACTAAAGAAGGCTGTACGTCCACAACTCATCTTCGACCAGGCATTCAATAAGGCCGATAATTTCACCGAAGAGGCACACGTCTTGGTGTCAACAGACTACAAAGGTGACGCTACCACTGCCACTTGGACAGAACTCCCGTGGAACCTCAATGATGATGGCACACTCAATGTGCCTCCCGGAACATCTTGGGTATTCCAATCTTCCGGCAACATAGATCTTTCTGCTTGGGCAGGAAAAGATATCTACATAGGTTTCCACTATACCACCGGACCTAATGCCGACGGTGTGAATGTTAGTGGTACTTGGGAACTGAAGAACGTACTCGTTTTTGAACCGGAAGCAGAATAAACAACCTCAAGAATACAACCGCTTTACTTAAAATCAATTAATCATCAATTAATCATCAATTAAACATCAATTAAGAATCAAATGCATTCTATCCGCAT
>CAMHGK010000053.1 GCA_946184695.1 uncultured Bacteroidales bacterium | reverse complement strand
CAAAAGCCAACCAGACATCAATATCATTTCTTCCTTCAATTAATTTTGATATTTCTTCCAAATTTTTCCGATGCAACTGAAGATCTGCTTCCGATGGTAAATCATTTGGATTAGTAGCTCTTAATGGATATAAATTAAGCATCACAAAACCGTCATATCCATTATATTCAGCAAATTTAATAACAGCCTTCATCGTTTTGTCAGGCTTCTCAGCATCTGCCGTGCTTGGATTTAGACCGAGAACAAATAATGTGTGTTTGCCTTCTTGAACTAAAGCATATCGCAGCGTATCATTTCCTATTTGGATTGGACTATAATTCATTATATGAATAATTTGAATATAAAGATAAGAATGTTCTGCAGATCTGGTTTGCTGCCGTCAAGCCTGATGCTGAGTCTGTTCATTGTTGAGGGCGTTATCGTTGGTCTCGTTGTCAGAACCGTAATATTAGAATAAAGTGTGTGATATACTATTTATCAGCATATTTACGATACCACCGAATGTATGCTTTGATGAAGTTATTCCATGCACTCCATGAATATTCGCCGTGTTGAGTTACAGACAGGATTTCTCTGCAGCAATATCTTTCATATTGATTTCAATTATCTGCCCTTGTGTGCTTCTTTTATAGAAATGCTCTACGATATCGCGCATTTCATCGGTCAGATAAGTTAATGCTTGCTTTTGTATATCGTCGGGAATGCCCCAGATGGCTTCTGCTATGCTGCCTACTATAGCGCCGAGTGTGTCGGCATCGGCACCTAATGATACAGCCTTGCGTATGGCATCTTCGAATCCGTTACTCTCGCTGATAATCCAGAAGGCGACAGGCACTGTTCCCTGACATGTCTCGTCGAAGCGGTTGCGGACTCTGTCGGCAGAGAGATTGATGTCATAACCCGATAACTCGAGTGCCCTGCGCAATCCTTTTTCTATAATGGTTTGTTTGTCAGGTTCTTCTTCTCTTAGCAAGTCAAGACGCATAAATATACATTCGTAGATAGCGGCAGCCACAGCCTGAGCACCTTTGATGCCTTCAGGGTGGTTGTGGGTACACTCAGCCGATTGCTTGGCGAGCATCTCCACTCCGACGAGGTTATGTGGCCACCATGCCGTCGGGCTGACACGCATAGCTGAGCCGTTGCCGAAGCTGTTGTACGGCTCAGGGGTGTCGCTCATCACCCATCTGCGGAACGAACCTCCATATCCGCCCATGGGATTAGGGAAACGGCGGCACCACTGATGCAGGCTCTCGCCGAAGTCCTTGTTTTTGAGCAGGGCATCAGCCACTGCTATGGTACAGATAGTGTCATCGGTAAAACTGCATCCGTGACCAAAAAGTTCAAAGTTGTAGTCGTTAGTCGGGTTGAACTCGAACCTACTTCCCACGATATCGCCGATTATAGCTCCAAGCATAGCAATGATGTAATTTTTTAAATGTACTTCTAAAAAATAAAAGGTTTAATCTATTATTTCTCGGAGGACAAATTAGTAAATGGTGATTTTTTATAAGTGCCTTTAATGATTATGCCTTATTGAATTTCTCTTTAGGCTGTTTACAGCGCGGGCATTTCCAATCATCGGGCAGATCTTCAAACTTTACTCCATCGTGCTCAGCGGGGTCGTACACATAACCGCAGACGGAACATATATATTTGCCTGTAGCCTCTTGAGTGGCAAAATCTATGTTTGCAAGCACTGTCGGAACGGGATTTTTCAAATCTATTACGCGTTTGGCCTCGAGATTCTCATAGCCTTGTGGGGTATGAGTTCCCATATACACCGTCGGGTGGCTGCTTATAAACTCACGCACACGGTCGAGTGTCTCTCGTGCCGCCGACAAATCGTCATACACTACAGATAACTTATTTTCATATAGCGCTTCGTCAACGTAAGTGATGTCCGCCTGAAACATATAGAATAAGCCATCGTTTTCTGCTACAACAAGGCTATTGCCATTGGTATGACCTTTGGCCCTTATAAGGTACACTCCATCACATATCTTCTGACTCTCAGGGAAGTTATAATAAGCTCCGTCGGTAAATTGCACGGGTACTAAATTTTTCACTCCTTGAAGTTCGGCGGCACTAAGTTCATCTTTGTTGACGTAAATTTTAGCATTAGGGAATGAGCGCACCTCGCCTGAATGGTCTGAGTGACGGTGGGTGAGCAAAATCTTGGTGACTTGCTCCGGCTTGTAACCAAGCGATAAAAACGCCTCCATGTATGTGCATATATCCTTGCCGGTATATGCAATTGACTGCTCATCGGGCACTTCTTCCGGTGTACCGGCAGGAAGACCCGTATCCACGAGGATAATATCCTTACCAGTGTCAATCAGATAGTTTTGCAGACTGCCACGATATCGGATGTTGTGGTCGAACTTGTCTTGCCCTTCCTCGCCACCAAAGGCGAAGGGTTGAGTATAAAACCCGTCTTTACGAAATTTGATAGCTTTGATTTGCATAGTAGTATTTATTTATATTGTAAGCTTACATATTTCATGTATGTTCCCATGCGTGGAGCATGGCATACATTATGTGTGCAAAGATACGGAATTTATTTGATACCTGCAAGTTGATAGCAGAAAAATATAGTCTTAGGTATCCACAAAAAACAACTATTGATATCGTATATGTAAAGATCACAATATTGATTTGTGTATGTCAATAATTTTTTATTACTTTGCACCGTTCTATGGAAGTAGCTGTTGTTGCCGCATCGGCAGCTTTTATAAGAATACCATCTTTGAAAGATATCGTCTCAAATCCGTCCGCAACTACCAATAACCAACAAATAAACTATCAAATTATGGCACAAGAATCCAAATCACTTAAAGGAACAAAGACCGAGCAAAACCTTATGGAGGCGTTTGCCGGTGAGTCGATGGCACGAAACAAATACACCTTCTTTGCTTCTAAGGCTAAGAAGGATGGATACGTGCAGATTTCTAAAATTTTCGAAGAGACAGCTCAGAACGAGAAAGAACATGCCGAGATATGGTATAAGTATCTCAATGGCGGTAAGGTGAGCGATACCACCCGCAATCTTGCCGATGCTGCAGCTGGCGAGAATGCCGAATGGACGGATATGTATGCGCGTATGGCTGCCGAGGCACGTGCTGAGGGCTTCGATGAAATAGCTGAGAAGTTCGAGCAAGTGGGAGCCATTGAGAAGCATCATGAAGAACGCTACCGCAAGCTCCTCAAGAACATCGAGGATAAGGTGGTATTCTCGCGCGATGGCGACTGCATCTGGCAGTGCTCCAACTGCGGACATATAGTTGTCGGCAAGCAAGCACCCGAGGAGTGCCCCGTATGCCACCACGCACAAAGCTACTTCCAACTGCTTGCAGAGAACTACTAAGTTGAAGACCACCGGTCGCAGGTTCTAATGTGTTCCGCCGCGCTGTTTCTTAATGTACAATAAAAAAGCAGAGGTACTCTCAGCGGTACCTCTGCTTTTTTGTATATCTTCTGCTTGATGTTACATTTTTACAAACTCCACTCGGCGATTCTTGGCGCGTCCTTCGTCGGTTGAGTTGTCTGCAAGCGGGTTGGTCTGTCCTTTGCCTACAGCAGTGAGCCGGTCGGCAGAGATACCCATTTCTATGAGTTTCTGAACAATGGCTCCGGCACGCTGCTCTGACAGTGTTTGATTGGATGCGGCATTTCCGGTATTGTCGGTGTGTCCCTGCACCTCGAAACGCAGTGACGGGTCATCGGTCATCAGTTTTACAATACGGTTGATTTCTCCCATCGACTCGGGTTTGATAACTGCTTTGCCTACATCGAAGGTGATACCGTAGGTGATAAAACGTCCGTCGGTCATCATGCGGTCGTAAAGGGGTTTGGCACCTTTGGCAAAACGTACGTTTTTGATGTATAGCGGATATTGTGTCTCTGCCCAGCCGTAATGGAATCCGAAGTAACCACTGTTGGGATTTTTGTAGTTCGGCACATTCAGCACGCGCGTTTCGTCATAATAAATCTTCACAGCACGTTTGTTCACCGAGATAGATATGTGATGCCACTTGTTGAACTCTACTTTCTCCAATCTGTTTTCATTATCCAAGGATTGTCCTGTTGTGATTGCGTTGCTATTAAATTTAGTGTGAATAGTCTTGTGGTCATCTTTATAGTAACTATGAGCAGATTCATTAATTGAGGTAGGGAAATCCACCTTCCATAATTCATAATACAGGCTATGCTCGTTTTCCGGCATCACCAAGAATCCAATATCGCCATAGTCCTCACCTTCTTTCTCAAATGCCTCATAATAGTCGAACTCAATAGTATAGACATCGGGCAGGTAGTTCCACATAGGCTCGATAAGCGGCATAATGCGTGCATCGTTCATTAAGGCAATCACATTCTCGCCGCCCAGTTTCTGTATCTCCGCCTCGCCTTCTATCAATTCCCATTTGGAGGGGAACTCGCCGAGTTGCTCGTTTTCAAGTTGGTCATAGAAAATGACTTCGTCGCCGGGTACGAAGTCAAACTTGTTCCATTCGGAAGTGGCACGGTCGGCCTGTTTGCTGCCATCGCGCTTGGTTCCGCATTCGTCGCAGAACTTACCGGTGTTACCTTCGTGACCGCATGCCGGGCAAGTCCAGACGGATGACTGCTCTTCGGGGCGCTTCGCTCCACACTCGTTGCAGAACTTGCCCGTGTTGCCTTGATGTCCGCATGACGGGCATGTCCAGCCAACAGAGCTGCTCTTCTCAGAACTCTGCTTCTGACGAAGATCCTGCTCCTGCGGCTCTGCCGGCTCCTCGCTATTCTCATCGCCTGACATTGCCTTGTCTATTCCGTCCTCGACCTTCTTATTGATATTCTGCTGTACTGCATTCTCAGCAGCAGTAGCGGCACCTCGGGCTATGCGCTTGAGCAATTGTGCATCGGAAGGCATTATTGCCAAACTGATGGCTAACATAAGGATGATTCGTTTCATTGCTTTTAGTGTGTTTGGTTTTCGCTTGCAAAATTAGTCGTTTCAGAAAAACTATGGTAGTCCACAAATGGGGGGATTTTGAGCTATCAGTTAGGTTGTTTGCATAAAAATATTTAATTTTGCAAGTCCTTAATGATTTACCCCCGAAGAATGAAGCGTATAGCAATCATATTGTCTATGCTTGCCTTGTCGGCAGCTTATCTTCATGCCGACTACACTGACCACCGCAATCGGCATGTTGACTCGCTTGAGGTTGTGCTGCAGACCAACAACCACCTCTCGGACGATGACCGCGTACGCATGTATAAAGACATGATGTGGGGGTATCTGCAAACCGATGGCAAACGGTCCGCGTATTATGCACAGCAGGTCGTCGAACTATCACGCAGATACGGATATCTTAATTCCGAGAACGATGGGTTGCGCATATTAGGGTTGGTCTCGTATGGGGCAGGCGACTACGAATCAGCACTCGACTATTTCAACCAAGCTCTTGCTGTCACAGAGCGCATGCGCAATAATAAGCACTATAAGGAGTCTGATATTGACGATAATCTCAGTTCACTTTACGGCAGTATCGGCAATCTATACAATATGCAAGATAAACTACATCTTGCCATATCATATTATAAGAAAGCATTGTCTATCTTCGAAAAATATGATTGGAAGGAGTCAACTGCTATTCTCTATTATAATGTGGCGGAGCTTTACGCAAGCATGGGTAATAGAACCGAGGCAGAACTCAACTATCGCAAGTCGCTGCATTGGGCACTGCTCTCTGCTGACAGCGGGTTGATAGCCTTGCCCAATAAGGGGTTGGCGTTGTTCTATATAGCCTCTGCCACCTACGATTCAGCATCCGCATATTTGCCATACGCTTACGACTATTATTCTGCACATCGGGATGAAGAAAACGAAGCTTTTATCGAATGTCTGGTAGCCAAGGGAAGGATAGCATTGAATAGGGATAAAAATATAAGTCTTGCATCCGATTTTGCCTCTGAAGCATTGGGCAGAATTAGCAATAACACCGCTTCTGAACAGGTGGCATCAGTATATATGTTGATGTGTGAGGTGGCTATGTCAAAGAAAGATTGGCAACAAGCTCTGCGTTTTGCGCTACTATCGGTAGAGGCTGATGGAGGCGATACATATAGCGACGTAGGACTATATGTGTGGATGGCACAGATATACGTTGAGTTGGGAGATTCACAAAAAGCTAAAGACTATATCGTTAAGGTGCACAATATGATGGCGGAGTTTGCTACTTTGCATTATCAGTCAGGACTATCTCAGATGGAGGTCCTGTATGAAACCGAAAAGAAGCAGTTGCAGATAGAGCAGTTAGAGGCTCAAAGGCGGGGAATACTGATTTTCTCTATCATGGCGGCTGTCATCTTGTTAAGCCTCATACTGATTTTCTTCTTTCTTTGGCGCAGCATGAGGCTGCAGCGTCGGAACGCTGTAGTGCAAGCTAAGTTGGAAGGCGAACTGGCAGAGCGCGTCAGGATATCGCGCGACTTGCACGATCGACTTGGCGGACTGCTTACCGCACTTCGGCTCACTCTGTCTGCCGGCTCTGAGCCGCAACGGCTCACCGATGAGGCTATCCGTGAAATGCGCAATGTATCTCACCACTTGTTGCCCGACTCACTGCGGCGCTACGGACTTAGGACGGCTTTGGCTGACTATTGTGCAGTGCTAAAAACTGTGACGTTTGAATACCGAGGCGAGAAGGTTCGACTCGAACACGAAGATGCTATCTACTGTATCGTTTATGAGCTCGTTAACAATGCTGTCAAGAGTGCAGCGGCAAAAAAGATATACGTGCTACTCGAACTGTCTGACGGCACTCTTCATATTTGCATTTCCGACGATGGTAAGGGGTTTTCGAAAGATGAGGTGAATGGCGGAGCAGGACTCGCTAATGTACGTGAGCGGGTGGCAGCTCTCAAAGGTGTTATGCAAATCGACAGCCAAGAAAACAAAGGTACCACTATCAATATCTTAATCAACGTAAAGCAGATATGACAACCGTACTTATTGCTGACGACCATCGTCTGTTTGCGCAAACCTTAGAGCGCATAATAAACATAAAAAACGACATTAAAGTTATAGGTGTGGCTGCCACATTAGAGCAGACACGCAGTATGATTTCTCAGATACGTCCCGACATTATACTCCTTGATATAGCTTTGCCGGATGGCGATGGCATCGATGCTATAAAAGAATTGAGGACATTATGCCCCACTGCAAAGATAGCTGTACTAACTATGTACGCTGAGGGAGCGGTCATCAATAGGGCTATAAAAGCCGGAGCTGATGGATATGTATTGAAGAATGTTGACATCAATGAATTATTCGCAGCCATAGGCACTCTATCTGAAGGTGAGAGATATTTTTGCAATGAGGCGCGGCAGATTCTCTCTAATCGTGACTTTACTGATATCGTCGATCTGACCGCACGCGAGAAAGAAGTTCTCAGCCTTATAGCTGAGGGGCTGACAGAAAGGGAGATAGCAGATAAACTATACCTTAGTTTCGAGACGGTACACAGCTATGCTAAGTATCTACGCCACAAGCTCTGTTGCACAAACAATGCCTCTCTTGTTCGCACTGCCCTCAGACTGCATCTCGTCTGATATTTCTTCTTATATCTAACCCGTTCTAAAAACCTTCCTTTTATTAAGATTTTGTTTTCTTTTTGTAAGAAAATAACACTTGTGTTTAATATCGTTTGCGATATTAAATCACTTGTTGTATCTTTGCATCGTAAGCGATATAAATCGCTGTGCTTTCATTTTAACACGAAACAATAAAAACATTATAGCTATGACAATTTATGATTTTACGGTGCTTGACACCAAGAAGCAACCGGTCAAACTCGACCTTTACAAAGGCAAAGTCCTTTTAGTTGTTAACACTGCCACAGGCTGTGGTTTTACTCCGCAGTACGAGGCGTTAGAGAACCTATATAATAAATATGGTGATAAGGGTCTTGTTGTTCTTGATTTTCCTTGCAATCAGTTTGGTCAGCAAGCTCCCGGCAGCGATGAGGAGATTGTATCTTTCTGCCAGCTTAAGTACAATGTTTCTTTTCCACAGTTCTCCAAAATAGAGGTTAATGGCGAAAACGAGTCCCCCGTATTCACCTTCCTTAAAGAGCAGGCTCCGACAGAAGAGTATCACGGTTTGGCAGCCAAGGGCACAGGTGCTATGCTTAAGAGGATAAGCAAGACCTACAATAAGGAGAGTGACATACGCTGGAACTTTACAAAATTCCTTGTTGATCGTGAAGGCAATGTGGTTAAGCGTTATGCTCCAACTACCAAACCTGAAGATATCGAAAAGGACATCCTCAAACTGCTCTAATCGGTTCATGCCGCAAGCAGATTCTAACTGCAAGCAGATTCTAACTGCAAGCAGATTCTAACTGCAAGCAAATTAACTGCAAGCAAAAAGGTGCACCTCAATAGGCGCACCTTTATCTTATCCCTTCAACCATTCTCAATTCTCCATTACGCATTGAATTCTATCCGCATGGTCTCCCCCGCCCTTTGGGAGGGGGTAGGGGGCGGGTTGTTAACGTCCCAGACAGACGGAGCCGATTTTCAATTCTCAATTCCCCATTCTCAATAGTTTTGTCAGTTGCTTGTCGTTGGCTTGGGGTAGATGTTTGGCTAAATGGTCCTTCATTCGCTCAAGCGATTCCTCTGGTGTCCTGACACTGCCGTCGGAGTTGACTGGTGGTTGGCAAAGGTCACGTCCGAACAGCTCCTCTGGTGTAGTCAGCAGTGACCAACCCCAGCCGTATTCCCTTCCATGTTTGTCGCGAGGATATACAAAACTCTCTGTTACAATTCGGCATTGCATCTCAAGTCGTGTCACGTAGGCGTCGAATTTTCCGCGCATATTCTTACCGGTGAAACCGCATGCCGACCTGAGTTCACGTGTTATCATGCTACCGCCGGCTTGCAATGCTTCGAGTATCATCTCTTCGATGCTGTCTTCTGCTAATGCCGCAGCGGAGCCACGACGGTAGTTCATTAGCTCTTGCCACCATGCCATCGAGAGGTAGCCGGCTTTGGAGCAATAGAACTTGCCGTAGGTACACTCACGCAATTCCACTATCGGACCTTTCCATTTCCACATAGGCCAATCCCAACTGCCATCCTCAAGCACCTGATAACGGCAATCCTGATCCACCATCTCATCTACCGAGAAACCTTTGATATGACATGGCAATAATGGTAGAAAACCTATTTCGTTGATAACCTCTATCAACTCTTCCGCTGACGATATATTTCTATAAATCATGGTATGTCTTCCGATTTTATACCTTCCGACTCCCGACTACAACAAGCAGTTTCCAAAAATCATCCTAACGTACAGCTGTGTAATGAATTAGGTGGCTTTTGTTACTGTCATAATCGAGTGAAGAACGAGTGATTATGCGTATGTTGTTGAAAAATAGGCATTATCAATAGCCCAAAATAATGCCTGCAAAGTTAGCTTGTTTGTTTTATATGTGAAATCACAAAGGTCTTCCACTGCCGCTGACAAATATAAAAAATATCTATTTTGATAAAAAATGTATATAAATTTGTGCGTATTGATAAATTTTCTTACCTTTGCGAGTCTCTAAGGAAAGGACTTTTTTTGACAAAATTCAACTAACATTCAACTAACAGAATAAGTATTTGTTAATTCTATATGAAAGTAGCATTGATTACCGGTATCACCGGTCAGGACGGCAGTTATCTTGCTGAGTTTCTTCTGGAGAAAGGTTACGAAGTGCACGGAGTTCTTCGTCGTTCCAGTACTTTCAATACGGGGCGTATAGAGCACCTCTATCTCAACGAATGGGTGCGAGACATGAAGCGCAAGCGTGCAGTAAATCTGCATTATGGCGATATGACCGACTCGTCGTCGCTGATTCGTATCATACAAGAGATTCAGCCAGACGAAATATATAACCTTGCGGCGCAGAGCCATGTCAAGGTGTCGTTTGATGTGCCGGAATATACTGCTGAGGCTGATGCGGTGGGTACACTCCGTCTGCTTGAGGCTGTGAGAATACTTGGTCTTGAAAAGAAAACGCGTATATATCAGGCTTCTACGTCTGAACTCTATGGCAAGGTACAGGAGGTTCCGCAGCGTGAGACAACGCCATTCTATCCTCGCAGCCCATACGGAGTGGCTAAACAGTATGGTTTTTGGATAACTAAAAACTATCGTGAGGCTTATGGCATGTATGCCGTTAACGGTATATTGTTCAACCACGAGTCAGAGCGCCGAGGCGAGACTTTCGTCACCCGAAAGATAACTCTCGCTGCAGCTGCTATAGCTAAGGGGCGTCAGGATAAACTGTACTTGGGAAATCTGTCAGCAAGGCGCGATTGGGGATATGCTAAGGACTATGTAGAGTGCATGTGGCTCATACTGCAGCAACCCAAGCCCGATGACTTTGTTATTGCTACCGGTGAAATGCATACAGTACGTGAATTCTGCACGCTTGCTTTCCATTATGCAGGCATAGAACTTCATTGGCAGGGTGAGGGTGTTGACGAAAAAGGTATCGACGCTAACGGACGTGTGCTAGTTGAAGTTGATCCTAAGTACTTCCGCCCCGCTGAGGTGGAGCAACTCTGTGGCGACCCCACTAAGGCACGCACCATTCTCGGCTGGAATCCGCGTAAGACATCCTTTGAACAACTCGTCAAACTGATGGTGGAAAGCGACCTGAAGGACTAAACAACAAACTCAATAAGCTAATTTGTCAAACTGACAGAACCTGATAGACTAATAGATACTCAGCGTCATGGAGAAAAATGCTAAGATATATGTGGCAGGTCATCGGGGTATGGTAGGCTCGGCTATCGTCCGCGAACTTGAGCGGCAAGGCTATCATAACCTCATCTTGCGTACTCATAAAGAACTCGACCTCACAAGGCAAGATGTTGTTGAACGCTTTTTTGAAATAGAGAAACCTGAGTATGTCTTTCTTGCCGCCGCTAAGGTGGGGGGCATCGTGGCTAATCAGAATGCACTCGCCGACTTCATGTATCAAAACATGATACTCGAGATGAACGTTATTCATTCTGCTTGGCAGAACAGTTGCAGGAAACTGCTCTTCCTCGGCTCGTCTTGTATCTATCCGCGCCTTGCACCGCAACCTATGCGAGAAGATTGTCTGCTGACAGGTTCGCTTGAGCAGACCAACGAGGCTTATGCTCTCGCTAAGATTAGCGGACTCAAATACTGTGAGTATCTCAATCGTCAATACGGAACTGATTATATATCTGTCATGCCGACCAATCTGTATGGTCCCAATGACAACTATCATCCCGAACACTCGCATGTGCTGCCTGCTTTGATACGACGTTTCCACGAGGCTAAGCAGAACGGTTCAGAGTCAGTTACTTGTTGGGGCGATGGCACTCCGCTCAGAGAGTTCCTGTATGTGGACGACCTTGCTAATCTATGCGTGTTCCTGATGAATAACTATTCAGGCAACCAGACCGTCAATGCCGGCACCGGTAAGGAACTTACCATACGTGAACTGACTGAGCTGGTGGCTCGCGTGGTGGGTTATAAGGGACGAATAGAGTGGGATATAACCAAACCTAACGGCACCCCCCGCAAACTGCTCGATGTGAGCAAGGCAACGGCTCTTGGCTGGACATATAAGACTGAACTCGAAGACGGCATCCGACTTGCATATCACGACTTCCTCACTAACCCCATGAGGGCAGAGAGATAGAACGGTAACAGGGTACGATATGTTTAATCAAGAATAATGCAACAAAAAGATAGCAAATATTGGAATACTACCATCACCCCAAAAGATAACCTGCTGACACTTGATTGGCGGGAAATCTGGCGCTATCGTGACATGTATGTGATGTTTGTGCTGCGAACATTTCGCACGGCCTACAAGCAGACTGTATTAGGTCCGCTCTGGTTTATCATCACTCCTGTGCTGTCAGTGATAGTCTATGTGGCAGTGTTTGGTGGCATAGCTAAAATTCCAACCGACGGAGTACCACCCGTGCTATTCTATCTGCTTGGCATCTCCGTTTGGGGCTATTTTGCTTCGTGCCTCAACTCTACTTCTAACTCGTTTGTATCTAATGCCGACATCTTCGGTAAGGTCTATTTCCCGAGAATCATTATGCCACTTGTCGCAGTGACAACCAATTTGCTGACATTTGCCATACAGCTTGCTATATTCGCAGTATTTTATATTTATTACGTAGCAACGGGTACTGACCTTCAAATACATTGGCAGTTGGTGCTTTTTCCGTTGCTGGTGTTGATTTTGGCGTTAATGTCGGTAGGTTTCGGAATGATATTCTCATCAATGACAACCAAATACCGCGATTTGCAGGTTATGCTTGGCAAGATTGTTTCACTCTGGGTATATGTCACACCGGTCATCTATCCGCTCAGTATGGTGACTAACGAGAAACTGCATCTTGCCATGTCGCTCAATCCCGTGACGCCTATTATGGAAGCTATCAAATACTCGCTTCTCGGGCAGGGACAGTTTTCATGGCTCTGGCTTGGATATAGTGTACTCTTTACGATGATACTGCTCCTCGTTGGCCTTGTGATGTTCAACAAAGTCCAAAAAAGTTTCATGGATACGGTGTAAAATTTTGCGCAGCAAAATTTTACAAGTGATGTATTGATAACAAGGATGTCTCAGAAAAATGAACAATATTACGATACGGTTATAAGCCCCGATTCAACAAAAAACGGATTAGGGCTGCGTGAGCTTTGGCAGAAGAAATACCTGATATGGCTGTTTATCAAGCGCGATATCACCGTGCAGTTTAAGCAGACCATCTTCGGTATGGGGTGGTATTTCATCTCCCCGTTGTTCACCATGTTCATGTACTTGGTGGTCTTCGGTCGTATTGCCGGCATACCTACCGACGATGTTCCGCAGCCCGTCTTCTACCTGAGCGGTATCTGTCTGTGGGAGTATTTCTCTGCATGCCTGACGGCTGTCTCCTCAACATTCCAGACTAATGCCGGTCTTTATGGCAAGGTCTATTTCCCGCGCTTGGTGACACCGGTATCGGTTGTGGTGTCGAAGCTGTTCCGCTTCTCATTGCAATTGGCAACTTTTATATTTGTATATATTTATTTTGTTATCCGTGGTGTGCATCTGTGTCCTAATTGGTACTTGTTGCTCTTCCCTGTAATACTGGCAGCTCTTGCATGTCTTGCCTTAGGTCTCGGACTTATTGTCACCTCATTGACAACTAAATACAAAGACCTCACCAATGTGCTTAGCACACTTGTCTCGCTCTGGATGTACGCTACACCTATCGTCTATCCGTTG
>CAMHGK010000052.1 GCA_946184695.1 uncultured Bacteroidales bacterium | reverse complement strand
CCCTTTATATCAATAATTGTTGATAATTTTCTTTAATTGTTGACCTATATAAATATAATTTTTGGATAATTTTGGGTAATTTTGGAATTATAAAAAAATCAACTTCGATTTTTGACACACCCTCTTTGTTTTCCGGAATAGAATAGTTCGCTATGTATGACTGCCTGAGCAACCTATTTCAAAAAGCTTCCGATGTTGGCGGCTATAGTGGCTTGGAAAGTCATGTTGCCTTTGACGTACTGAGATGTGGCAAAGGCTAATTTGAACTGTTTGATATTTATGCCCACGCCTAAACCGAAACCGGCAAGAGAAAATCCGTCGCCGGTGACGAGTTCAGCATGGCGGCGGTGGCTGTAGCTCAGTG
This sequence comes from uncultured Bacteroidales bacterium, assembly GCA_946184695.1. Classification (GTDB taxonomy): domain Bacteria; phylum Bacteroidota; class Bacteroidia; order Bacteroidales; family Paludibacteraceae; genus Colicola. The sequence continues at coordinate 13,040 of CAMHGK010000052.1, read as the reverse complement.
TCAGATAGAAACGCTCCGACTTGGGCACTATGTCGAGGGCAAAAGTGGTATGGCGGAAAAGCATGTCGTACCATAATACGGCACCGTTCTGCTTGGCGTTGAGCCATACGTTGCCGCCCTCATCTTTCAGCCGGTTCATTTCCCGAATAGTTATCGTATGCACACCACCGCCATTCGACGAATAGCCGATGTTCCATTTCTGTAGGTGGTGGAAAGTAGCGGAGAAACGTAGCGGGGCATGACGGAGTTTATAGCTAAGTCCGAGCTTTAGGTCTAACGGAAGATTCTCGCGGTGCTGGTCGCCATCCTCGGAGTAGAAGCTCTTGAGTTGCCAACCTATATTCAGCAGCGACAAGCCCAACTGAAAACGCTTGTCGGAAGTATGGTAGTGTGCACCAACATCGGCGGCAAGGGCAAAACTCGTGTAACGCTCATATACTGAATAGACAGGCTTGAGTGAGGCGCCTATTGTGAAGTATTCGCCTAACTGACGGGCGTATGTGGCACTGATAACAAAATCCTTAGCACTGAAAGTGCCAAACCGAGTACCGATGTCGTCGGCATACTCCATCTTGCCGTAGTCTAAATACTGAATGCTGAAAGCTAAATAGTTGTGCTTCTCTCCTTCGGGCGAATGTTTCCCTCCGAAGTTATGACCATACATTACGTTGGCAAGGTTCAGACCCTTGCCCAAAAATGCATAGTTGACTTGCGCTACTATATGAGTGGACGCCGAAAGCAATGCCGGATTCTGCGATACCATACTCAGGTCGCCGTCGTTTAGGCTCACGTTGTCGCAACCTAATGCGTTCAGACGCGCAGAATAAGGCAACGTGAGAACGCCGAAAGGCGAACTCACACCCTGAGCATGCAACGGCAGCATTATCATCGTGCATAGCAATGCCACCAAACAGATACTATACAAACGTAGTGATTTGATGATGAGTTTTCGGTTTTTTAGCAAGCTCTTTTAGCGAGCTCTTTTAGCAAGCTTTTTTTTGCGAGCGCAAAGATAATGTTTTTTCTTTATTCTGCAAAATTATCATTTTCACCCGCCATTTTTCTACTAAAACATGCCGATTTTATGCTCTCCTTCAAAAAGGTGAGGCTTGGCTGTTGTGTATTTCAAAAAAAAACTGTACCTTTGCCGTGCAAATTTTATGTTGCGGAAAAACTATAGTAAAGCAAATAAAATCAAAAGAATAATTTACTAATAACAAAAAACTTATGTGGTTAACTAATTCCTCAATCGGACGTAAACTCGTAATGAGTATTACGGGCACCTGCTTGGTGCTTTTCCTTCTCTTCCATGCGTCGATGAACCTGACGCTCATCTTCTCCGAAGAAGCTTACAATTGGATCTGCCGTATGCTTGGCGCTAATTGGTACGCTCTTATCGGTACAGGAGTACTCGCTCTTGGCGTGCTGCTGCACATGATTTTCGCGGTTATCCTTACAATCCAAAATCGACGTGCTCGCGGCAACGACCGATACGAAGTCACCGCCCGTCAGGAGGGGGTGGACTGGGAGTCGCAAAACATGCTCGCTCTCGGTATCGTCATCCTCGGATTTTTGTGCCTGCACTTGTTCAACTTCTGGTTCAAAATGCAGTTCCAAGAAGTCACAGAACTAAAAACAGGAGCTTTCGACCCGCAGAATGGTGCCGCCTACGTTAAGTTCCTCTTCACCGGAATCTTTGACCCTGCACAAGTTGTTAACCCGGAGTTGCTTAATATGCCGCAATGGGCTCACCCCGTTTATTGCTGCCTCTACCTCGTGTGGATAGCAGCCATCTGGTTCCACCTCACTCACGGCGTCTGGTCTGCTCTGCACACCATGGGACTCTCATCCAACATCTGGCTGCCGCGTATCAAGGTGATAGGCAATGTCGTAGCTACCATCATCTGCCTCATGTTCGCCGCTGTCATATTCTACTATTTAGGCATGTATATAGGTCATGCTTGCGCTGCATAATTGTAAAACCACACTAAACACCAATAATTATGGCTAAGAAAGAAGATATAATAGACGCTGCAAAAAATGCAGCTGAGAAACTGCAAGAGATGGCACAAGGCGCTATCGAAACCGCACAGGCTAAGGCAGCTGAAATAGCTGCTGACCCTACCGTACAATCTGCCGTTGCAGCAGCTAAAGAAGTGGCTGACGAAATAAAAGCCCGTGCAGAGAAAGCTGCCGAGCGTGCCGAGGTAAAAGAGGCAGTGGCAGCTGCCGCTGAGGCTGCTAAAGCCGCCGGCAAAGCAGCGCAAGCCGCCGCCGAGGCTATGGCTACTCCTTCAGACAAGAACGTCAAGGTCATCACTCCTAAGATGGCTAAAATCCCAGAAGGACCGCTCGAGAAGAAGTGGACCAACTACAAAGACCACCAGAAACTCGTCAACCCCGCCAACAAGCGCAAACTCGACATCATCGTCGTAGGTACCGGTCTGGCAGGTGCTTCGGCTGCCGCTTCACTCGCCGAGATGGGCTTCAACGTGCTCAACTTCTGCATTCAGGACTCGCCCCGTCGTGCACACTCTATCGCAGCACAGGGCGGTATCAACGCTGCCAAGAACTACCAGAACGACGGCGACTCGGTTTATCGCCTCTACTACGACACCATCAAGGGTGGCGACTACCGCGCCCGTGAAGCTAACGTCTATCGTCTGGCTGAGGTGTCCAACAACATCATCGACCAGTGTGTGGCACAGGGCGTTCCCTTCGCTCGCGAATACGGCGGACTCTTGGACAACCGCTCTTTCGGTGGCGCTCAGGTTTCCCGTACCTTCTATGCTAAAGGTCAAACCGGTCAGCAGTTGCTGCTTGGTGCCTACTCAGCACTCAGCCGCCAGATTGGCAAGGGCAAGGTGAAGATGTACACCCGCCATGAGATGCTTGACATCGTCATGATAAAAGACGAGAATGGCGAACCCCGTGCACGCGGTATTATCGCCCGCAACCTCATTACCGGCAAGATTGAGCGCTTCTTCGCTCATGCTGTCGTTATAGGTTCCGGCGGCTACGGCAATACTTTCTTCCTCTCGACCAACGCTATGGCTTCCAACGGCTCCGCCGCTATGCAGATGTACCGCCACGGCGCATATTTCGCCAATCCCTGCTACGCACAGATCCACCCGACATGTATCCCCAAGCACGGCGACTTCCAGTCGAAGCTGACGCTCATGTCCGAGTCGCTGCGTAACGACGGTCGTATCTGGGTGCCTAAGAAACTGGAGGACGCCAAGCGTCTGCAAAGAGGTGAGATAAAAGGACGCGATATTCCGGAAGAGGACCGCGACTACTACCTGGAGCGTCGTTATCCCGCTTTCGGTAACCTCGTTCCGCGTGATGTGGCTTCGCGTGCTGCCAAAGAGCGTTGCGACGCAGGCTATGGCGTTAACAACACAGGTCTGGCTGTCTTCCTCGACTTTAGTGATGCTATTCAGCGTCTGGGCAAGGATGTGGTGGCGCAGAAATACGGCAACCTCTTCCAGATGTACGAGAAGATTATGGATGAGAACCCCTACGAGAACCCGATGATGATATTCCCCGCTATCCACTACACGATGGGTGGTATCTGGGTTGACTATGAGTTGCAGACCAGCGTCAAGGGTCTGTTCTGCATAGGTGAGGCTAACTTCTCCGACCACGGTGCCAACCGTCTGGGTGCTTCGGCGCTGATGCAGGGTCTGGCTGACGGTTATTTCGTACTGCCTTACACCATTCAGAACTACCTCGCTGACCAGATTGGCGTTCCACGTATGTCCACCGACCGCGAAGAGTTCGCGCAGGCTGAGAAGGCTGTGAACGACAAGATTAAGAAACTGATGTCAATACAAGGCAAAGAGTCGGTTGATACCATTCACAAACGCCTTGGTCTTGTCATGTGGGATTTCGTAGGTATGGGTCGTACTGCTGAGAGCCTGAAAGAGGCTATCCGCAAGATCGACGAGATAAAGAAAGACTTCTGGACCAATGTCTATATCCCGGGTACAGCCGACAGCCTGAACAACGAACTTGAGAAAGCACTGCGTCTGGCTGACTTCATCGAGATAGGTCGCTTGATGGCAGTGGATGCCTTGAATCGTGAGGAGTCCTGCGGCGGTCACTTCCGCGAGGAGTATCAGACCGACGAAGGCGAGGCTCTGCGTCAGGACGACAAGTTCTCGTATGTGGCTTGCTGGAAGTACATGGGCGAGGACAAAGAGCCCGAACTCATCAAAGAACCTCTCGACTACGAGTTCACCGAGCGCAAGACACGTAACTACAAGTCGTAAAGATATTCTGTATTGCGGGGGCACGACTTATTGTGCCCCCGTAATTTTTATTGAATTTGCCTATTTCCGATTGGTTTCGAGAGTAGGCGCTATTTTGAAATGAAGATAAAATGAATAAGTATTCACAACTCAAAAATAAGAATATGCAACCATTTGACATCGACAGAATAAAGCAGATGAACGAGTTGTACGACTCTGTTCTGAGTGACCTCGAACAGCAACCCGATGTGGATACCTACTGCGAATCTACATACGAGTTTGTAGATAAATTGAGAGCCAAAGTTTCTGTACTCCAAAAGTACTATCAATCCGGCGATTGGCTTGCTGACTTCGAGGCTGACGAGGCGGGGCTGTTACCCAAAGACATGAAGCGCGGAGTGCTGTCGGAAGACGGACTCAACGACCTGCTCGACGCTTTCAAAGAGTTTGAAAGCAGTTGGGAAAACGGGCAACCTATTGAAGAAGTTTACGGCCCTCCTTCATGGTTTATGTAAGCCATAGATATGCGCGCTTGGTTTTTGTATTCCCGAAAATATGACTATCTTTGCGCAGAATATCACGAACAACACAGAATAATACAAACTATGAAGAAGATTATCTATCTTGTTGTATTTCTTTCGGTCTTTGCTATTGCAAATGCTAAGACCCTGTATCTCAACAGCGGTGGACCGACATTGTGGTCTATTGATAATGCTAAGTTTGCCGTTTGGTATTGGGGAACCACCTCGGCTGGCGCGTGGTCGGAACTGATGACCGAGGTCTCTGAGAACCTTTATACCACAGAAATAGCCGATGGCAACGACAATGTTATTTTTGTGCGTCTGAACAGCACAGCCACTGTTGCGTCGTGGGATGATAAATGGAACCAGACCGACAATCTGACCATCGGCTCCTACGATACCTTCACCATCACGGGGTGGGGTGGAGACTACTCGGTTGGCGTCTGGTCGAACTCCGAGACGGGTCAGGTGGGTTATACCACTCAGGCTCCTGCTAACTGCCCCGACATCATCCTGCAAGCTTTCTACTACGACTCCTACAACGCCAACGGTCTTGGTAAGGACTTCGGCGACACCCGTTGGGCAACCCTTCTGCCAGAGGCAGAGACATTGGCAAAGTCGTTCGATATGATATGGTTGCCCCCTTCAGCCCGCTCTACCGGCGGTACGGGCTATATTCCTACCCAACTCTCAAATCAGTCGGGCGACTGGGGCTCTGCTGACGAGCTTCATGCCCTCATCACCGCGTTGCACGATGCCGGTGCCAAAGTAATGGCCGACATAGTACTCAACCACCTCGGCAACTCCAATTCGCAGTGCACATTCTATCAGCAAGACTTCGGTGAGTACGGCTCGTTTCAGCCCGATGCTACGTGGGTTACTGCCAACGACGAGAATGCCAACTCAGGCTCTTGCGCAGGGCAAGCCACCATTCAGGACGATGGCTATGGCGACGAGCAAAACTATGGCAGTGCACGCGACTTGGCACATAGCAAGGCTGAGGTGCAGCAGATGTGCCGTGCTTACCTAAAATGGCTCAGGAACGATATCGGATACGACGCATGGCGATGGGACTACTGCAAAGGTTTCAACGGCTCTCACGAGAACGACTACAACAAGGCATCGGGTGCCTATTTCTCGGTTATCGAATATTGGGATTCAGAAAGTGCCATTTCCAACATACTAAACGATGCATCGTGGAACTCCTACGCCTTCGACTTCCCCACCAAATACAGACTCAACACCGGTATAGGCGACGGCAACTATACCGACCTGCTCTGTCCCGGTCTGCTCTGTCAGCAGAAGAACCACGCCGTCACCTTTGTCGATAACCACGACACCTTCCGCCGCGGCAACTCAGGCTCGCTTTCTGACAATGGCGAGTTCATGGGGACCAACGGCTCTATCGGCAACTATCAAAACCGTACCGTTCAGGCGTATGCCTTCATCCTCTCCATGCCCGGCGTACCTTGCGTCTTCTATCCTCACTATTACACCTTCAAGGACCAGATAACGGCAATGTGCGATGCGCGCCATCGCGCCGGCGTACACTCAGGCAGCGAGGTGAGCGACGAGGCAGGCGACGGCTACTATAAAGCCACAATCAGCGGCACCAACGGCGGCTCACTAAAACTCCGCATTGGTCCTAACTCAGGCTATCTGGATACTCCTGACGGTTATACGCCCGCCTATGTAGGCGAGAATTGCGGAGTATATTATGTGCAACAATCCGACCATCAGGACGATACCCCACAACCGGGCGACGACGATGAGCCTACCACCATCAATGTGGGCTTCTTGCAGCCCGAGGCATGGACCGAGGTGGCAGCCTACTCATGGGACGACAGCGGAACGTTGCTCGGCGACTGGCCCGGCACCCTCCAAACAGCCGATGACGATGGTTGGATACGTCTGCAGATAAACAAAGGCGCCAAGATCATATTCAACAACAACGGAGCCGGCGAACAGACCGTTGACTCCGAAAGCCTGACAGCAGATGTCTGCTTTGAGCTTGGCGAGAAAAACGACGAGGGTAAGTACTACTTTGTGCAGTCAAACGGCTGCTTCCCCGCCGTTTGGAGCAATTTCTACCTTGTCGGATATATCGACAACAAAGACCTCTACGATGCCTTAGATAAGTATCGCTTCAGCGACGACGGCACTCTTACTACCTCTTTCTCAGTGCCCGCATACGTATATCTTAAGAACGATGCTACCGGTGCTTACTATATGAGTCAGAGCTACATCGATGAGAACGGCAGCTCGGGCGTGTTCTATCGTTTGATTGATGGTGAAAGACTCTACACCGAGAAGATGTATGCGCCTGCTGAGCAAAAGCTGACATACCGCCTGCAAGACAACGGCGACGACTCCTATGTGCTCTCTTATACACTCTCAGAGGTGACCACAGCCATCGACAATCAGCCCGCAACATCAGAGCCCGTTGAGGTGTTCAACATGCTTGGGCAGAAGGTCGATGCCCGCCTATTGCCTCATGGAGTGTACATACTCAAATCTGCCGACGGCAAGTGCCGTGTGGTGATGAAGTAGGGCTTCTCGTCATTGCAAATCATCTGCTGTTTAATTAGCCATTTTGAATTATCAACTAAAAAATCATATCATGAAAAAACACCTACTGCTTTTTACATTCGCTTGCACTATGGTGCTTGCTAATGCTACCGACTACTATCGTATCAACTCGTTTCCAATAGACGGTGCCGACATCCGTGATACTTTCCTCATCGTTGTCGAGTATGCCGGAAACACCTATATTTGGAACGGTCAAGAGGCAACCGGCAAGAACTATGTATGCCTCAACTCTTATTCGAGCGATGTCATCTCAGGCGATTATGCCGACAACGAGGTACGCATCGTTCATAACCAGTGGCACTCCTATAACAAGCTCTTCAGCGTGCTGGCTAAAGGCGATGGCGACCGCGACAACAAGGGTGGCTATTATATCGGCGGAGTAGGCGGAGGCAATGGTATAACCTTCAGCTCCGGACAGTTAGACACCGAGATTACCTTTGAAGACACTGAGGGCATACGCATAGCAACCAAGTCGGGTAAGGGCATATTCCGCTTCAACATCACCCCCAACGACCCGCACGGCTTCAAGTTCTATGAGAACGCTACCAACATGCTCTATCCTACGCTCTACGTCAAAGGACAGAACCCACGCTATGCCCAGCCTGTGGAGTATGAAGACCTGTCGGATCAGTTCAACTATGCTCAGGCCGACTACTACGACGATAAAACGCTGAAAAACAAACCTAAGGTTCATCAGTGGGACTTCTCGCTCAATGCTGAGGACTCCGATGATTCGTATCCGCAGATATGGCTCAAGCTGACCAACGAGTCGGACGTGGCTATCGCCGGCACCTATTCGAGTGCAGTGGCAGATGGTAATCCCTGGCAGGCCTATTGCACTAACTCATCGAAAAAGTCGTCAACATTTACATTCTTGAGCGATGGCGGCAACATAACCACTCTCTACCTCAAGTATTGCTCGCTAAACCTCACTCCTGTAAGCCGCGATGAGCGGGGAGTATATACCTACCTGATTGACCTCAAGTGGGTTGACCAGAATAATAAGCATCGTATGGTATATAAACAGCTGCCTATAATCGGTCAGCGTACCACTCATACCTCCGACAATAAAGATGACACTTCTGCTGAGATGTTCTTCCAAGAAAGCGTTACCGATGCACTGGAGACCATAAGTATCTCTCATACCGACATATCGGCTGCTAATGGCAAAATCAGCTCGGCTCTGCCGCTGCAAATCTTCAATATCACCGGTCAGGATGTCACTCGCGCCAATGGTTCGCTTCCAAGCGGCTGCTATATAGTACGCACTCAGAATACTGCCGTCAAGGTGGTGATGAAGTGACAATTGACAATTGATAATTGAAATTCTGTAGAAACACGCTTCCTGCCCCTCCCAAACGGGAGGAAATATAAATTTGCATTTCGGGGTACAAAGGGAGGAGAAGACCAGAATGTTTAATTGATAATATAAAAAATTATAAATTTATATCTGTCTATGAGGAATTTTCTTCTCTTTTCGTTAGTTATGGTGCCATTCATAGCTACCGTGGCTGTGCCTAAGCGTGCGATAAAAAGGGCTGAGCACATGCCGTTTCTGCAGGAATATAAGTCGAGGGCTGCAGTCAGTGAGTACGACTTCTCCAACGAGCCCGAAGAGCAGGTCAACCTCAACCTTGTGGCTGACACTGCCGTCTATCTGCCGATAGAAGAGGGCGCTCAGGGATTTCTTGTGCGTTTGCTTGCAGGCGAGAACTACGACGTTATCATCCAACTCAACACCACCTCTGACCAATTGCCTACCGGCACCTTCCCTCTCAACTACTCGGGTGAGAACGGTACGGCTCAGGCATCCGTGGGGCGCGGAGAATACGACGACGAAGCATCGTTTATGTTCGTCTATGACGATGAGGGGTGGTATCTGCACTCGCTCTATTTTGTTAGTGGTGAAGTCACGCTCTCAAAGGACGACGACGGACTTTACTCAGTCAGCATCAGCGCTACCACTGCTAAAGGCTCTACTGTCAGCATGACCTATCATGGCACTATTGTGCAGTACGACGAGTATGCCGATGCTACTTATGATGCAGAACCCAAAGAAGTAAGTGAGCTCAACCTTGTGCCAAAAGGCGGCTATTTCATCGAGATGTACGACAACTTAGGCTTTATTCTCGGATTCCGGCAGGGCGATACCTATGAGGTATCACTTCGCCTGAATACCCCTTCAGCTGAGATACCGCTTGGCACTTTCCCTATCGACTTTTCCCTTAGCGAGAATACCGTATCTGCCTCACGCGGAGGCTACGAAGCCTACGACCTGCAGTCTTACGTGTGGGTCAACGATAATGATGGCATGTACAGTTACTCCTACTATCTGGTCAGCGGTACTATGACAATCGACAAGCAAGACGACAACTACGTTATCAACCTCGACGCACTCTCGTACAACGGCTCTACTATCACTATGGCGTTCAACGGCAAACTAAAAGACTACGGAGAGCCTATCACCGACTACAGCTACGACGACGAGCCAGAACAAACCGTTCAGGTGGAGCAGTACGCAGATATCTACAGCTTCGAGGATTGGGGCGATGGCGTGTTTATCGTTCACCTCTATAGCGAACCTTATCACGCTCAGGTAAAGGTGACCGACTCGAAAGATGTTCTCGAACCTAATGGTCGTTTCGACTTCGCCCAGAAGGACGGTATAGGCGTTGCCAAAGCATCGCTTGGAGGAAATGAGACCTTGGACGACTATTCATTCATCTGGGAGATTCAGAACGACTACTGGCTACGCAGCTACTATCTTGCCGATGGCTATATTGACATACATCGCTATGCCCCTGACAATGACAACCTCGTCATCACTCTTGAGGCAACCTCATACAAAGGCTCTACCTTCAAACTGATTTACGACGAGAGCAAGTCTGCCGTGGAAGATGTTACCGCTGCGCACAACTCTTCTGTCTGCCGGAAAATAATCCGCGACGAACGCCTTGTTATCCAATTGCCCGATGGCCGCGAGTACGATGCCACCGGCGCTGCAATCAAATAGCAAGCCCTTGTCTCGCAGACGGTATTGTCTCAAAGGCGCTATTGTCGCACTGACGGTATATATACCGTCATATACAACCCTCTTATAGCAACAAAAATCCCGTGCCTTGTGTGCACGGGATTTTTGTTTGTACCATTTGGTGTTTGTACCATTTGGTGAATTAAAATCTGACTCGCATCAGCCTCCGAAGTTGTCGAAGCGTATGTCTTGATCTTCTACGCCGAGTGAGTGCAGCAGGTCAATCACCGTCTTTGCCATCATAGGAGGACCGCAGAGGTAGTATTCCACATCTTCCGGTGCTTCATGCTGCTTGAGATAGGTATCGCCCATCACGGGAGCAATAAAGCCCGGTGTATATTTCACTCCAAGCGAGTCGGCCTTAGGATCAGGACGGTCAAGTGCCAAATGGAAGTGGAAGTTGGGATATTCCTTCTCAAGGTCAAGGAAGTCTTGCAAGAAGAACACCTCGTCGATGCCGCGTGCGCCGTAGAAGTAGTGCATCTCGCGGTCGCGAGTGTGCAGCGTCTTGAGCATGTGCATTATCTGTGCACGCAGCGGAGCCATACCGGCACCACCACCTACCCATATCATCTCTTTCTTTGAGTCGAACACGGGGTGGAAATCACCATAAGGACCTGACATTATAACCTTGTCGCCCGGCTTCAGCGAGAAGATATACGTAGAGGCTATGCCGCAAGGCACGTCCATGAAGCCCGGACCCTGATCTTTGGGTTTGAAGGGTGGGGTGGCAATACGTACTGTCAGGGTGATGATATCTCCTTCGTCAGGATAGTTTGCCATTGAGTAGGCACGGATGGTCGGAGTGTCGTTCTTCTGGTGAAGACCGAAAATGCCGAATTTCTCCCACGTGGGTACGTAGAGGTCGCCTATCAGGTCACGGTCGAAATCTTTGTAGTAGATGTCGTATGTAGGAATCTTAATCTGAGCGTAGGAGCCGGGAATGAAGTCCATGTGCTCGCCGGCGGGCAGAGCCACCTTGAATTCTTTGATAAACGATGCTACGTTCTTGTTGCTTATTACTGTACATTCCCATTCCTTCACACCAAGAACCGACTCCGGCACCTTGACTTGCAGGTCTTGCTTTACCTTCACCTGGCAGCCCAGACGCCAGTGGTCTTTCTGCTGCTTGCGCGAGAAATGTACGGTCTCGGTGGGCAGTATCTCGCCGCCACCTTCCAATACCTGACATTTGCACTGGCCGCATGAACCCTTGCCACCGCATGCTGAAGGCAAGAACACACCTGCCTCTGCCATCGTCGAGAGCAGGCTGCCGCCTGCCGGTACTGAGTACTCCTTGTCGCCGTTGAGGGTTATCTTTACGTTGCCGCTTGCCACCAAGTAGCGCTTAGCCACAAGCAACACAACTACCAATAGCAGTATCACGCCTAAAAAGACGCCGATACTCAATAATATCGCTGTTGTATTCATATCTTATCCGATGTTAATTCCGCTAAAGCACATGAATGCCATAGCCATTAGTCCGACAGTAATAAATGTTATTCCTAATCCCTGCAAGGGTTTGGGTACATCGTTGTACTCCATCTTCTCGCGAATACCTGCAAGGCAGACGATGGCAAGAAACCATCCCACACCGCTACCAAGAGCATACATCACCGAGTCGCCAAACGAAGTGATAGCTTTCGGATCGAGTGCATCGAGACCTACGCGCTGCTGCATAAACAGCGAGCAACCCATTATAGCGCAGTTCACTGCTATCAGCGGCAGGAAGATACCGAGTGCAGCGTAGAGCGAAGGGGAGAAACGCTCCACCACCATCTCCACTATCTGAACGATAGCGGCTATCACGGCGATGAAGATAATGAACGACAAGTAACTCAGGTCAACGCCCTCAACAAGGCAGTTAGGACCTAATACATACACCTGAAGCAGGTAGTTGATAGGCAGTGTGACAAGTAGCACGAAAGTGACAGCCACGCCCAAACCTGCACTGGTTTTTACATCTTTTGATACCGCAAGGTATGAGCACATACCCAGGAAGTAAGCGAATATCATGTTGTCCGCAAAAATCGAGCGGACGAATAGTCCAAATGCGTGTTCCATAATTTACTTCTTTTCTTCATTGTTAACACTTCTGTGAACCCAAATGATGCAGCCTACAAGGATAAGAGCCATGGCAGGCATCATCATCATACCATTGTTCATGTAGCCGTGCTCGTAGCACCACTCAGGTATCACTCTCAGGCCGAGCAGTGTGCCACTGCCGAGAAGTTCGCGCACGAAAGCTACTATGATAAGTATGATAGCGTAGCCGAGTCCGTTGCCCAGACCATCAAGCAGTGAGTCCCATGCGTTGTTCGACATGGCAAATGCCTCCAAACGACCCATAAGTATGCAGTTGGTGATGATAAGGCCGATATATACCGACAACTGAACTGCTACATCGTAAGCGAAAGCTTTGAGTACTTCGCTCACAAGCGTCACGAGTGCTGCCACTACTACCAATTGTACGATGATACGAATACGCATCGGGATGGTCTTTCTCAAAAGCGAGATGACCACGTTCGACATAGCGACTATTATGGTCACTGCTATACCCATCACAAGTGCGGGTTTGAGCTGAACGGTAACGGCAAGTGCCGAGCATATACCCAATATCTGTACGATGACAGGGTTGTTCTGACT
>CAMHGK010000051.1 GCA_946184695.1 uncultured Bacteroidales bacterium | reverse complement strand
GCTACTACGACCTTGAGGGCAATATGACCTACCGGACTGATATGTATGTGGCAGGAATAATTTACGAAATTAGCAATGGTGAGGCTGTGTTGTATCACTATGTCGATATCAATAATAATCCAACTCATACCAAAGACGGCTACTACTATAAGAGTTATGAGTATGATGCCAACGGCTACATGTCAAAAGGAAGCTATCTTGACGAAAATAGGCAACCCGTTCTTGTTCCCGAAGGTGCTGCATCGTTTACTTCGCTCAATGATGACACAGGCAATCAACTTGAGGTGTGGAACTATGATGAGCATGGCACACTCGCTGCAAATAAAGATGGTATAGCCGGCTTTAAGTTGGAATATGACTCAGTTGGAAACAATTTGCAAATAATGACTTTTGATGATAATCGCCAACATACTAAAGGCAATCATTCCTTTTACGGTCGTCAGTATAGATACAATGATAAAAACCAAATAGTAAAAGAGATTTATATTGACTCTTTGGGTAACCCGATGATAGACGATAATGGTAAAAGTATTAATAGTTTTGAAAGAGATGTTAAGGGCAACATTGTAAGAGTAGAGTTTTATGATACTGATGATTCCACACTTGTCAATACTCTCTTGGAAAAAATTGCAGGTTATACCAATAGTTATGACGAAAACGGCAATCTCATAAAGCGTGATTATTTCGATGCCCAACGTCAACCGGCTAAATATAGCGGGCTATATGCATCGTTTACACGCGTCTATGACGAGAATAATTATCAGATTGCCTACTATTGTTATGGACTGAATGGCGAACTTGTTCTCAACGAGGATAATATCGCCGGCTGCGAGTTGGTGGTGGATGAACGCGGCAATGAGATAGAAAATGTACCTTTGGGGACTGACGGCAAACTCAAATCCGGCAGGCTGATGCAAAGATTCAAGTATGACAGTCAGGGGAGAGTCATAGAAAGTGCAGTGTTTAATGCCAATGGGATACCGGTATTAAACTCACAAAAAGTACACAAATATGCCAGCACATATAACGAATACGGACAATTGTCTAAGACTGAGGCGTTCGACACTAAGGGTAATCTTACATTAAGTTCCCAAAAAGCTGCATCCGAAACATATAAGTACGATAATATGGGACGTTTGATAGAGACTATTTCTTATGACAAAAAAGGCAACCCTTGTACAAATGTAAACGGTTATGCATCGAAGGTAGTAGAGTACGACAAATTCGGACGCATGGTTAAGGAGAGTTATTTCGACCCCAATGGCAATCCTACGGTTCCTAAGAATATAGTTCCGGTGGGTATAGTAGGCTATGATGAGTATGGCAACATGAACTATATAGCAGCGCAAGACGGACATGGCAATTTTATATTAAATCCTAAAACCGGCTATTCAATCATGCGCATGGTGTATGACAAAAATCGTAATGTCGTAGAACAGTCTTACTACTCTGCTGCCGATAAGCCGATGGTAGTAAAAAACGGAGCCCACAAACAAAGATATAATTATAATTCCAGACATCAGATAACGCAAAAGGCATATTTCAATACCTCCGACAAGCCTATGCTCGTCGAGGGAGTACATCTGATTAAGTATGCCTATGATGATAATGGACATCTTCTAACTGAAAGTTATTATGGGCTGAAGGGTAATCCTATCGATAACAACAACGGCTATCATAAATTTATATATAAGACGAAAGTGGACGGAACTCCCATTGCTGCAACTTTATATAATATTAAGGGAAAGGTGGTGATGAAATTGAAAAAGACACCATCAGGGTGGAAAGTGGAAAGCCTTAGCGCAGAGAATAGTTCTCAACAAGTGCGAAGTGAAAATACACCATGGAAAACTTATGTTGAGCAGCTCAATAAGGTGTGTCCAATTGATATGGGAGACCAAGCAATGAATATCGTTATTGAGTCGGCAAAAGTAACGTCAGCTAACTCGTGCTTGATAAAATTAGTCTATCCTAAAGCCGGCGCAGACATAACAGATAATGAAAATACCATACTCAAAAACGTAGTTCAAGTTATCGCTCAGAATTTCTATACCCAACTAAACACTAAGGGAGTTAATGTGGTTGTTAGCCTCTATAGCAGTGATGGGAATCTAAAGCACACGGCCTCTTACAATGGTGGCGAATAAAAATCAACTTTTGCAACAGAAAGACAAACTCCCCCCCCAAATCTTAAATTATGAGCAGAGAATTTTTTGGAGCAAAGGCAAGCAAGACACTCCATTATCAGTTCAAGTTGTACAAGATAGACGCTCCCGAAGGCGAAGACCCGAAGAGCACCTATCTCACGATGGAAATTTCAGACCGGGTAGATAGTGTCTTTTATCATTTGGACGACTCGATGTGGATGGACCTAAAGTCAGATCTTGCGGACTGGGACGGCGTTTCTGACACCATATTCTTTACCGCCTGCCGAAGACAGTACTACTTTATTTATGACATTGAGCATAAGCAATTTGTCTCCGGACAACTCCGGCAAGATGAGGATGTCGATTGGGACGATGCACAACACTGCTGGCAGCTGAAGCAGTTTCAGTATAAACTCACCAGCGGTTCTGTTACAAGGAATTTCTATTCTAACATAGGCACATTAGGTCTGGCGGATCCGATGCTTACGAAGGAAGACCGACGCGTTGTATTCACTTCCGATAAGACGATGGGTGTTGTGCTCGAAAAGACCAATATAGCACATTGGGACAGACCTGTATGGAAGGTGGGAGTATTCGACTGCAGGACACGGCAGATGCTTATAGACAATCTCGGAGTGTATGCCATCAACGACAGCGTGAAAGCTTTAGTGCAGAATTTTGACGACGGACTGCACAACCGGCTCAACTTCTATGGTAGGATGCCGTCAAGTACGGATTTTGTATGCCTGACCCTCGACCTCACCGAGCTGCTACAAGGCAAAGCCGAGGCACTTATTTGGGAGATGCCGGGTGCCACTATTGAACGCTTCGAGTTTATCGACGAGGACAACTGCTGGCGACCCGTCATCAATGGTAAGGTGATACGACCGGCACGTTTCTATTTCGACAATTTGTTCCGAGAACCCCTCAAAATCAACCCCCAACCTCTCAGTATAGAAATACTGCACCTCGCATTTCCTGACGATGAGCAGGTGCTGCGCGAGTGGAACGCAGAGCAGCAGCGCAAGCGCGATGCGATGTTGCACGCTTACGAGCAGCAAAACACTTCTGCCGACGATATCTTCGAGCGAGGAAGCAAGCATAAAGCAGCGTCAAGAAAGATGCCCAAAGATACCTCAAAACGCACCCCGCACCGCACCTCGCACAAGAACCTGTGGATTCTGATAGGAACCTCGCTGCTCGCTTTGGGGGCAATAGTGGGAGTAGTGGTGGCTGCGGCTTCAGGACTCAGGGTCGGACCGGTGGCAATGAGGAGTATCTATACAGGCGTAGCCGGAGTTATCATGGCATGGGTGGCAGCGATAACCAATTATCGCAACAATCCCAACGGCATGCCTATCGACAACAAAGATAAAAAAGACGACAAACCCGTCGATAAGAAAAAAGAAGCATGGGCATGGGTTATTATAGCCCTATTGCTCATTATTATCATCATCGCAAATATATATTTGTAATCACCCAATCAATCTTCGCTACCCGTAGGGGCGGTATGTATGTTTACCGCCTCTACTTTTTTAATTTCTTTTACACTTGTGGCGTCCGATTGTTTTTCGTAACTTTGCAGCCATCTCTTGGAGCGCGGGCGTCCCCGCCCGCATCCAAAACAGAAAATAGGTAATAACAATTTGTCATATAGAAGGCAATAACCAATCAACTGAAATTATGCGTAGGTCATTGTTACTATTGCTGCTACTGCCTTGCTGCGTGTGGTTGCGGGCTGCCGGTGTGACCTTTACCGTAGATAGTCGGACATCGGTGAAGAGCGAGGGAGAGATGCCCATGGGGGCGTATGCCGAATATACTCAGGGGGGCAGCCGCAAATGTCAGCTCACTAAAGGCTCGTCGGCAGTGCTGTCGCTGTATGGCTTCGGTGGCTTTGCTATTGAGTCGGTGAGCCTTATGATGCGGTCTAACCAATCGGCAGGCGCCGGTTCGCTGAGCATGACGATAGCCGACCGCGAGGTTTGGACGATAGAGAATGCTCCTTTCAGCAGCAACCTGTGGCATGGCGACTGGTCAGGCAACTACGTCCCTGTGGAATATATGTTCAGGCCGCGTCAGCCTGTCGGCGACTCAGAGGCGATAGTGATTACCATAGAGGCAACGGAAAACTCGCTCTATATAGAATCTTATACTATAAACTACGTGGAACTGACCACCGACTGCTACACCGTCGGCTTCGACACTCACACCTCACTGTCGTTGCCTCAGGAGCGCGAGTCAGTGCCTGCGGGCGGTGTGGTGCTGCCTAATGCAGACGACCAAGCCGACGCATGGTTCTTCATCGGTTGGACAGAGCAGCCCGTTGAGTCAACAACAGAGTTACCCGATTACTATAAAGCAGGCGACACCTACTATCCGGAGCACAACACTGTGCTACATGCCTTATATTCCAACCTGCAATCGGCTGACCAAAAGCAGTATATAACACAGACAGAGCAACTCACCGACGGTATCTATCTGATAGGCGGCACACGCTTCGACGGACTGATGTCGGGCAGCAGTTCAACGCAGAATATATCGCTCTATTCCATCTCCACCACCTGGCAGGAACCCGAGTCCGGACTCTACATGCTTGAAGCAGGCGAGTACCCCGCGGAATGTTATTATATGCTACAGTTCTCCGTTCAAGGGACCGACAGCCTGGCATATATCTATAATATAGTGGACGACAACTACGTCTCGCCTCCTGCAGAAGGCTATGCCACATTCCGAAAGTCGGGTGAGCCGTGGCGCTTTCGTGAGTTCCCTAACCATACAGTGCTGTTCTACCAGCAGTACTCAGGCTATACTCGCGTCATCAACACTACCTTCGTTCAGTCGGGTCAAGACTATATCGACTGTTTTCGTGCAGAGAAGTTCCGACTCGATAGTTTTAAGGACAAAGGACTGAGTCTGTTCCCTGACAATACCGTACTTGTGGAGCAGACCTACACCTCTTATCCCGTTGCTGAGGCAACAGAGTCTGTCAGAGAGAACGGGGTGGTTTTCTCTAATGGTATAGTATTTAATCCTCATGCAATTGAGTTGTCGGTGTATGACCTGTCGGGCAGACTGCTACTCACTACTTGCAACACTCGTTTCTGTCTGATCAATAAGGGTATATACATAATCGCCTCACCCGAAGGCAAGGCGATGAAGGTATGTTTTTAGACGGTGTTTCTTAATGATTTAATGTTGCATGTTTTAATGTTGCATGTTTTAATGTTGCATGATTTAATGTTGCATGTTTTAATGTTGCATGTTTTAATGTTGCATGATTTAATTCCTAATTCTCAATTCCCAAATCCCAATTCTTAATAGACAAAGGTGCTATCCGCATGGTCTCCCCCGCCCTTTAAGGGAGGGGGGTAGGGGGCGGGTTAAAGAAATAAGAAATGCATCTATATGTATCTGAGTTTGCAGATGTTGTTGTCAGCGAAGATTTCTTGTGCCGTTTCTTGAAGTTGTGCGGCTGTCAGTTGCTCAATTTTTTGATAGGTCTCTTGCCATAGCGGCGCTTGGTTGGAGTAGAGTATGTTCTTGGCCATTGCTAAGGCGTTGTTCTCCTGATTTTCAGCCGCTATTGCCATCTGTCCCATCAGTTGCCGTTTGTAGCGGGCAAGGGCAGAACTGCTGATGGTCTGTTCTTGCAGTTGGCGCAGCGTCTTGCTGACGAGTTCTGCACATTGCTGTTCATTCTCTTTTTCCGTCGCATAATAGACCGACCAGTAGCCGGTGTCTGACATGGGTGTGTAGTTGCCTTCGATGGTATATACGAGTCCTTTCTGCTCTCGCAGTGCGAGGTTGAGCATCGAGCTGAGATGTCCGCCGGCGGCGATATTCTGCAACAAGGCAAGGCTCAGCTGTTTGGGATGACCCTGGGGGTAGGCTCTGCCTCCGAGCATGACATGTATCTGGTGTGTATGGCGCCGATAATCGCATGTGCATGCGGTCATTGGCTCAGGAGCGGTGCGCAGTGAGGGGCTTAGTCGAGCTGGTATGCAGGCAAGATAGCGCTCTGCCGTATGCTTGACGGTCTGCCAACTGAGTTGACCGGTGCAGAAATACACAATTCGGTCGGTGGTATAGTGGTCGTGCATAAAACTCAGAGCATTGGCACGCGTGATGCGTTTGAGACTTTTGCGTGTGCCTAATATGGGCATACTCAGCGCATGCGATTGGAATACCAATGCCTCGAAATCGTCGTAGATAAGCTCCGATGGTGAGTCGTTGTAGGTCTCTTGTTCGTCGAGTATAACTCCGAGTTCTTTAGCCGTCTCTTTGTCGGGAAAGGTGGGTGCGAACACCATCTGTGTAAGCAGCGAGGTTACGCGTGCCACGTGCGAGCTGAGGGTGGCTGCGTAGTAGGTGGTGTCTTCTTTGGTGGTGTAGGCGTTGATATCGCCGCCTATGTCTTCAATCCTGCTAATTATCTGTCGAGCCGATAGGTGCTCGGTGCCCTTGAAAACGCAATGTTCGATGTAATGCGCCATGCCGCTTAGCTCGGGCTGTTCGTCGCGTGTGCCTGCACCCACCATCAGCCCTACGTAGGCTACAGGCGAAGTGGTTTGACGAAAGACGACACGTATGCCGTTAGACAGGGTGCAACGGTAGGTGGGTGGCAGGTTATTGATTTGTGATTTAGGCATAAAAATAAGCAAATGTTTGGTGGGTTAAAAAAAATATACTATTTTTGCAGTCGCTTTCGCGGCATTGGCGTAATTGGTAGCCGCGCCAGACTTAGGATCTGGTGACGATAGTCGTGTAGGTTCGAGTCCTATATGCCGCACTTTTTAATGCATAATGCATAATTCATAATGCATAATTCTTTAGCTACCCGCCCCCTACCCCCTCCCTTAAAGGGCGGGGGAGACTATGCGGATAGAATTCAATGCATAATGCATAATTAATACTAACATTACAAATGAAACATTTAGTATATCTTGTAGCGGTATCAGTTATGATATCGCTTTTTATGTCTTCATGTCATGATGACTATAAGACCGACTTTTCGCCTCAACTCGGGTCGTCGATGTTTCTTTTAAACGGTACGGACACTCTGTCGTTCAAATATATAGCGAAAGATAGTCTGTACTTGTTGGATACTCTTGCTCTGAACGATACGGTCAGATACCGCTTGTTCTGTTCCACCTATGCCAACGACATGACGAGTCTATTACTCAGTCAAGAGGGCACATCGGTCAAGAGTGAGGTGCTTGCTGACAACACTCTGGCAAGTATCCTTACACCTGAGAGCAAGGTTGAAGAGTCTCAACTGTATTTCATTGAAAACTACAACGGTCTTATTCTGCCGTTGCAGATGGTGGCAGTCGCAACGGGTGAGAGTCTGCTCTCATGGCAGCTTAGCAGCACTTCTAAGTTTTCACCGTGCTACCTGCGTTTCCGCGTGGTGGTTAAGTGAGAAAAACCGCTTCGCTTTGAGTAAGCTTTGCAGTGAGATGATGAGTTTTCCGTTATTTGTAGAGACGGTATATATACCGTCTCTGCTCGTAGCGGTATTCAAGCTCTCTAAATTATAAATCAATTCTCAATTGTCAATTCTCAATTCCCAATTCCCAATTCTTAATAGACAAAGTTGCTATCCGCATGGGTCTCCCCCGCCCTTTAAGGGAGGGGGGTAGGGGGCGGGTAGTTACAGAAAGTCCAATCATGCATTATGCATTCTCAATTCTCTTAGCTTCTTGCCAGATTTGTTCCATCTCGTCGAGTGTCATTTGGCTGAGGTCTTTGCCTTGCTTATGTGCAGTCTGTTCAAGGTAGTTGAAGCGGCGAATGAACTTCTGATTGGTGCGTTCGAGAGCGTTGTCGGGTTTTATCTTGTAGAGTCTGGCAGCGTTAATCAGTGAGAACATCAGATCACCGAACTCTGCTTCCTGTTTGTCGGCATCAAGATTGCTGATTTCTTGTTCAAATTCTGCTATCTCCTCTTTTACTTTGTCCCAGACTTGCTCCCGCTCGTCCCAGTCGAACCCTGCATTGCGTGCTTTGTCTTGTATGCGGTAGGCTTTCACAAGCGATGGCAGTGATTCAGGGATACCGGCGAGTACGGTCTTGTTGCCACCTTTCTCTTTGAGTTTCACCTGTTCCCATGTCTGCTCCACTTCGTTTTCGTTGTTTGCCTTGACGGTTCCATAGACGTGCGGATGGCGGAATACCAACTTGTCGCACAGTCGTTCACATACGTCGGCAATATCGAAGCTGCCGGTCTCGCTGCCAAGTTTGGCATAGAATACAATATGCAATAGTACATCGCCCAACTCTTTGCATATCTCGTCCATGTCTTTTTTGAGTATGACAGAGGTGAGTTCGTAGGTCTCTTCTATGGTGTTTTGTCTGAGGCTCTCGAAAGTCTGTTTGCGGTCCCACGGACAGCGTTCTCTCAGTTCGTCCATTATTGTCAGCAGTCTGTCGAAGGCTGCCAACTGTTCTTCTCGTGTATGCATGTTTGTGATTTCTTATTGCTCAATTCTTAATTCTCAATTTATTAACCCGCCCCCCTGCCTTATCAGGGCGGAGGAGAGCCTGCGGATAGAATTCGCCGACTCAGGTAGAGACGGTATATATACCGTCTCTACTCGTAACGGTATTCAAGTTCTCTGAATGATAACTCAACTCTTAATTATCAATTATCAATTCTCCATTCTCCATTGTCAATTGTCCGTTTTCGTCCATAGCGGCATAGGTATATAGTTTGAACATGTCGCCGAGGATGATGACCCGTGCCTTGCTTGCCAGTTCGAGGTCGAGTTCGATATGTCGGTGTCCGAATATGTAGTAGTCGAGATGTTGGGTCAGCTCGTGTTCTTTAGCGAAGAGTACCAGTTCCTCTTGGTTCTCTCCCTTGTAGCCGAAGGGGTGGGCGAGTTCTTTCTCTCGACTGCGTTTTGCCCAACCGTAGCCCAACTTGTCGCCCCATGCCGGTGGCACAAGGCTGAAGAAACGTTGCATCAGCGGGTTGTGGAAAATGCGTCGCAGCAGCATGAAACGTCGTATTTTGCGTCTGATGTTTTTCGGGTAGCGCTGCATGATGTCTGAGGGTGCCAGTCCGTCGCCATGAGCGAGGAAGCATCGTTTGCCGGCAATGGTGAGTTGCTCGGGTTGGCGGTGTACGATAACTCCGGTTTGCTTAGCAAGCCATCCGAAAGTCCAGATGTCGTGGTTGCCGATGAAGAAATGCACTTCGATGCCGCTGTCGGTGAGTTCTCTGAGAGTGCTCAGTGTGAGAGTGTATTCTTCGGGTTTGCGCCATACGTATTCATACCAGAAGTCGAATATGTCGCCTAACAGATAGATGGCAGTAGCATCGGCGGCGAATGAGCGGAGCAGAGCGCATACTCGCTGCTCGTGCTCATGACGGTCGGCCATGGCACGCGAACCTATATGTGCATCGCTGAGAAAATAAATCACTTTATGATTTTTTATGTTTATTGCTATTTATGCATTATGCATTCTCAATTCTCAATTCTCAATTAACGGAGGTTGCTATCCGCATGGGTCTCCCCCGCCCTTTAAGGGAGGGGGGTAGGGGGCGGGTAGCTACAGAATTGCCAATCATGCATTGTGCATTATGCATTGTGCATTATGCATTACAAAAACCCTAATTGCATTTTGGCTTCTTCTGACATCATGTCTTTGTTCCATTCGGGCTCGAATACTATTCTTACATCTACATCGTCAATGCCTTCTATCGAGCCTACCTTCTGCCGTATGTCCTCTACCAAAAAGTCGGCAGCAGGACACGAGGGTGCAGTCAGAGTCATCTCTATGACTGCCTTGTGTTCGTCTTGAATCTCGATACTATATATAAGCCCCAACTCATAGACATCGACAGGAATCTCAGGGTCATATACGGTATGGAGCATCTGAACTATCTGTTCTTCTTTTTCTAAAAACTCGTTCATAATAATCGAAAAAAGTTCGCAAATATATAACAATTATCTTTATTGCGAAAATATCGAGTTAGATTTTGCCGTGTTTGTAAAAAATACTACCTTTGTACACTGTTAGATATGCTATGATTTAATGTTCTAATGTTCTAATGTTCTAATGTTCTAATGATATAATGATTTACTCAAGTTTCCTACATAAGAGAGAATAAAATTTCATTTTGGGTAATTGTGGGTAATTGTTGACTAACATTTCATTTTGGGTAATTTTGGGTAATTTTTGACAACATAAAAAAGAAAAACGAAGTTTTTCGTCGAATTAGTATAATTCGTAGATGACCAATAAATATAATTCGTTGATTATCTATTGCAGGAAAGTTTAGTAAATCACAAAACTTTCCCGCAAAAGAGAAAATAAGCCAAATTGTTGAAAATTGTGGGTAATTGTTGGCTAACAAAAAAAGAGAAAAACGCAGTTTTTTCGTCGAATTAGTATAATTCGTAGATGACCAATAAATATATTTCGTTGATTATAAATTGCGGAAAATTTAGTTAAGAAATAAGCAATAAGAAATAAGAAATAAGCAATAAGAAATAAGAAAATGAACCGTAGAGATTTTCTCAAGCGCGGAGCGCTTTATGGCAGTGCCGCGATGCTGGCACCTGAGTTTCTGATGTCGTGTGCTCGCCGGAGCGAGAGTCAGCGTTCTGCCTCGCAGACCGGTGCTGCCGGCAAGATGAAACTGTCGTTTTTCGAGTACGAACTGAAGTTGCGCCATGTGTTTACCGTAGCCACCTACTCACGCACCACCACACCTGACGTGCAGGTGCGTATTGAGTACGATGGTTTTGTGGGTCACGGTGAGGCTTCTCTGCCGCCTTATTTGGGCTATACGGTGCAGGGTACGATGGACTTCCTTCGCAAGGTTGACCTCTCGCAGTTCTCTTCGCCGTTTCTCATGGAAGACATACTCGATTATGTCGATTCTGTAGCTCCGGGTGAGACGCCTGCAAAGGCGGCTATCGACATAGCGCTGCACGACCTTGTGGGGCAGCTGTGCGGGCGACCTCTTTACGAACTCTTAGGTCTTGACCCCACAAAGGCACCTTCCACCTCGTTTACCATAGGTATTGATACGCCTGAGGTGGTGCGACGGAAGACGCTCGAATGTGCAGATAAGTTCAACGTGCTCAAGGTGAAAGTGGGCTACGATGGCGACGAGCAGATGATTCGCACCATACGCGAGGTGACCGACCTGCCTCTTGTCGTCGATGCCAATCAGGGGTGGACGGACCGACGGAAAGCTCTTGATAAGATATTCTGGCTTAAGGAGCAAGGTGTCAGGATGATCGAGCAACCTATGCCCAAGACTCAGCTTGACGACATAGCATGGATAACGCAACATTCGCCTCTGCCCGTTTATGCCGATGAGTCGGTTCAGCGGCTGCGCGACCTGCCCTCGCTGCGTGGCGCGTTTCATGGTATCAACATCAAACTGATGAAGTCCACGGGCATACGTGAGGCTATGCGTATGATAGGCTACGCTCGTGCTGAGGGTATGCGTGTGATGTTGGGTTGCATGACGGAGACCTCTGCTGCCGTCACTGCAGCGGCGTCGCTGTCGCCACTTGCCGACTTTGCCGACCTCGACGGCAACCTGCTTATTGCCAACGATATATTCGAAGGAGTAACAGTAGTTGATGGCCGCCTTACATTACCCGTCCGTCCGGGATTAGGGCTAATTGAGAATTGACCATGCGTATAGCAAGGAGAGGTGTGTCAAAATTATAAATGAGGTGTTTTTAGGTCGAAAATTGCCAAAAATTAAGCAAAATTATTTTGCTTCGCTTTTTTGGAAATTTTGGGTCATTTTAGACCAACATAGACCATACGTGAGAAGGGTGTGTCAGAACTGACACACCCTCTTTCTCATATCAACCTGCTTTCAGCGGTCGGAATTCAGCCGTCTGCCTGTTACGTCGTACATGCTGCCGTCGGGCATGATGATGATGACATGTCCGTCGCGTAGCACTTTTTGCGGTGTGGCGGACAGCAGGTCGCTGTCAAGTTGTTCTGCAGCCGTGCTGACTTCAACGAAGTAGGCGGTGAGAGTGAGGTTGCTGCTGACTCTGAGCAGGCGCGGGTTGTCGGCGTTGCCGTCGGTCCACGATAGGAACCGGTAGCCTTCGTATGGCACTGCCTCTACCTCTGCCGTCGTGCCTTTCTCATACTCGCCAGCGCCTAAGGTATAGCCGTAAGTCTCGTCGTTGACGAGAAGGGTGATAGTGAATGTAGGCGGCAATGCCTCGAACCTCGCCACGAGTCGCATGTCGGCGCTGAGGCTGAGTGTGCGCATGGCTTCGCTGTTGCCATCTGACCACGAGACAAAGCGGTAGCCGCTGTTGGCGGTGGCGGAGATGATGGCGGTGTTGAAGTTGTCGCATGATGGCGCCTGAACGACGGCGGTGGTGCCGTGGCTGCTGTTATCGGCGACGACGGCAATCTCGAATACCTCGTTGACGCTGAGTGTGAGTGTGACGATGCTGTCGCAACCAGCAGCAGTGGTGAAGTGATCCACATACACTCCTGCCGTGGTATGTCCGTTGTATTCGTCACCCTCACAGATGGTTTGGCTGTCGGTGTTATAGACAGCGGTACATGGTGCGGGCTCGAAGTTGGCGGTGAGGGTGAGGTCGCTATAGACGATGAGATGTCGCACAGCGGCGGTGTTGCCATCTGACCACGATAGGAACCTGTAGCCGCTCTGGGCGATGGCTTCGATGGTTGCCATGCTGCCGCGCTCGTAGTTTCCTGAGCCATTGACATATCCCATCTGCTCGTCGTTGACGTGTAGTGTGACGGTGCAGTAGGTGACGGGCTGTTTCTCGAAATACGCCGTGAGACTAAGGTCGGAGTTGAGGATGAAACTTCGTTGTGCGTTGGTGACGCCATCGGACCAGCGTACAAAGCGGTAGCCGTCGTAGGGTTTGGCTTCCAACTGTATGAGGTTGCCGGCTAAGTAGGTGCCTGTGCTCGAACCTACTATCTGCCCCATCTGCTCGTCGTTGACGCTGAGGCTGAGGGTGCAGTGTGTAGGTGGCAACGGCTCGAAGTTGGCGGTGAGGGTCACATCCTGATAGAGTGTGACATAACGCTTCGCTTCGCGTTCCCCGTCTGACCACCCCGCAAAGCGGAATCCGTCGCGAGCTGTCGCTTGCACAATTATAGTAGTGCCGCGCTCGTACTCGCCTGCACCTGTCACGCTACCCATCGCCTCGTCGTTGACAAGTAGCGTTAGCCTGAACGTCTCTACTACAGGCTCAGTTATCGTGAGGTTCAAAGTAACAATGCTGTCGCAACCTGCCACATTGACGGTCGTAAACTCGTACTTGCCCGATTCGGTGTAAGTCTCGCCGCTTAGCGTCCACGTATAGCTGCCCTCGGCGGTAGCTTCTATAGAGCCATAGGTCGTCTCGCATGGCGGCTCAACGGGCTGCGTTATCGTGAGGTTGAGTGTAACAATGCTGTCACAACCTGCCACGTTCTGCGTCGTAAACTCGTACTGCCCCGACTCAGTATAGGTCTCGCCGCTGAGGGACCATGTGTAACTGCCTTCTGCGGTTGCTTCAACACTTCCGTAGGTCGTCTCGCAAGGCGGCTCAACGGGCTCGGTTATCGTGAGATTCAAAG
>CAMHGK010000050.1 GCA_946184695.1 uncultured Bacteroidales bacterium | reverse complement strand
ATTATGCGACATAATGACTTTACAAGAGATACCTCATTTTACATTCGACCATATCTTACAATCCACCCGATTTATTGATGTTATATGGTTCAATCAGCGTAATTTCCCTAATTCTGTATTTGAAATAGAAAACTCTACTAACTTCCGAAATTCATTAGTCAAGTTTGTTGAATTGCAAGATTTTGATACATCAATGTATCTGATTGCTCCACACGACAAAAGCAAACTCAATAAGTATCAACAAGAAATTGAGAAATCTGCTTTTGCTTCAATCAAAGACCGCGTCAAGTTTTACGACTATGACACAATCATTGGTCTATATAATGCCCAAAGAGAAGCAAATCAATATAAAAGTTTCTTTGAATAAACACAACTATGGATAACAATAATTCACTCATACCGCTCAAAGATGCCGTAGAAGCCATTAAAACGGCAATTATGCAAGGTCAATACGAAGCATTGAAAGATGTAAATCGTGTGCAACTTGCAGTTTATTATGCGATAGGCAAGTATTTGTCAAAGAACACACGCAAAGGTGTGTGGCGAACAGGTGCAGTTGAGGCTATTAGTGAGCAACTACACAAAGAGATGCCCGGTTTAAGAGGTTTTTCTGTAACTCAATTATACGAAATGCGAAAGTTCTATGAGGAGTGGACGATTCTTGATGGAGAGAATTCTTCGGTTGTAACCGAAGAATTGCCGATATTCGTCAAAAACGAGGATATGAAAATTTCTTCGGTTGCAACCGAAGAAATACAAATCGCACATAATGAGATAGATATTTATCATACGATGAAGATTCCTAACATTATGGAGTTTCCAATAACAGATTTCTTTAATGTTCCGTTTACTCACCATACACGCATTTTAGCAATGTGCAAAGATATAAATGCACGCTATTACTATATAACAAGAACCGCCGAAGAACATTTATCTATTGATAGACTCAAACAACTGATAAAGCAGCAGGCGTACGAAAATCAAGATACGATTCCAAATAATTTTGTCAAGACAATTACAAATTCGACAATGGCGCGTAAGGCCGTTATGATGTTCAAAGATACATACGCTTTGGAATTTATCAATACCGAAGAATTGGGGGAGCGCGACAAACAAGATATTGACGAACGAGTTGTTGAGCAAAAAATTGTGCAAAACATTAAGCAATTCATTATGACCTTTGGTAAAGATTTTACTTTCGTAGGAAATCAGTATCATTTGGAAATTTATGGTGTTGAGTTGTTCCCGGATTTGATATTTTTTAATCGCGAGCTGAATGCTTTAGTGGTAGTTGAACTTAAAACAGGCGAGTTCAAAACAGGATATTTAGGGCAATTGATGGGGTATTTGCAAATTCTTGATGACCATGTAAAGAAACCTCATGAGAATCCATCTATAGGTATCGTTCTCTGCAAATCTGCCAATAAAGAGTATGTAGAATATGTTATTCAGAAATATGATAGTCCTATGGGCGTTGCCACATACAAAACAGCAAAAGATATGCCCGACCGTCTGCGCAAAGCGTTGCCGGATGAAAATGAATTGAAGAAATTGTTAGAAGGAGATAACGATAAGGAGTAATTACAAGTGGTTATCTCTCTGCCGTCCGCTTCTTAAAGACAACGGCACCTGCAACTCGGTATCCGCCGCCGACAAGAGATAGAAGACGAAGCCACAGCCGACAAGTTCCGCCGCAAGATGTCGGAAATCAACAAAGAAGATACCGTACTTGTCAATCACGCCGACAAACAGACACGCCTGCTGATGATAGAGAAAGGCATCTGCTACCTCCGTGCAGGCGAAAGCAAAGGCTCACTGCAAGTAACCCCCGGCTTCGAGCGAATGAAATATGTGCTGCTGCACACCAACGGCGATGACTGCCAATTCTTCAAATTAGACAATGTCGGCACTTTTCAGATATGGAGCAAAGAAACGCTTGAAGAACACGGCTTCGCTCCCGAACACGCAAAGTATTATATCGTTGTACGTTTCAACAACACCCCCGAACCATTCAAGCACTTACCCCAAATCAAACAACGAGTAAACACCTATCGCGCCAAGATAATTCCACTCTCCGAATTTATCGGGCTAAAATAAATCGTTTATTGCTAATTACAATACTGCTGAGAATGATTATACAACCGTAATGGATTATATATAAGGTTGCCATGACTTAGCAGAAATATATTTGCTTAGTTAGAAAAAAAAGAGTATCTTTGCACGTCAAATAAAAACACCCTCTTCTCAAACAAAACACCTTTACCCCTATGGTATCTCAACCATTTCCCTACAAGGTCTTTGCCGGTAGCAACGGTATAAGTATCGCCAAACGCATCTGCCAGCATCTTGGCTGTGAGCTTGGCAAGATCAACATCCAGCATTTCTCCGATGGCGAGTACTGCGTCAGCTTCGAGGAGACAGTGCGCGGTCACTCTGTCTATCTCGTACAATCCACCTGTCCGTCAGCCGACAACCTTATGGAGCTGCTTCTGATGATTGATGCAGCCCGCCGCGCAAGCGCCGACAAGGTGATAGCCGTAATACCCTATTTCGGCTGGGCGCGTCAGGATCGCAAAGATAAACCGCGCGTGAGCATAGCTGCCAAACTTGTAGCCAACATGCTGCAGGTGGCAGGGGCCGACCGCGTGATAACCATCGACCTACATGCCGATCAGATACAAGGTTTCTTCGATATACCCGTTGATCACCTTTACGGTGCTGAGATATTAGCTTCATACGTTGAGAGTCTGAAGCTTGAAAACCTGCTTATTGCTTCGCCCGACATAGGCGGGTCGAAACGCGCTGCCTCGTTTGCAAAGCGCATAGGAATGCATACCCACCGCGAGATACCAATGGTCATCTGCTACAAGAACCGCCAGAAAGCCAACAAAGTGAGCGAGCTGAAAGTATTAGGTTCGGTAAAGGGGATGGACGTGATGATAATCGACGACATCGCCGACACCGCAGGCACACTCTGCAAAGCGGCTAAGGTGATGAAGAAAAAAGGTGCACGCTCTGTCAGAGCCATTGTCAGTCACGGAATAATGTCAGGCAACGCCTGCCAAAAGGTGATGGACTCAGAATTGGAAGAGCTCGTATTCACCGACTCGCTCACTTTCGACACGAGAAAATGCCCTAAAGTAAAAGTGATGAGCGTTGCTAAGGCCTTCGCCGATACCATAATGGCTATTCAGGAACACCGCTCAATAAGCGAGATAAACGTGTAATGCATAATTTATAATTATAATTTACAATTTGCAATTGAGAATTGTGCAATGCTTGCTATCTGCATGGTCTTACACACCCTGAAAAAGATGAGGCGGGGTGCGGGTTAAATAATGTGACAAGAAAGATGATAAAAGTAAGGATATTATTACTATTGGCATCATGCTTGGCAGTGCTAAGCTCGTGCGGCAAACCCAAACCGAAAGAGAATACGCTCACGGCCGCTGAGTTTTCTGCTGATTCAGCCTACACCTATATCAAGCAACAAGTGGACTTCGGAGCCCGCGTTCCGGGGACGGTGGCGCATGAACTCTGCTACAGATGGCTAACCGACAAACTCACATCGTTTGGTGCAGAGGTGCATACCGAGCAAGGTACTATGCTTAACTACGAGGGTCGCGAGCAGCCGATAGTGAATATAGTGGCACGCTTCGGGCATCAGACCCTTGCCAATGGTCAGGCAAGGAAGCGAGTATTGCTTTGTGCGCACTACGACTGTCGCCCATGGGCTGACCAAGAAGCGGACTACCGAGACCGTTTTCAGCCTGTCATGGGCGCTAACGATGGCGCTTCAGGCGTAGGTGTGTTGCTTGAGATAGCCCGCCAGTTAGGTCAGATGGACTCCGACAAACAGCCCAATATCGACATCGTGCTTTTCGACTGCGAGGATATGGGCACGCCTGAGTTCTACACCGGCAAACAACGGGAAGACACATGGTGCCTCGGCAGTCAGCTCTGGGCTGAGCGTCACAAATCGGAAGCCGGCAACTATTCCTACGGCATTCTGCTTGACATGGTGGGCGCGCCCGATGCAGTATTCCCACGCGAATACTTCTCGATGAATTTCGCACAGCAGCACGTGCTCAGAGTGTGGGATATAGCCCTCAAACTCGGCTACGGACGCTACTTTAAGCAGGAGGTAAGCATGCCTGTCACCGACGACCACTACTACTTGAATACCATAGCACATATTCCGTGTATTGACATCATACACTACTCTTCGGAAGGTGAAACAGGCTTTGCACACTACTGGCATACCCGTACTGACGACATGCGCAACATAGCCCGCGAGAGCCTCGGCGCAGTAGGTACAACGGTAATGACTGCAATAATTAAGGGCACATCTAAAAATTCCACGTTTTAGTTGTCCCGAATAATAATTTAACATGGACACTTTTATTCTGCTTTCTATTTTATCTTGGCATCTTGCTGACTTTAATTCAGTCACAATGCCCGCATTGCTCCTTCCTTCAAGTCATCAATCTGCTCAAGATAAAATTAGAAATCAAAATAAAGCAATTTTTAGAAGTGCCCTAAAATAAACAAACCAAACTAACAAATGAGCAACGATATTCTACTCAAAATAAAAGACTTACACGCTGCCATCGAAGGCAAAGAGATACTACAGGGAGTCAATCTGACTATACGCGCAGGCGAGACACACGCCATAATGGGTCCCAACGGTGCAGGTAAGTCAACGCTGAGTGCGGTTCTGACGGGCAACCCTGCCTACACTGTCACCGGCGGCTCCGTCATTTTCCGTGGCAAAGACCTGCTGTCGATGCCGGCAGAGGTGCGCGCCCGCGAAGGCCTGTTCCTCAGTTTCCAGTATCCGGTGGAGATACCCGGAGTGAGTATGACCAACTTCATGCGCGCTGCCGTCAATGCCAAGCGCGAGCACGAAGGCAAACCCGCACTCTCGGCAGGCGAGTTTCTAAAACTCATGCGCGAAAAGAAAGCATTAGTCGAGATGGACGACCGACTCACCTCACGCGCTGTCAACGAGGGCTTCTCCGGTGGCGAGAAGAAACGCAACGAGATATTCCAAATGGCAATGCTCGATCCCCTACTGAGCATACTTGACGAGACCGACTCAGGGCTCGACATCGACGCACTCAGGATTGTTGCCAACGGCGTAAATAGGCTCCACACTCCCGACAACGCATCCATTGTAATAACGCATTATCAGCGGCTTCTTGATTATATCGTTCCCGACTTCGTGCATGTACTCGCAGGAGGAAAGATAATCCGCACAGGCGACAAGCAACTTGCACTCGAACTTGAGCAACGGGGATACGATTGGCTAATTCATAATGCATAATGCATAATGCATAATTCATAATGCGTAATGCATAATGCGTAATGCATAATGCGTACTTTATAATGTGCAGAACATAATGGCTGAAAAGATACATATAAACAAAAGCGAGAGCAAGCAATTAGTGATGCTCAATCCGCATAACCTCGACCTTGAGCTCGACCTTGAAGCCGATGCGCGGCTGATGCTGCACGTAGTGTGCCTTGACGGATCTGATTCCGAAAACCGTATCTGTATCAGGTTCCTCGGCGAAGGAGCAGAAGCCGACATTTACGGACTTGCTCTTACATGCAATACCGAGAAACTCGCTATTGACACTTTGGTGCTTCATGAGGTAGGCGGCTGCAAGAGTCGCCAAACATTCAAGTACTTGCTACGCGATAACTCTTCCGCCTCGTTCCACGGGCTGCTTCGCGTTGCACCTGATGCACAGCATACCGATGCCTCGCAAACCAACCGCAACATCCTGCTCTCGCCCACTGCCCGCATGCATACCGAACCGCAACTCGAAATTTATGCCGACGACGTCAAATGCTCGCATGGCGCCTCCACCGGCCAGTTAGACGAGTCGGCACTTTTCTATATGCAACAGCGAGGTTTGTCCCTTCAGACTGCCCGCGCCATGCTTCTTCAGGCATTCTGCTCCGATGTTATCGAACAGATCAGTGACGACCGACTCCGCCTACAAATCTCAGAACAGATAGAGCAGTTGGTCAAGTAATCAACAAATCACAAGATTATACATAACACAACGACAGAGGGTGTGTCTCGGACACACCCTCTGTTTTTATCTGCCTTAGAACTTGACATCAGCGCGTCAGGAGTTTGATGGCAGTAGTTCCATTGGTGACAATATATATTCCTGCGGGAAGCATGTTGAGATTGAGACGGTCTTTAACGATTGCCACATGCTGACCTGCGATGTTATATACACCTACTTCTGAGTCTGAGAGGTTGAGCAGGGTGTTGCCTACGACTTGCAAGAACTGCTCGCCACTTACTTCTTCTGCGGATATAGCGATATCTGAGCCGGCGATTTCGCGGACGAAGAAGCCAAGTGTTTGATCGGCGATATTAGTACCTGTGTTCTTATATGTCCTCCAGTCGGCTTTGTTATATACTCCAAAATAGCGTGAGGTAGCCACATGCTGCAGATAACCTGACGTAGCATCTATGGTCCATAGGTTGCCGGTATTGGTTCCGACACGTGCACCGTTATTATCGTTAGTAGTGTATAACCATGTATCAGCACTACCGGGGAGATGGATAGAGAACTGAGCGTCGTTGTCAGGATCGGCAACGAGATTCCAGTAGATATTATTCTCGGCAGTGACTATTGTTGAGTTGTCCTCTACCTCCACAGCCACAGCCGAAGGAGCCTTATTAGTGCCGTTGCCGCTATACAAGGCATAGGTAGAGCCGTCCCCGAGGGTCATGGTGATGATAACCTCGTCGTTATCGTCGAACTCGCCCCAGTTGGCTATCACATAAGTCTTCTGCTTGCCGAAGGTAGCACTGACGGTGACGTCGGATGCGGGCATTACGAATATGCCGTTCTCAACATTGACGGGGTTACCATTGGCATCAGCCACAGTTATCGACGTGAGCATATAGCCGTTGGCAGGAGTGTCGAACACTGTTATCTCAGTGCCAGTTTCAGCCGAGCTGACCGCTGAACCTGCAGCCAAAGTCTCTATTACTCCGTTCTTTATTTCTGAATCGATGCTAATGTTGTAGAGAACCACGACATGCTCTTTAAGCACTGCGCTCACTGTTACATCTTCTGCCGGCATTGTGAAAGAATTATCTACAATAGGATCACCATTTACTGTGAAATAGTCGAGATCCCAGCCGTCGGCTGTCTCGATGGCAAGGGTGATAGTTTTGCCTTCGACAGCCTCTGTGAGGTTGCCCTCAACTGATATGGTAGCATTATCAACTTGCGAGATGTTGATAGCATATTTCTCAATATCTGTTCCGCCGCTATAGGTGACGGTGATGGTGCTTACTTTCACGGTTCCGGAAGCTGACAGCACTAATGCTGTTGTCTCGCCCTCCCATGTACCGTTAGCATAAGTTCCTACGGCAGCTGAGAGACTGCCCAGCGACGAACCGCTAATCTCTACCTTTGTGATAGTGGCACCTGAGAGCGTTAGAGTTGCATTCTTATAGATACGAAGGTCAAGCGTTCCATTGCTGTTATAAACACGTGTTGCAGTAGAGCCATCGGTGGTAGTTAGCGAGATAGCACCTGCTGAATAAACTTCCGCTCCGAGAGGGGTATCTTGAGATGTTGCAGGTTTTGTAATGCCCAATGCTGCAAGTCCTTCGTCGGTGTTGAAGACGAAAGTAGCTGTCTGCTCTTCGCCGGCTTGCTGCTTCTCGCTGACGGTGATATCATAAGTAGCAGTAACCTCTACCCCTTCCTCTGAATAGGTGATAGTTATGGTTTTGCTGCCAGCTGTAGTCATGTCGGGCTCTGAAGCAGTCCAATTAGTCACTACAGCGTCTTGGCAGCCGTCACCAGAGTAGTTGGCAGTTACCACAATACCTTCAGCAGAGAACGCATCGCCTACGTTATACTCCTTATCGACGGCATCGGTGTTAAGCGTGATACCCGACAGAGTACACGTTGGCTCAGCAGGACAGGTCAAGGTGTAGCCGCTATAGATAGTAACTGATGATGAGCCTTGAGATACGCCTGCCGTTTTCACTGTCAGCAGGAAGTCATCCTCACGGCTATTTTGAGACGTAGTAAAGGTAACAGTCAAGTCAAAGGTCTCAACATTGCCGCTATTGGTTATGTCGCAGGTAGCAGTGCGATCTGAAACGGTCAGACTTCCTATAGTTATACCTGAGGTAGCAGAGGTTACAGTAAGTCCGCTTGTCTTATTGGTCTTGAAGGAAAGTGTCATAACCGACGCACCACCTGTCGGCAGTCCGGAGGCTGAGAATGAGCCATCGGATTTGGCTATCAGTATTTCGGGTGTAGTACCACCTGCTAATGCAGCATCGTATATTTGGGTGGTTCCGCCTCCGTTCTTGCAAGAATATGTCACAGTGGCGTCACCATAAACAACGGTGTTTTCTCCTGCAGCATCAGGTACGTCGTTAGCACTGAAGCTTGAGAAGTCCTCTGCCCAAAGGGTCGTTCCGGCAGCCGCGGCGCTGCCCGAACCGCTACTTGCCGTGCTTGCGGTAGCGAATACGGCAAAGTAAGTTATGTCGGCTGTCACCGTATTCCCCTCAGCGGTAGTGAACAGGTCGGCGGGCGCGGTATCGCCTTCGCTGAAAGCGCCGTCAGCAGTCCAGCCTACGAAGACCACATCTTCGGAGCAATCAGCAGGAGCGGCAGGCAGCACGAGGTCGTCGCCTTCGGTATATTCGACAACGGACTGCTCGCCTGCAACCGACCATGTGACATTATATTTTGCGGGTTCAGTAATTGTGAGAATATAGGATGCTGTGGCAGCATTATAGCGATTGGTAGCAGCTACAGAGGCGGTGATGGTGGTAGTGCCGGCGCTCTTAATAGTCACCTCACCTGTAGAGGCATCGACGGTGGCTACTGCAGTGTTGCTGCTCGAATAGGTGACAGCACCTGTGGAATTAGTGGTGAAAGCATTGCTTACCGTACCACCAAAAACCACACTCACCTCCGACTCGGCAAACGATGCCGTCGGATCAACAAGAGCAATGTTGCAGTCGGGCTCGGATGAATAGGTGTAGGTAGTAGAGCCGCCTGATGCGGTAACGGAAATGGATGCAATACGACGGTTGCCGCTTGTTCCTCCTATGGTAAACACAACCTCATCAGCGTTGCCTGACCATGAACCGCTTGAGTATGTCCCGACATTGGTAGTTATCTCATTTGATGAATCACCTGACCCGAAAGTCAGTTCGATAGAGGAGATACCTGTACCTGTAACTGTCAGTGTGTTGCCACCATACATGCGGACAGCTGTGCCTGAACTATAGTACTTAGGTGTGTTATTGTTCGACCCTTTGTCGAATGTGAGTATGCTGTTGTCCAATGTGACAGTTGTCATCTCTGTAGGACTCTCATAATTCTGTTCACCGAAAGTAATAGAAGCTGTCGAACTCCCGCTACCGGTTGATGTGGTCTGCATATATACGGCATACACTGTTTTTGTTTCGCTTACAGTGGTGATGAAAGTAGGCTGTGCGGAGGTGCTTGAAACTTCCGTTTCGCTCCAGCCTGCAAACTTCCAACCGTCGCATGCATCAGCCTCGCCGCTTGCGGGCAAGGTGTAAGCAGCAGTCTGATTGGATACCTTTGTCGTCACGCCATTGCGTGAAAGAGTAACGGTGAAGGGAGCAATAGTGGCGCCGCCGTCAACAGTGATGGTCATGTTTTTAGTCACATTGCTCACTGTCAGTCTGCCGAGCGAAGCCTCGTAACTGGATGCCGCACCGCTGACACTGACCGATGAGGGGTGTGAGCCGCTCGTGTTGGTCAGATAGCAAACGAAACCTGCCGGAGTGGTATAGATATAGGCAGGCGAAGCCGTTACCGATGATGCCATGTCGTAACTTACGTTATAAGCAGTCACACCCGACTGGTCTTTGAGCATATTGATGGCAAGCTCGGGATAGTCGATGAATACGTTTCGGTTGCCCTGATAGTCCTGACCTCCATCGTTGCGCACCATCTCAGTGAGCGACGGGGGGTCTTGCATGTGCCACTTGAGAAGTATGGAAAGCGATTCAAAAACGGAGTTCGAGTTGGTACCGATCTGAGTTAGCAAATCTGCATCTACCGAACTTTTATACAAGTCATTGGAGTAGCTTCCCCATTTACCATATACCACATAGTCGTAAAGGATGACACGGGCACAATCGCCACGGTATGTTCCATTATTGACAGACTTATAGGCGGAGTTGTTGATGGAAATCTCATTAGGGTCATAGTATCCGCTGCTTTCTCCGTATGCCGAATTGCCGCGGGAACTATTAACTTTGGTACTTGCAGGTCTCACCGACTGCATATCGTAGCCTATCGGCAGGGACGTTCCCGAGCTATTGCTACCTTTGAACTTCGACTGAGGCCAGGTATGTTCGCGGTTCCATGTGGAGCCGCTGTCCCATGTGCCGTTCATGGAACTGCCATCGTAGTAACCGATTATATTTGATGAGTTGTTCAGGTCACGGTCAACACCGGCGAAGTTGTTTTTCAGCTTGTCATAGCTAAAGCCGCTACCATTCTGACAGGTATTGCCCATAAGGGTGTTGATAGTGCCAAACAAGGTATTACCCGTCTGCTCTATCATCTGAGCGAAAGTGTAATTGCCGGTGTAGTAGGCTGATTGTTTCGATACATAAGAGGTATAAGCCGCACGACCCTCATCGGATGCCACGTGGGCTTGCATGTCAATATCAGCCCATACGCTGACGACACATGCTGTGAGCAGAATGCTCAGAAGAGATAGATGTTTTTTCATGGTATGATAATAATATTGTAATCTGCTTAGCATGAGAGTTGCAGGTAAGTTGCCTTTCTCCCATTTTTTTGACGCTACAAAATTACAAATGCTTTTCCGAATACGCAAAAATTACACATAAATTACTAAATCATGGTAAACAAAAAAAGAACAATCGACAAAAAAAGAAGGAGTACCTACTGATACTCCTTCAAATTATCGGTCGCAAGAGTTATTACTTGAGTTCTGCCAAGTATTTGATAGTGCGAACCATCTGTGAGGTATAGCTGTTTTCGTTGTCATACCAGCTAACTACCTGTACCTGATAGGTGTCGTCATCGATCTTCGATACCATGGTCTGGGTAGCGTCGAAGAGTGAGCCGAAGCGCATACCGATAACATCGCTCGAAACGATTTCGTCTTCGCAGTAGCCGAAGCTCTCGGTCTGAGCAGCTTTCATGGCAGCGTTGATACCTTCTTTGGTGATGTCCTTACCCTTAACCACAGCGATGAGAATGGTGGTTGAACCAGTGGGAGTCGGAACGCGCTGAGCAGAACCGATGAGTTTACCGTTGAGTTCAGGGATAACCAGACCGATAGCCTTAGCTGCACCTGTCGAGTTAGGAACGATGTTCTGAGCACCTGCACGGCTACGGCGGAGGTCACCCTTACGCTGCGGGCCGTCGAGAATCATCTGGTCGCCGGTGTAAGCGTGGATGGTTGACATGATACCACTGCAGATAGGAGCGTATTTGTTCAGAGCAGCTGCCATAGGAGCGAGGCAGTTGGTGGTGCAAGAAGCAGCCGAGATGACTGTATCAGCAGGAGTCAGAGTCTTATGGTTGACATTGTAAACGATGGTAGGAAGGTCGTTGCCTGCAGGAGCAGAGATAACAACTTTCTTTGCGCCGGCCTTGATATGAGCCTCAGCCTTAGCCTTGCTTGTATAGAAACCTGTGCACTCGAGTACAACATCTACACCGAGCTTACCCCAAGGCAGGTCAGCTGCGTTAGGCATAGCGTAGATAGTGATTTCCTTACCGTCAACGGTGATAGAACCCGGAGTAACAACGGTCTTACCGTCTTCTGCCAAAACTGCATCTTTGTGCGATACGGTGTGTTTTCCCTCGCCAAACTTACCGGCGAAACCACCCTGAGCGGTGTCATACTTGAGAAGGTGTGCAAGCATCTTGGGGCTGGTCAAATCGTTGATAGCAACAACTTCGTAACCCTCTGCCTCGAACATCTGACGGAATGCCAGACGACCAATACGGCCAAAGCCGTTAATAGCTACTTTTGTCATAATTGTGTGTTTTGTTTTTTTTATTTTTGTTTAGTAAATAATTTGTTTTCCTGACGAAAAAAATATGGTTTCCCGACTAAAGCAGCGCAAAGTTATAAAGATTTCTCAAATAAGGCAAATGACATTTGCGTTTTGTCTTTTTTGCAAAATTAAGTTTGCATATTTGCGAGAGAAAACAAAAAGATGTAACTTTGCAATGCTCTTTGAAAGACATCGCAAAGTTACACCTCTCATTCGATTATGCATTATGCATTGAAAATTGTGAGTTATTGCCCCCGCCCCCTACCCCCTCCCCTCTGAGGCGGGGGAGACCATGCGGATAGCTTGCATTATCGATTATGCATTATGAATTATGCATTGAGAATTATGCATTGAGAATTATGCATTGAGAATTATGCATTGAGAATTATGCATTAAGAATTATGCATTATGAATTATGCATTATGCATTAGAAAGTAGCCCCGCCGGGAATCGAACCCGGATCTAAGGTTTAGGAAACCCGTATTCTATCCATTGAACTACAAGGCCTTTCGTCGCAGTTAGCTCGCCTACAGATTCGCTCCGCTGCGCTCGCAAATTAAGCTGCTCGCTACTGCTCCTCTACCTCACAAAACTTTTTTGCTCACGACGCAAAGTTTTATTCGGTGAAAAAAGATAAATCTTAACTTTCAAAGATAAATCTTAACTTTTAGAAATAAATCTTAACTTTTAGAAATAAATCTTAACTTTCAAAAAGCGTGCAAAAATATACAAATTTTCGCAAATGGCAAAACAAAAGAAAAAATATTACGTTGTATGGAAAGGTGTTGAACCCGGCGTGTATTCCACATGGACAGAATGTGAGCGTCAGGTAAAAGGCTTCGAAGGCGCATTGTTCAAGAGTTTTCCTACTTTAGAGGAGGCTCAGACGGCATACGCCGGCGGAGCCGCCGAACACTTCCATAAGTCTGATCGTCAAAAAGTCAATCGCCTCAACATCGAGAGTCTGCCACCTGACAAACGGCCTATAGTGCCCTCGCTATCGGTGGATGCTGCTTGCTCGGGCAACCCCGGTAAGATGGAATACCGCGGAGTGGATACTGCCACCGGACGCGAGATATTCCATCAGGGGCCATTCGACAGTGGAACAAATAACATCGGCGAGTTTCTTGCTTTGGTGCACGGCCTTGCCTTGCTACAAAAACAAGGTCTGACAACTCTGCCCGTATATTCCGATAGTCGTACTGCTCAGAGTTGGGTCCGCCAGAGACAATGCAAAAGCAAACTCAGCCGCACCGAACAAAACGCACGACTCTTTGAACTTGTCTGCAGAGCCGAGTACTGGCTGCAACACAACTCATATACAAATCCGATTTACAAGTGGGACACTGAGCTGTGGGGCGAGATACCCGCCGACTTCGGACGGAAATGACACATCCTCAACTTTTTAATAACTGTATCTTCAGCAAAACATCTCGTAACAATATAACATAACAAATATGGATATCTTTCTTATTATCTTAGGTTCTATTCTCCTTTTGGCGGGCATCGTAGGCTGTATTGTTCCTGCGCTGCCGGGCGTACCTTTGTCATACGCAGGTCTGATACTTCTCCACCTTACCGACCGCGTGCAGTTCTCATGGCAGTTTTTGGTAGTGTGGCTTGTTATCACCATTGCTGTACAACTGCTCGACAGTATTATACCCGTCTGGGGCACCAAGCATTTTGGCGGTAGCAAAGCCGGAACATGGGGAGCCACCATCGGACTGATAGCAGGCTTTCTGCTCGGAGTGTGGGGCATCATACTCGGTCCCTTCGTCGGCGCAGTGGTGGCAGAACTCATTGCCGGCAAGACAGCAAATACCGCACTTAAATCCGGTTTAGGCTCGCTTATAGGCATTCTCACCGGTACTGTTCTCAAACTCGTCTGCTCAGGACTGATGACCTATTATTTTATTAAGGCCTTAGTATGATAACTAAACTTTCCCACAACAGATAATCAACGAATTATATTTATTGGTCATATACGAATTATACTAAATTAACGAAAACTTCGTTTTTCTTTTTTTAAGTTGTCAAAAATTA
>CAMHGK010000049.1 GCA_946184695.1 uncultured Bacteroidales bacterium | reverse complement strand
CAACTTGCCGAAAAGTGATAAAAAATTTGCAGAACTAAAAGAATTATAGTACCTTATGATTGCAGTTGTTGACAAAAAACAAGAGGCGGTATTCATACCGTCTCTTGTGTGTTGGTGGCATTTGATTGCGTGTCGCTATATACGCACTTTTGTATTCTCTATTTCTTCCAGCCGAATTTATACTCTACCCCTATGATTGCCAAGTGCTGCCGGATGTCGTAGGCGGTCTTTACGGTGGTGCCTTCTTTGTTGGCATCGATGTCGAAGTCG
The DNA here is from genome assembly GCA_946184695.1 of uncultured Bacteroidales bacterium. Taxonomy (GTDB): domain Bacteria; phylum Bacteroidota; class Bacteroidia; order Bacteroidales; family Paludibacteraceae; genus Colicola. The sequence continues at coordinate 14,098 of CAMHGK010000049.1, read as the reverse complement.
TGGCTCCAGTCGTAGCGCACGTAGAAGTTGAGCGTGTTGGTGGCGTCGAGTTTCCATTTCAGACCCACTGCCGCCTTCACGGCGGAGATGTAGTTGTGTGAGTTGTTGTAGTATTTCTGGTATTCGGTAGCATTGCAGGTGTGCACAAGCTCTGTCCACAGGTACGGCGTCAGCGGCTTCGAGGCTGCCTTATACTGCAGCTGCAGGCGGTAGCGCATGTCCCACGCGTAGGCGGGTTTCTCGAACAGGTTGGGCGAGTCGGTGCGGATGTTGAGCACAGCCCGCTCGCGAAGCGACAGCGTAAAACGCTGCAGCGTACCGAGTTTCACATGCTCTGTCAGTCCGAAATAGACGCGGTGGCGCAGAATCTTATTCACGTCGGTGGTGGTGCCCAGCTTGCCCGTTCTGGCACGCAGCGAGTAGCCTGCATGCCCGTGGAAATAACCTCTGATGATGTTTACGTCAGCCTCAAGGTAGGTGTTGGCAAGATGTACTTCGGCTGTAGGCATGAGGTTGAAGCGCAGCTCCTCGCCAAAGTTGAGCGTCACACGGTCGAACTTGAAGTTGAAGTCGGCACCGGTGCGCAGCTGCATGCCGGTAGCGACGGAGTCCTGCAAGGCGGCATAGTCAGTGGCGCCAGCTGTAAACGAAAGGGCTGCCAAACAAAGTATTACGTAAGCTCTTTTATAATTCATAATGCATAATTCATAATTCATAATTTATAATTTATAATTCATAATTGTCAATTATCATTTGAACTTGGTTATCAGGTCAATCGAGTTGTAGGTCTCACCTTTGGCGAGCGGGTAGGTCATTTTGATGTACGCCACATCGCGAAGGAAGTCGATATGTCCGATTTCAAGGTCTAAGACCTTCAGTCCGGTACGCTGCTCGAGGTCGCGGACGAGTTCGGCGCGGTTCTCCGGGCGCACGTTCTCAATCTTCTCGTAGAGGATGATCTTCGTCGATGTGCGACGGCGGTTCGACCATAGCTCGAAGGCTGCTGCCATCACGATTAGCATCACGTTGGCAAACAGCAACTGGTGCCAAGCCAACTCGTCCGCCTTGAGCGACAGCGAGTTGATGACCGACTGGGCGATGATGATAAACAGATACGTCATCTCGCGAATGGGTACCGTCTCGGTGCGGTAGCGTATCATGCCGAAGATGGCGAATAGTCCGAGCACGAAACCCGTCTGAATGTCAAGAATCTGCATCAGCCACAGCAGCAGGAACATAGCACTCGAAAACAGCATGAACGTCACGTAGTAGTCGCGGCGATGGCTCACGCGGTAGTAGATGAAGTAAATCAGTACCCACGACATGAGCAGGTTGAATAGGAACATCAGCGGCAGCGTTATCAGGCTGTCTGACAGTCCTATGGCGTCGGCAATGTTGTGCATCAGGTACGAGATGCTGTCGCTGCGACCATATTGCGCAGCTATCGTGGGATCATAGTCGGTGAATTCCAATGTGGGATTCGCAAGGTCAACTTGTGTCATAAGGTATTGTGTAGTAATTGGTTTGTCGGGTTGGTCAGTTTGCTTATGCAGCGTATCTTCTTCTTGAAGCGGTTGCGCTTCACGTGTTCGTCGGTCAAGGCGGTGCCGATGCAGTATTTGCTCAGTTTCAGAGGTTTGACTCTGAGTCGGTTCATTATCGAGAGCATGGGCGAGGGGCAGTTGCCGTCGCGCTTTAGCTCCACTATAACGAGCTCGGGTATTCGCTTGTCATGGAGGTTGCGCAGGTTGGTCCAATGCAGGTTCAGGTCGATTGTCAGGCGCTCGGTCTTCTGCCGGTTAACAAGTGTGATGCGCTCAAACTCAGTGCGCAGTGCCTTAGAGATATCATCTAAGGTGTATTGGCTCTTCGAGCTCAGGAACTCGCGTATCTCGTCGGTAGCATGGTCGAGCGACAGCTCCTGAATAGGTATGCGTTTTTTCTTGGTGCGACCTTTGTTGTTCTTGCGCTTTATCTCAAGAAATGTCAGGTCCGACTCGACATATTGGCGGATGCGTATCTTCTGCCGTACGAGCTGGCGGTCGTGGTGACGGATGTACATCTCAAGGTCGGCGGTGTCGTAATAGACGGTGTCGTATGTGGCGATGCGGCGGTTGCCTATCTGCTGGGCAAAGTATTGGTCTTTGGCTAAGTGCAGCAGCTCGGGCAGCAGAGTCAGCGGGATAGCGTACTTGGTGTCTATCCTGTTCATCAGCTTCACGCTCTCCATCTCGCCGAGTGTTATCGGCTCAAACTCCTGCAATATGACGGTTATGTCGGATTTCAGCATCTGTATTGTGTTTCGACCTTCAACTTTTTACTTTCTATTTTTTTTACTTCCGATTATCGACATTTGACTATCTATTATCGACTTTAGAAAATGCGTTCTATCCGCATGGTCTCCCCCGCCCTTGTGGGGAGGGGGTAGGGGGCGGGGTGTTTTCGACTTTCGACTTTCGACTTTCAGTCATTGAACGTATATTCAAACACCTTCACCGAAAACAGCTTGCCGTTGGGCAGGTAGTTGTACTGTTTTCCTTTGGTGCCGTCGGCATTGTATTCATAGCGCTTGATGCGCGAGGGCTTGTTCTTGTCGTTGTATTCCACTTCCTCGGCTATCAGTCCGTTCTCGGCGTATTTGTACGTCACACGCCAGCGCTGTCCGTAGGAAGCGTATTCGGTCTCTTCCACTTTGCGTCCCTCGCTGTCGTAAACGGTTACGCGGTCGAGCCAGCGTGTCTTGGTATGGTCGTCGGTATTCCATTCCTTCACGGTCAGGTTTTTGCGCTTTGCGCGCTTGGCAAGTGTCTCCGGCGACACCGCAGCCTGTGTCTTGCCGTTGGCGGCTGTTGTCTCTTGAGCATCAGCATATAAGCACACCAACAGTGCTGCCATCAGTATTATCGTTAGTCGTTTCATAAGTGTATATTTTAGAAGTTATAACCTTGCACAGTGATGAATTTTGAAATCACAACTCTCAAATTGTAAATCAAATACCGTGCAAAAATATATTTTTTCTGCTAAATATATGTGTCAGTGTGTTGTTTTGCGTTATATAGCTAACAATTTTTTCCATTTTGTCATTTTTGCGGACTACAGCAGCATGGCGAGGTTGTCGTAGTATTTGGGTGAGACGGGTATTGTCGGTGCTTTGTCCAAGTCGAGTTGTGCCACTATCACTCCGTCCTTGTCTTTCCGAAGCACTGCCACGCGCCGCGGATTGACGTAATATGAACGCTGACAGCGTACTATGCCGTGTTTGTTCATTATCGGCTCTACACCCTTCATCGTGTTGTGCAGGATGTACTCCGCCACTCTGTCGGCTTCCGTGTAGGCTATCTTCACGTAGTTCTCTTTTGCCTCTACGTATAGCAGATTTTCTGCCGTCACCACCACCTTGAGCTTGCCGGCAGAGTCGGTCAGACGAATGAGTTGTTCGGTGCTTTCGGTGGTTTGTATGCTCACCCAGTAGCGTTCATACAGCAGCGTGATAATAGTCAGCGGATAGACGTTTGCCATCAGCAGATACAGAAAACTATGCCCTGCCGCTGAGAAGTATGCATAGTGCCCGTGCGACATGAGCGTCAGGTACAAGCCCGCAAACATGGCAGTTAGCAGCAGTTCGCCTAAGGTCCACAGGGCGAAGAATATCCAGTTGAGTTGAAGGTGGTGGCGAAGTATGAATACCAGCATCCGCGATATCGCCATCACTGCTGCCATTATCAGCATCAGCATGATGATGTTAAACGCGTAGCCTATACTGCCTGTGCTGAACATCTCCATCGACGGCGCAGGGCGGTATAGCAACTCAAAGCTTAAAAACAACAGTGGCACCACCACGAAATACACCACCTGAGTGGTCACTCGGTAAAATATCTGAGGTATCTTTTTCATGAGAAAATGGTTTTGTTTTAGTCATATTTGACGGTTTGACTAAACTCGAATGCTGCCAATTTCGTCAAAAATATGGCTGTTTAGTCATCTTTTTACAGTAATTGGTCAAAAACTATGCCAAAAAATCATAAATGTTTTACCCTCCCCCGCCTGAGCAGTAATTTTGCACCGTCAATCAGGACGCCCGCCCGCTACTCAACCTGCAGAGCCCCGTACTGAGCGCCTTAGATGACAAGCGAATGTTCAACCCCAACCGGTCAGCGTAATCTGTTATTCCGTTCGACCGTTTAATACCTTAATAATTATGAAATCAAGAAAGAATTGTTTGATTGGATTTGGCGATTCGATAATGAAAGGTATCGTAGTTCGCCGCAATGAAGAAAACCGCTTCAAGTTTTCGCTTATAGACAACTCTCTGACCGACCGTCTTGGTGCCGAGTTGTCGGTTGACGTTAAGAATTTCGGGAAGATGGGCTGCACCATACAGTCCGGTGAAAAGATACTCGATACTCACCTCTCTGCCTTGTCGGCCGGTGATGTCGTCTTGCTTGAGTACGGCGGTTGCGACAGCAACTACAGCTGGAGTGACATAGCCCAATCGCCCACCGACCTGCATCGCCCCATCACTCCGCTCTCTGAGTTCTCCGACACCTATCGCAGTATACTCAAGAAAGTCATGTACGCAGGGGCCGTTCCCGTGGTGCTTTCGCTGCCGCCTATCGATGCCGACCGCTATTTTGAGTATATATCGTCCTCTATGACAGTCTCCCAAAGGGAGAATGTCCGCAGTTGGCTCAATGGCTCTATCAATAACATCAACTACGGTCATGAGCTCTATAATCTTGAGACAATTAAAGTGGCTCACCAGATGCTCGTCCCGTGGATCGATATCACATCTGCTTTCCTCACTTCTCGCAACTACCGCGACTATCTCTGTGCCGATGGACTACATCCTAACGAGCTCGGGCAGAAGCTGATAGCCGACGCCGTTTCTCGCAAACTCCGCTACGCTATCGCCAACGCCGCATGACAAGTCTGACAAACTAAGAGGCTGCATAAACGTCCTTAAACTAAGAGGCTGCATACACGTCTTGATAAGTATAGAGGCTGCCTGACAAGTCCTGTCGGGCAGCCTATTTCTGTATTTATATCTATGTCTTATCTATATTCCTCTCACTGTTCTGCGCGCATAGGTTACTTCACCATTGTGATGTCCACGTGCGGGTAGGCGAACTGTATGCCGTGTTTGGGTAGTTCGGTGTAGATTACCTGGTTCAGGCTGAAGGTGACGTCCCAGAAGTCGTCGTTGCGCACATAGCCTCTGACGGCAAACGAGATGTCGCTCTCGTTGAGTGATTTGAGTGTCACACGCGGGTCTAAAGCGCCCTCGGTGGTGGCGTCAAGTACCCGCTCGTCGGCTTTCAGTATGTCTGTCAGCAGGTCGATGCACTCCTGTGCATCGGTGCCGTAAGCCACGCTTATCGTCAGGTCCACGCGACGCAGCGGCAGGGCGCTGTAGTTGTCTATCACGCCGTTTGAGAGAGTGCCGTTAGGAAGCACTACCTCGCGGTTGTCGGCGGTGCGTATCTTTGTATTGACAATGCTCACTGCCGTTACTGTGCCCTGAAAACCCTGTGCAGATATCCAGTCGCCCACCTTGAACGGACGGAAGGCAAGTATCATTATTCCGCCTGCGAAGTTCTGCACCGTGCCCGACAGTGCCATACCTATAGCCATACCGCCGGCGGCAAGAAGTGCTGCAAGCGATGTGGTGTCAACGCCGAGCGTGCCTATCGTGATGACGATAAGGAGCACCGTCAGTGCAAACGACGTGGCTGACGACACAAACGACGCCACTGTGGGATCGGTCTTGCGACGCTCGAAGCGCCTTTGTTGCATCTTCTTAACCTGACGTATCATCCATGCACCGATAAAATAAATCAGCAGTGCTACAAGCACTTTGATGCCGAACATCAAAGCGTCGTGACCAAGTTCCTCAAAAAAGCCCTGAGGATTTTCACGAAGCTGCTGCACAGCGTATTCGGTAACGTTTTTTAGCGAGTCGTTGATATTGACTATGGGTACTTCAGGAGTTGTTTGCAAAAGAATCATGTTAATATAAGGTTGTGTTATTGCTATTTGGTAGATGGCAGTACGTCTTCTATATTCTGTTCGCGGTGGACTAACTGCACCTCAACCCCGAATTTCTTGTTGATATGCTCAGCCATCTTCTGAGCTGCATATACCGAGCGGTGCTGACCGCCGGTGCAACCGAACGACACCATCAGGTTCTGGAAGCCGCGGTCGATATATCGCTTCACACTCGCATCTACCAGTGCGTAGGCATGTTCAAGCAGTGTGAGTATCTCGCCGTCGTCCTCAAGGAACTGTACCACAGCATCGTCCAAACCGGTGAAGTTGTTGTAGCGCTCGTATTTGCCGGGATTGTTGACGGCGCGGCAGTCGAATACAAACCCGCCTCCGTTGCCGCTCGCATCGTTGGGGATGCCCTTCTTGTATGAGAAACTATATACTCTGACTACCAATGGTTTCCTCACTCCTACGTCCTTAAACTGCTTCATCTGGGTCATGCGGCGCAGCACGTCCACCAAATACGGGTAGTCCTCTGAGCCGTCAAGGAGCAGTTGGCGCAGGTTGTCGATGGCAAATGGTATCGACTGCAGAAAATGCGGCTTCTTCTCGAAGTAACCGCGGAAGCCGTAGGCACCCAGCACCTGCAACGTACGGAACAGCACGAAATGGCGCAGAGTGGCGTAGAACTCCTCGCGATTGACATCCATATACTTGCTCAGCTCGCTGAGGTAGAGCTCGATAAGCTCGTTTCTGAGTTCGGGATTGAAGTGTGCTTTTGCCTGCCAGAGGAACGAGGCAAGGTCGTAGTGCAGCGGACCGCGGCGGCCGCCTTGGAAGTCAATGAAGTAAGGCTCTTCATTAACCACCATCACATTGCGAGATTGGAAGTCGCGGTACATAAAGGTGTGGGTGCGGGTCTGGAGCAGTATGTACGCAAGGCGCTCGAAGTCGTTCTCCAACAGATTCTCCTGAAAATCCACACCGGTGGCCTTCAAGAAGCAGTATTTGAAGTAGTTGAGGTCCCACTGTATCGAGCGTAGGTTGAATTCCGGCTGCGGGTAGCACTGCGTGAAGTCGAAGTCCTCGGCACCTTTCACCTGAAAGCGCGCCAAACGCTGTATGGTTTTGCGGAGCATGCGTTTCTCACGCTCGCAGAACACGCCCGTCTTCCTGCCGTCGGCGATGTAGTCAAATAGCAAGGTGTCGCCGAGGTCTTCTTGCAGGTAGGTCATTTTGTCGTCGCTGACGGCTTTCACCTCGGGCACGTTCAGACCTTTCTTCTTGAAATGGTCAGCCATGTAAAGGAAAGCCTTATTCTCGTCTTGCGAGGTGCCAATGACGCCTATCAGAGAATGTTCGCCACCTCTCAGACGGAAATACCGACGATTGCTGCCCGAAGCGGATAGCTGAGTCTGCTGCTCGGGAAGAATACCTGTGAGTTGCTTGAATAGTTGGTTTAGAGTTTGTGCCATGATACTTTGGTTTGTATGATGTTTGGAGGCAGAGACTCCCGCCTCTTAATATCTTTTTTTTGTGATTTAGCGAGTTGGGAGCAGTCGCTTTTGGTTGCGAGCGTGGACGACCGCGCTCCCAAAGTTGGCTGCAAAGTTATCAAAAAATAACGATTGTGCAAAAACGATTTTGTCCTTTAGGGTAATTTCAGTAATTTTGCTGTCGATACATCAACTCTTACACCTATGAAAGCAATGATTTTTGCTGCCGGGCTCGGCACCCGCTTGCGCCCGTTCACTGATACCATGCCTAAGGCTTTGCTGCCTCTCGCCGGCAAAACCCTGCTTGAACATCAGCTGCTCAAACTACGGACAGCAGGCATCACCGATATAGTCGTCAATGTTCATCATTTCGCCGACAAGATAGTCGATTATCTTGCCCGTAACGACAACTTCGGCTGCAATATCAGGATTTCCGATGAGACTGACTCTCTGCTCGATACGGGTGGCGGACTGCTTAAGGCATGGCCATTGCTGCATGATTCGCAGCATGCCGATGAGGCGGTGCTTGCGTGCAATGTTGACATTCTCTCCAATATCAGCCTTAGGGATTTGCTCTCAGCGCACCGGAACGATTCTCTTGCCACTCTTGTCGTTTCCGAGCGTCCCACGCAGCGCTACCTGCTTTTCGATGACAGCAAGTGTTCCGGCGGCGGATTGCGCATGGTGGGGTGGACCAATATCTCTACAGGCGAACTTCGCCCCGACGGTCTGACGGCAGCCCGTGCTGAGCATGCCCGCCGACTCGCATTCTCAGGTATGCAGGTGCTCGCGCCCGAGGCATACCGACTGCTGCGTGAAGTGGCAAAACAAAAAGGCAATAAGTTCTCACTTATTGACCTCTATCTGCATGCATGTCAGGCATATTCCATCAACGCCTTCGTACCCTCAGGCTATCGCATGATGGATGTCGGGAAGACCGACCAACTCTCTGAGGCAGAGCAGTTCGCACAAACACTTGACAATTGATAATTGGTATAAGCAATAAGAAATATCAATTATGTATTTTTCCCGCTAGTGCCGGCAGGTAGCGCCTTACAGCCCATGCTATTGGCAGCGATAAAACTATCGTCATGCCCCATAAGCAAAGGCTTCCGGCATTAGTTGAGAAGAAACTCAGACTTCCGCCTGCTATCATCCATGCTGCTTTGATGGCTCCGAATGTGAGTATGTGTGTCGAAAGCACTGTCAGGGTGTTCTGACCTAAGAAGGTGACGAGGCGCAGTCGGTCAGTTGCCCGACAGATGAGCTGTGCCATGCTGCACCACATCGCCACCACTGCCACCTCCTCTGCGTAGAACAGCACAGGGTTGCCGATGATGCCATGCGAGATGCTGATATGTCCCAAATGACGGTGTACGATTATCACTGTCGTTGCCGATGCTACTAATGTTGCAACCACTGACCATATTTTCGGGCGGCTCTCCGTCTCTGATTTTCCATTCCTTACAAGACTCGCTGCTGCATACAGCGGCAACATCAGCATGGCTGCTGTCGCGCTCCACGGAAGTGTTATGCCTGCGTGTGCCAACGCGACTCCTATCAATCCTACAATCACTGCTCCCGCTGCTCTGAGACGTCTGTTTTCTGATATACGGCATATCCCATACCATAGCCACTCCGTCACCATCAGGCATGCAAGAAACCACAGCGGCGCATTCTGGATGAGCCTTTCGCTCGTTCCCCATGCTATGCCTGCAAGGGGCTCCCACCGGCTAATGTTTTCTCCCGCATCGCTGCCATAGTGCCTGCCGATAAGCAGCCACGCCACCCAGCTGACAATGCCATATACCAAATAGGGCACAAGCAGCCTTAGTGTGCGCCGCTTAAAGAAAGCAAGGGGAGTGAGGTCGGTCTTGGCGAACATTCCCGACAGGAAGAAAAATGCAGGGAGGCAGACTTTATAGCTAAGCTCTTTGATGTCAGGCTGTATGTCGGTGTGGTAGAGGACAACGGTGAGAATACTCAGCGCCTTTGCCACGTCTATCCATGTGACACGGCTGCTGCCTTGCAACACGTTATCGCTATGCGAGAAACTGAATGGCATGGTGTATGATTTCGATCTTATATGGTCCGCAGGCATCAACGAGTATGCCGTCTTTCTCGAACATGACATGTTTGTTGGTGGCAAGTGTTATCTCGCGTGCGGTGAAGTTCTGTATGAAACTTATCTCCTTCAACCTGCCATTGAACAGCTTGGGAATAGCCGATAGTATTAGCTTTACCGTCGGACGGCTCACGAACATCGAGTGGAACACTCCGTCGCACGGGTCGGCATCGGGGTTCTGGCGTATGCCGCCGCCGGAGTAGGGACCGTTGCCTATGTTCATCGTGAACATTGGCTCGCTTATCTTGATGCCCTCATCGGTGCTCAGTTCTACAGGTATCGACTTATGGGTGAACACTGCCGAGAGAAGTCCAAGCAGGTAGTTGAGTCCGTGACTGCCTACGTAGTATTTCATCACCTGTGCCCGTTGGCAAGTCTTGGCATCCACCCCGAACCCGACCGAGTTGATGAAATAGTGCTTCTCCGCCTCGCCGTTGCGCCATAGCGTCAGGCAACCTATGTCTATAGGGTGCTTCTTGCCGGTGTTGAAGAAGATGTCGAGCGAGCGGCGGTAGTCGCGCGTCAGTCCCCAGAAGCGCCCCCAGTCGTTGCCCGTACCGCGTGGCATGAGTCCTAATGCTATCAGCTTGCGCTTCTCGTCGCTGATGTTGGCATGCATCACTCCATCCACAGCCTCTGACAGCGTACCGTCGCCACCAAGCACAAGAAGCTCGTCGTAACCCTTTTCGGCAAACTCGCGGGCAAGCTCAGTGGCGTGACCTGCATATTTGGTGACCTTATAGGTAAAGGGCTGGTGGCGATGCTTGAGAAGTTTGAACAGGTAGAGACGCTGACGGCGATAACGGCGTTTGCCGGATTTGGGATTGATGATTATTCCTAACATAAGGCGGAGGTTCGTGAGCGGTCTGTTGGCGCGATATTGCGCACAACGCGGTGCAAATATAGTGATTTTTCCTGACTGAGCCAAATGCAATGCAAAAAAGGTTTCCTGACTGAGCCAAATGCAAAACAAAAAAGGTTGCCGCATATCGGCAACCTTTATTTTGTATTATTCTGAATGCTCTATTAGTGAGCAAAATATGCTTTTACGTCGTCGTTGAGAACTATCTCTTCCTGAAATACGTAAGCGCCAGTCTTCGGACTCTTTACCATCTTGATAACTTTCGAGTGGTTACGTCCTGAATTACCTGTTTGAAGGGTAGCAACCGCTTTCTTTGCCATAGTCTAAATGTTTTTTTACGGTTAATTACTTAATCTCTTTGTGGATAGTATAACGCTTCAGAATCGGGTTATACTTCTTAAGCTCAAGACGGTCAGGGGTATTCTTGCGGTTCTTGGTCGTGATGTAACGCGACGTTCCGGGCATACCGCTGGCTTTGTGTTCTGTGCACTCAAGGATTACTTGTACGCGCGCTTCTTTTGATTTTTTTGCCATACTGTTGTCCTCCTAATTTTTAGTTTAAATACCCTTTTTCGGCTGCCTGCTTTAGCGCAGCGTCAAGACCGATTTTGTTAATTGTACGCAGACCAGCCGCACTCACGTTCAGGCTAATCCAGCAATCTTGTTCTACCCAGTAGAACTTTTTGCGGAACAGGTTCACATCGAAGGTGCGTTTTGTGTGGCGCTTCGAGTGAGACACGTTGCATCCGCCCATGGCTCTCTTGCCGGTGATTTGACAAATTTTTGACATTGTATTATGATTTTTAATTATTTTTCGGCTTCAATCTGCGGTCTCTCAACTTCCGGTTCTCCTGCATTTCGGTTCTGCGGTATTCCTGCCGCAATCCCCAACTACATACCCCAAAAACGAACCGACGAAATAATGCTCTATTTCTCGGCCCTTACCGCATGATTATCAGTTGCATCTGAGCGCTTCCCTCTGCAAATAGCTCCTCATAAGTTCTCCTTTTTGCCCAAAATGCCTGCAAAAGTACTACTTTTTTTTAAAATGAACAAATATTTTTTAATTTTTTATGTTTTTTTGTTGCAGATACTCATTGATAGCGCTTCTCTTGCTTTCCCATTTGTCAAATCAGCTTATCGTTTTCAGGTAATGCAGGATTTGGTCGAAGAGCATTATGGTGTCGGATTTTTCATCAGGCAGCGAAATCATCATGTCGTGTATGTATGGTTCTTTGTAGCACGCTAAGCCGGTCTTGAGATCGGCATTGGCAAGCAGTGTGAGGTATCGGAGTTCAAGTAGTTCGGGGTTGGTGTTGAGGTCGATGAGCAAGTCGAAATGCATCTTCTCGAACTCTTCTATCAGTGCCTTCTTCGGGCGATGAAACAGTCCAAAACTCTGCTTGTCGAGCACGCGGAAGTCGCGAAGCACTGCCGTCACAGCCTGTTTCTTGTCAACGTATCCCCATGCCGTCACCTCCTTGCCCTCTTTCTGCAACTCCTTGATGAGCTGCTTTATTTGGGTGTGACGCTCCTGTAACTCGCTCTCGAAAAGTATGAGAATGTTGCGGGATTGGGCATACGAATGATATTTGACAGTGCGCTGCTGTTTGCGGACCGTGCGGCCGAATATGTATTGTGAGATGTTCATGGTGTAAATGCTTTGGTGTGTTGAATGTGTGGTGTTGGCAGCTCTTGCTGAACTGCTATATCTGTTGCATCATGCTTTGCCTATCATACCTCGCCTATCATGCTGAGGAAGGTCTGTTCGTCGATAATGCTGATACCTAATTTATTGGCCTTCTCGAGTTTCTGCGGACCCATGTTCTCGCCGGCAAGAACGAAGGATGTGTTTTTGGAAATCGAAGAGGTGTTTTTTCCGCCGTGTTGTTCGATGAGTTGTTTGTATTCGTCGCGCGAATGACGGCTGAATACGCCCGAGATGACTATGTTCTTCCCGTTCAGCCGGTCCGATAAAGCTTGTGCTGCGGCATCGCCTTCCATTCTCACTCCGGCCTCTCTTAGTCGTCTGACCAACTCCTTGTTGCGCGGTTTTTGGAAGTAGTCTATTACTCCTTGTGCCACTTCGGGGCCGACGTCATCCACCGTCATCAGTTCCTCTTTTGTGGCCTCCATGAGCATATCCACAGAGTGGAACTTGCGGGCAAGTTTCTTGGCTGTTGTCTCACCTACGTAGCGTATGCCGAGTGCGAACAATACCCGCTCCCACGGCACCTCACGCGATTTCTCAATGCCGTCGATGATATTCTGTGCCGACTTCTGCTTGAAGCCGTCTAATTCCATTATCTGCTCAGCCCTAAGGTCGTATAGGTCGGCTATATTGCTTATCATGCCGCGGTCGAAGAATAGGTCGATGGTCTCCTGACCGATGCCGTCGATGTTCATGGCTTTGCGCTCAACGAAATGTTCGATTTTGCCTTTTTGCTGAGGCGGACAGCCATCCTCATTAGGGCAGCGCCATGCTGCCATGTCGCCGTCGCGCATAAGCCTGCTTCCGCACTGCGGGCAATGAGTGATGAACTGAAACTCTGACTCCTGACTTCCGGTTTCCGACTCCTGACCTTCTACTTTTCCTGTTATTTTAGGTATTATCTCGCCGCCTTTCTCCACCCATACCATGTCGCCTTCGCGTATGCCAAGCGAGCGGATGAAGTCCTCGTTATGCAGTGTGGCACGCTGAACCATAGTACCTGACAACTGCACCGCTTCGAGATTAGCTACCGGCGTCACCACTCCTGTCCTGCCCACCTGATAACTAATGCTCTTCAGGCGCGTCTTCTGACGCTCGGCTGGGAACTTAAAGGCTATAGCCCAGCGGGGCGTCTTGGCAGTGAACCCAAGTCGTTGCTGCAAACTCAGGTCGTTGACTTTCAGTACTATACCGTCGGTAGCTACAGGCAGACTCCGGCGTGCCTCGTCCCAATAGGATATGAAATCCATAATCTGGTCAATTGTGCGGCATACCTTGATGGCATCAGAGATATGGAAGCCTAAGCGGCGGGCGTAATCCAAGCAAGCAGAGTGGGTGCCGGCAGGAAGCTCATCGCTAAGGTAGTAGTAGAGGTAGGCGTCCAAGCCACGTTTTGCCACAATGCGCGGGTCGAGCAACTTGAGCGTGCCGCTTGCTGCATTGCGCGGATTGGCAAACAAGGGCTCCTCGTTGGCTTCGCGCTCGCGGTTAAGCCGCTCAAACGACTCCCACGGCAGCAGTACCTCGCCGCGTATCTCGAAGTCGCGGGGCATACCCTGCGGTACCTCGACGGACCATGGTATGCTCTTTATCGTCTTGATGTTAGCTATAACGTCGTCGCCGCGGGTACCATCGCCGCGCGTTAGGGCATGGACAAGTTGTCCGTCTTCGTACCAAAGTGAAATACTCAGACCATCATACTTCAGTTCGCATACTATCTCAGGCAGTTCGCTGTCTTGCGAGAGACCCAAGTCTTTCACCACCCTCTCATACCAACTGCGTATTTCCTGCTCTGAATAGGTGTTCTGAAGCGAGAGCATAGCGCGGCGGTGCTCCATTTGGCGAAAGCCGTCTTGTGCCTGCAGGTCTGAACCTACGCGCTGAGTGGGCGAGTTGGCATCAAACATTTCGGGGTGACG
>CAMHGK010000048.1 GCA_946184695.1 uncultured Bacteroidales bacterium | reverse complement strand
TTTATTGACGTATGAATTTTCTGCCACCTTGAATGACTATACCGCGATAGTCGTCGGTAACGGGTACTCCAAGTATGTTGTACATTGGCAGGTCTTCTCTGAGGGTGACGTTCTCAACTGCATCTTTCACGCCGCCAGGAATGGCGAGCGTCTTGCCCTCGATAACCTCTGACGATATCTCAAGAGTGCCGTCTCCGTTGTCGTAGAGATAGAGCTGCGTTGTGCCGGCAGGCACTTGCCATTTCTCGTATTTTCCGTCTCCATTGACAATAAGAGTGGCATGCGAGTGTGAATTGTCCACAAACTCAGAAGTCATGTATTGCACACCTTCTTGTCCGTCAACCTGGTACAGAACAAATACGTATGCGGCTTCGCTAAACGAAATCTCGGCTATACCGTCAATGAACAGCGTCTCAGCACTTGGCTCTACGTCTTGTCCGTCAACATAACCTTTCCAATAGTAGCGAGGATTGCCGTCACCTGTTCCGGGGTCGGTTCCGGGGTCAGTTCCCGGGGTGTCGCCGCCTGCAAGCTCGATGTACCAGATGTCGTCGTTCATCTTCATCTTGATGTAGATGTTGTATGTACCTGCAACATTACATGTCAATGCATCGCTACCTGTAGCGAAGTTCTCGTATGCTCCGTAGGGATCAAGCGCTGCGATATTCCATTCAGTATTCGTGCCTTGGTTGAAGCACGTGAGTTTATCACCTGCCTGCAGAGCAACACCCATAGCAGCATATTGGTCGCGTTCTTGATAGTCTTTCTGACCGGTAGGTTGTGCTGCATAGTCAGTAGAACCATTTACGCGTACGAAATACGGTTCAGCCATCATAGTAACTGTTGTGGCAAGAACCATGATTAAAGTGAAAAACTTTTTCATAGGCATTATAGTATTTAAGTTATCAATTATCAATTATCACCTACCTCTATTCCGAGCAGGTTATACGTCTTGCCGTTGTGCTCGATGAGCACCTGGCCATTGCGCACTATCTTCTTTGTGCTGGTGGCAGGCTTTTGTCCGCTCACTTCTTCTACTGCTGCTGCATGGCCTGTTCCTTGGTAGTACATAGCCACCTTGTCTGCTTTCAGTGCAAGCGTATATCCTGCCGGAGCGGCATCGTTGGCTGCCGAGCCGAGAAAGAGCTTGACGGAGCCCGTCTTGCCATAGACGGTAGCCCTGTAGTAGCCGCTTCCGGCTTCTTCGCTCATGCTGCTCTCTGAGTGGATTCCTGCCACACGGCGAGCGTCAATCATCTTCTTAATCTGCTCTTTGTACTTAATCCAATGGGGATAGAATATGCAGGGTACTCCGGGCAGTGAGAGAATGTAAGCATTGCATTGCAGCATCAGACTTGCATCGTTGATTGACGAACCGTCCGACTTGTTTGCCACATCCTGTGCTCCCGAACGGTGGAAGGTATCGTGGTTATCTACAAAGGTGACGGCATATTTGCTATAGCCTACACCACGCAGACCTGCGTTACGCAGTTTGGAATAATTCTTCTGGTAGATGCCGTCTCTGAGGGCAGTGTATTTATTTGCGAAGTCGAAAACCAAACTGTTCTTTCCTGCTTGGTCAATTCGCGACTTGAGGGTATTGACGTCGCCGTTCCAGTATTCCATAACCGAGAAGTAAGGTTTGGCAGCTTGGTTATAGTCATTGACATGGCTAACATGGAAACCTACGCAGTAGTCGTAGCGGAAGCCGTCGTATTTGGTGTTGCTCATCAGCCATTTGAGATATGCCTTGCACATAGCCTGCACCTCACTATTCTTATGGTCCCAGTCGCGTGCTGCACCATAGTTGCGGTTGCTTTCTTGTCCGTCGTCGTTATTGTTGCCCACACTGCACTTGCTTGCCCCCTCGTCGTCTTTGGTTATCCATGACGACTGAGGAGTGAACATGCCATAGTCGCTGAAGTTGAATTTTTGAAAGTCGCACCACGAACTCTTATTCGAGCAGTGGTTGATGACCACGTCTGCCAACACCTTAGTGTTGCCCCCGTGGAAAGTGTTGATAAGTTGTTTTAGGTTACCCACGGTGCCGTGGTAACTCGTCTGCGACGAGTAGTCGCGAGGCAGATAACCGTTATTGTCGCTGCTCGATGCCGATGGAGCAAGCCATACAAGGTCGAAGTATTGATTTATCTCTGCGGCTTGCGATTGTAGCGTGGGCCATGTGGTCTTGCCGTAGTTGTCGCCCGACTGCCCGCCTTTGAACGAGTCCCAGTAGAAAGCCTGAAGCATGATGTCGCTGCACTCCGACGGCACTGCCGACGAGTAGTCTCCGGGGTTGTCGTTGTCGCCGTTGTCGCCTCCGCCGTTACCGTAGGTTGACCAGCTGCCGTCTCCTTTATCCCATGCACCCTCGGCTATGGTATAGAGGTTCTTGCCGTCAGTGGGTACAGTGAGGTCGGCTGTCTGGTTCCACTTAACGTCCCATGATGGGGTGGTGGTACTGCTGCTCAAGCGAACGAAGATGACGTTCTGATAGTTGTCAGGAACGCTTGCAGAGTAGGTGTTGTTGCCTACAGAGTTCATCAGCCCGCTCCAGCCGTTGTCGGAACCGTTGAAGTAATAGGCGGCGAACTTAGCACCGTCTTTGAGCCAGTTGGTGTTGGGCATGAGATATAGTGTCCGTGCACTGACGGACAAAGTACTCAATAATAGCCAAAATAGGATTATCTTTTTATTCATAGTGTTGCTTGAAAGTTTTTATTGTCTAACCCGCCCCCTGCCCCCTCCCTTAGCAAAGGGCGGGGGAGACCATGCGGATAGAATTCGTTATAGTGGCAAATTATGTGTTATTGCAGCAGGAACTTATGCCCGTTTTGGATAACTATTCCTTTGTATTCCGGCGTTACCTTCTGACCTAATACATTATATATAGGCTTAGTCGGATCTAATGTAGCATTGTCATGCTGCTCTAAGTCCTCTACTGCAGTCTTGTCCTCATCGGTCTTGCCGTCGCAGTTCGGACTTACCACTGCCCTATAGCAGTCGGTGCTCCATACGTAGCAGGTGTTCTCCGTCAGATAGATGTCCTGTGTTTGCGGTTTCTGATTACCTTCTGTGAAGATGACGTATATCTCGCTTATGTCGTCTGGGAAAGTGAAAGTGTACCAGTCGCCGTCCATGGTGGTCCACTTCATTCCGGGCCAATTTTTGTTGGCGGCATTACCTGCGAGAGGGTAAGCGGTATCTTTATAGGTGCTCCCGACTTTTACTCGGGTGAAAGCATAGAGATACAAGCTCTTCCACTCTTCGGGTTTGAGATATTTAACAGTCATAGCACCTTCCTGCGGAGCTTTATACTGATATGTCTCGCTGCGAACCTGAGTTGCCTGTTGATCGAACACTGCGTAAGCCTTTACCGTTGATGATTGTTTAACATTGAAAGTCACAGATCCTAATGCCGACTCAGAAGCTGTAGTGGGCTCCGTACCATCGGTTGTATAATAAATCATAGCGTTCTCAGCGCCTACGGCTGTGATGGTGATTTCCATGCCCTCTTCCAAGTCGCGGAAGAAGCCCGACTCAGGACTGATGACTACGTCGAAGTCAGGATTTAGTTCGGTATCACATTCTATCTGAATCTCTTCTGAGTTGGTTGTCTCCAAACCTTCTCTCCAGCCGTAGCATACGTCATAGTCGGCAATGATATCGTTGGAACGCACATTCACTCCTCCACAGTCGTCACCTGAGTTGATGCAGAAGTGCACTTCGCTGAGCGACGGGTCGAACTCGTAGGTGAACCATCCTTCTGAGTCCATATAAATGCGTCTGCCAGGATATGCACCCATTATGTTAGTTGAAGTGGGGTTGCCTTGTTCGTCCTCGCCGGGCTGCCATGCGTAGTAATACACTTTTTCCCATTCCTCAGGTTTGTTAAACCGCACGCGTATGCCTCGGGCAAGCGGTTCGCGATAGGTATAGGTATAAGTCTGAACCTTCGACTGTGCCTTGCCGCATACTCCCATCACTTTCAAGGTTGTCGTCTCTTTGAAATTGAGCGGAGAGCTATATACGCTCGATGCTGTAGTGGGCTCCGTTCCGTCGGTGGTATAATAGATTACGGCATTACCGCTGCCGCCGATTGCTTTGATTGTAACATCTATACCTGCCTCTTTGTCCTCAAAGGCAGAGCTCGGGGTAACAATCAGTCCGGGGGCAACATCTGCAGTTGTTTTTACCCAGATTGAATATCCGTTGCCGCTTGCTGCGAGCTTGAGGCTGTTGTCCCATGGGGTCTTGGTGGCTTTGTTGCCGAGTTGCAAGACGATGAAGCCGTGCTTACCTGTCACGGTACACTGATAGCCGTTCTTATCTGCCGACTCGTCGGTGACAGCACTCTCAGAATGTACTCCGGCAAGATGACGGGCGTTAATCATAGCCTTGATGGCTTCCTTATGGGTAACCCAGTGAGGATAGAATACGCATGGTACTCCCGGCATCGACAGCATGAACGCATTAGCCTGCAAGAGTTTGTCTTTCAGTCCAGGTTTCATGGAGTTACCTAATCCGCCAAACTCATTGTTGTCGCGAAGGAAGGTGTCGTGGTTGTCAACGAATGTTACCGCGTACTTGCTCAATCCTGCTCCGAGCATACCGCTTCCTTTGCAGCCTGCATAGTTACCGGCGCAGATGCCGTCGTTGAAGGCTGCGTATTTGCCGGGGAAGTCGAGCGACATGGTGTTGCCTTGAGCATCGTTGATAGCTTGCTGTATAGCACCAACGCTTGCCCAAAGTTCCATGAACGATATATATGCACCGCCGGCTGTATTGTAGTCGCCTATATGTGAAGCGTGGAATCCCTTGCAGTAGTCGTAGCGGAAGCCGTCATAATGCATCACGTTGGTCAGCCATTTGGCGTATGCACGACACATCTCGCGAACCTTCTCAGAGTCATGAGCGAGGTCACGGGCAGCACCGTAGTTAGCCTCGTTTTTGCCATCGTAGGTAGGTCCGTCGTCGGCAGGACCTGTGGCTGTCCCCCAGCACTCACCTGCTTCTTCCTTCGTTCCGGGGTCATTGAGCTCGTCCGTTTTGCAGATATACGAACCGTCGGGCTCAAACTTTCCGTAGATGCCGAAATCCTGAACTGCAAAATCGCACCAGCTTGTCATTGCCTCAAGGTGATTAACTACAACATCGGCAATTACTTTGGTACCGCTATTGTGGAACTCTTCAATCAGCCTCTCAAGGTCAGAACGACTACCCCAATCGCTGTTCTGATTGGAATACTGACGGGGGTGATATCCGGTGCCGCTTGCGTAGCCGCTTGGGGGCAGCCATATCATATCAAAATATGCTCCTATTTCTCCCGCTTGACTGAGTAGTGTCTTCCAGCGAGTGTTGCCATAGATGTTTGTTCCGCGTTCTGCATCATCGTCTTTATAACTATCATAATAGAAACCTTGCAAAAGCACATCACCACATTCCGACGGTACGGCTGAGCTATATGTTTCTTGCATGCAGCAACTGACGCTCAGGCATATCTTCTGGTTGGCGGTAAAAGAAATGGTAACGTCGGCAGGAGCAGAAATGCTGAATACCACGTTACCATCTGTGTCGCCTGTGTAGCCTTTAGTGCTGCATGATGCGTCCACGGCGCCAAAGCCCCATGAACGATTCCATGTGCCATTGGTCACCTTAAATTTATATTGTCCTGCTGGTAGCTGCTTGAAACTGATAGTGTTGTTCTCCATAGGCGCTGCTTTCTCGTTCCATTCTTCGCCGCCAGTCCATGTGCCGTTGCCCGTCAGATAAACATCGCTTACAAGACCGCAAGTAGTTTCATCACCCGCAGTGCAGTTGCTACCCGGACCTATGTATAATTGATCTTGCAGCCATTTGAGTTTTATGTAGAAATCATAGCACCCCGCCTTAGAGCATGTAATAGAGCCTTGAGAAGCCCCGCCTGTGAAACCTGCCACGGAAGCCTCGTCAAGATTAACCATCCATGTCGCACAATTTGAGGTGTTGATAAGTTTGCATACATCACCCGCCTCAAGTTGGACATGTGCCAAAAATTGCTCGAACCCATTGTATGGCCCTGTTGCTTCTGCTTTGACAACTTTTGTACCGTTGATTTCAATACCGTACGATTGAGCTGATGCCTGAACCATTGTCAGGGCAAACAAAACAAGAATAAGTAAAGTTTTCTTCATGGTTTAAAGTGATGATTTTTTCGGTGTTTTTTTTACTTCAAGCTGCAATAAGTGTGCTATAATCGGGAGTCAGGAATAATTATAACGGCTCGCATACATGTGCTTGATGTATAGATTTGTTATATTCTATGAATATAAACGCTTGCAAATTTATATTTTTTTTGTAAAACAACCAAATAAAAAAAGCATTTTTTTTTGCTTTGTACATCTCAATTACCTATGAATACAAAAAATATCCGCATGTCAGAAATGTCGTTGCGGACATGTCAACTTGCGGATATCAGGTTTATAAATTTGGTTATTTTTTCTGCTCTCGGAATTGCGTGGGTGTTAGCCCGTAGAAACGTCGGAACGCTCTCGCAAAACTACCGGCTTCTGCAAATCCGCATTTCATGGAAATGTCCAACAGAGGCATGGGAGGTGTTATTCTGAGCAACTCTTCTGCCTTCTCCATTTGTATGGCAAGAATAAATGTCTTTGGAGAATCGCCTGTGGCGCTGATGATACGACGTCTGAAAGTGCTTGCCGACATATTCATCTTAGTGGCTATATGCTCCACGCTGAAATTGACGCTTTCAAGTTCTGCCGATACCAACTCGACAACACGTGCGAGCATCTGTTGATCATCGGTGATGTTTTCTGATGGCAAATCATCCTCGTTATCTGAGGTATTTGACTTAACATCGTCTAATTTTTTCCTTGCTGCCGATTGCTTTCTGAGTTGCTCTATTTGTTCGAGCAGTTCGCCAAGATGTTTTCTATGTCGTTTCTGCTGCCGGAGGTAGAGTATTGAAAGTATGGCTGCGAGAATCAGGAATGATATGCAAATAATGACAGTCGTAGAGATATATCGCTTCTTGTCTTTAGCTTGCTGCTGTTTGAGGTTCTGATTGTCATATTGAACAGCATACTGCGACAGGTTCTGGTTGGTCTCGTGGTCGTAGATGGTGTCTCTTAGGTGCTCAAAGCGGTCGCCGTGAAGTAGCGCTTCTTCCGGGTTTATCCCGCGCAGCGTCTCTCTGAGGCCCTTGCGTGTGTGGCTCTCGTTGTATATGTCGTGCTGCTCGACGAAGATGTCTAAGGCTTTGTAATACGCATCGGCACCTTCCCTGTTCCTTCCCATCACATAGTAGAGATCACCGAGGTGGTTGTATGCTATGCCGAGCGAATGTCGGTTGTCGGTTTGCTCTAACACGGCTATGGCCTCCTTAAGACACTGCTCCGACTCGTCGTAGCGCTCAAGGGTGGTTAACGCTGCCGCACGCTGAGTCTGCCTGATGGCAGCGTGCATCGGACGACCTAACTGCTTCTCTATCTCCCATGCGCAGGTGGCGTAATAGAGTGTCTTTTCAGGTTCGTTCTTATGCTGATACACCTCAGATGCCATGCCGTAAATGACCGCCTTGCGAGGCAGGTTGTCGGTCTTCTCAACATATTCAACCGCCTTCAGTATATACCGCTCTGCTTCGTCAGGCTGACGCATACTCATGTAGATACCGGCAAGGGTGTTATAAGATGATGCTATGTTGCTGGCATCTCCACTCTCAAGGTCGAGCTCGTTGCACTGCTTGGCATAGGTGGCGGCAGCACTGAAATTGCCAAGTCTGACGTAGATAAGCCCGAGCAGTGAGGCACAGTCGGCTTCCATGGTTTTGTCACCTGTCGCATGGCACAGCGGTAGCGCTTTTAGGGCATAGCCCTCAGCCTGGTCATAGTCCTGACGGTCGTAGTACCATTCAGCAGCCCAGTACCATACGCTACTGCTTAGTACCTTATTGTCGGCATCGGCGGAAAGTCTGATAGGCTCGTCGATAAACTGCTCAGATAGCAGAGCTTCAAAAAAAACATTCGCATGCTCCGCTGTCGGATTTGCGTTGAAGCTGACGAGAGCATTGTCAACGTTCTGAGCATGAGCAACAGCCACGCTAAGAAACATGGCGAGATAAAGTGTTGCTCGACGAAGTTTTAAGGTTAGCATGATGTTATGTGTTTTTGATGTTGTTAAAATCATTGGTGGCATCTGAATTTGCTTATATTGCCAATGGCGTGATTTCCTTAACGTAACATTTGTGCCCGTCAACGCTGAAGCAGATGTGGTAGTTGTCGTATTCAAACTGATATATCCTGTCGGGGTCGTCTTGGTATTGTGGGCGCGGGTCTTCGCTCAGAATCTCTACTATGGCTTGTCGCGTGAACTCATCAACCTCTGTCCTTATATCTTCCGCAATGACCACTTCTAATCTGTAGTCGTCGTGCTGCGCTGTAAACCCGCTATTGGCATCTGCGTGTATGTCAGTGTAGGGTAAGTAGGGCTTGATGTCGTAGATGGGCGTCGAGTCCATCAGGTCTGCACCGCTAACCCACAGAACGGTTCCTTTATTTCCCGTTTGCTCCACCCGTTCTAATCTAACCGACGACAACCCTAATCCATTAGGTCTGAACGGAGAACGCGTTGCAAACACTCCTATGCGGGTGTTGCCGCCGAGTCTCGGTGGACGCACTGTGGGTGACCAATCATTTGTCAAAGTCTCGTGCGTTCCAGCCGCCTGCGTTCTATTTCCGCGCTGCTTGCGTTTAGCTTCAGAGAACCCCCAGATGAGCCATAAGTGCGAAAACTGCTCAATACCGCGCAAAGCATCGGCATTGCGAAACTCAGGCTCGAAGACAATGCACGTCATTATAGATTTGGCACGCCCCGACTGGCGAGGAATGCCAAACTTAGAGTGAAAACCGTTGTGCGCGTATGCTATAGCTGTCAGTTGCACGACTTTTTTAGAAATCCCCTTAAATTATTATTAGGGACAACTAAAACGTGCGCTTCAAAACGTGCGCTTCGCTAATTTTTAGATGTGCCCTTTATTATTTATTATTTTTTGTTTTGTTGTCGTTATTCTGCGGTGCGTTTTGTCCGCATGTATTTTATACTACACCCGAGAATCCCATGAATGCCATAGCCAGTAGTCCAGCAACGAGCAGAGCAATAGGTGTCCCCTGCATGGCTTTCGGTACGCGGTTGAGCGATAGCTGCTCGCGTATGCCGGCAAACAACACAAGCGCGAGTGCAAAACCTATGGCTGTGGCAAAGGCATATACCGTACCTTGAAGCAGACCTGACTCGGCATTAGGAATTTTGCTGACCCAAGTGCCATCACCTACCATTATTGCTACACCAAGAATGCAGCAGTTGGTAGTTATAAGCGGTAAAAATACACCCAATGCCTGATAGAGCGACGGCGATACCTTTTTCAGAACTAACTCTATCATCTGAACAAGTGCCGCAATCACGAGAATAAAGAGTATGGTTTGCAAGAACTCTACATGGAATGCCACAAGCACGTATTTCTGTAGCAGATAGGTGACAATGGTGGCAAGTGTGAGCACAAATGTAACGGCTGCTCCCATGCCCAAAGCAGTGTCAATTTTCTTGCTGACTCCCAGAAACGGACATATACCGAGGAACTGCGAGAATACGATATTATTAACAAATATCGCCGAAATAAATATAAGTAAGTAAACCATAAGGCTATATCATTAAATCATTTGAATATTAAATGCATTACTTCACAATTTTCTTCATGGCAGCCATCAGATATGCAAGGCAGATGAAGGCACCCGGAGCAAGAACAAATATGAGAGGAGCATAGCTGTCAGGATATACTTGTAGCCCGAAAATAGACCCGGAACCAAGTATTTCACGTATTGCTCCTAATACTGTAAGAGATAGTGTAAATCCTATTCCCATACCCAGTCCGTCGAGTAACGACAGCCCTACATTGTTCTTTGCGGCAAAGGCTTCCGCGCGACCAAGCACTATGCAGTTGACCACAATTAGCGGAATGAATAGCCCGAGAGTGTCATACAGTGCCGGCAGATATGCCTGCATTGTGAGCTGCACGAGGGTGACGAACGTGGCTATGATGACAATAAACGACGGAATACGGACCTTGTCGGGAATCAGATTCTTCAAAAGCGAGATGACCACATTGGAACATACCAAAACGAACATCGTGGCAAGTCCCATCGACATGCCGTTGATGGCTGAGGTCGTAGTGGCAAGAGTGGGGCACATACCCAGCACGAGACCAAAGGTCGGATTCTCGCGCAATATGCCATTCGTGAGTGTTTTTATAGCTTTATTCATAGCTCAGATGTTTGCTGTTCAGATGATAATTGTAGTGAATCTATAGTCAGGCTGTCGCCTGCGGTTATAAGTGTGTCACCAAGTATCAGGTTAGTGGTGTCACTCGCCTGACTGAGCGTGTCAAGTGCCGAAGTAGCGTCTGCAAGCACGGCCTGCTTGAAAGCATCGTAAGCATTGTTCACTGCCAGCAGAAACGCTTTCGATGATATGGTGGCAGCGGTGATGGCATCAACCTTGCCTCCCTCCTCTTTTGAAACGCGCATTGCATACGTGGCAGGCGATTTGCCGCATATCGACTGGTTGTTCTTGTCAGTCTTGAACCAATCAACCATGTGTGAGCCTAAGCCGGGTGTCTCTTGGTGTTCTAATACCTCGTAACTGACTATGTTACCTGTGTGGTCGAAACCTACAATCAGACGAAACTTACCACCAAAACCGTTTTCTGACGTCTCTACAGCCGCTCCCGCTACCTCCGACTGCTCGTCGTAGGCGATGTGAATTATGTTAGCACCTACCTCTTCGGGCTCTGAAAGGGTAGAGTAGGGCGGAAGAACTTTCGCTATAGCTTCGGTCTGTTTGAGCTGTTTGGCTTGCTCTATCGGTTCCTTAGTTAGAGTATATACCCCGCCTAAGGCTGCTGCCGCAAAGGCGCATATCAGCGTCAGCGACAAGACCATATTCTTAAAACTCGATTCTAATTTTGACATGAGGATTTCTGAATTTGCTGTTTTCTAAATCAGACGTTATTGGTTGTTAGTGTAATTTGCTATTCTGCAAAACGCTTCGGATGCAGGTAGGTGTTAAGCAACGGAGTACATGCGTTCATTATCAAAATGGCAAATGACACTCCTTCTGGATATGCCCCCCAGGTACGTATCACCATGACGATAAGACCTATACCCACGCCGTATATTATCTGTCCGACAGCTGTCATGGGCGATGTCACGTAGTCAGTAGCCATGAATATGGCGCCAAGCATCAGTCCGCCGCTTACCAAATGATACCACGGAGCAGCAGCACCCTGCATACCACCAACATACATCAAACCTGACACGCAGAACACGGTAGCAAGGATGCTTACCGGAATATGCCATGTTATGGTCTTTGTACATATAAGGTATATCCCGCCTACAAGCAACAGCAATGCAGATACCTCACCGAAAGAACCTCCGATGAAGCCTATTGTCATGTCCCACAGACTCGGCAACTGGTCTAATATCTCTGCATTGTGTTTTTTCAGCGCATCTTTCATTAGCGACAAAGGTGTGGCACCGCTGACGGCTTGAACGTATGATGTGTCGAATCCTAACGGACGCGGCCATGTGGTCATCTGTACGGGAAAGGCTATCAGTAAGAATACGCGCCCTACCAATGCAGGGTTAAAGATGTTCTGCCCTAAACCACCGAAAGAGAGTTTGGCTACCACAATAGCTACAAAAGCTCCTATCAGCACTTGCCACCAGGGTAGGTTGGATGGCAGGTTGAACGCTAACAGCAATCCTGTCAGTATAGCTGATAAATCGCCGATTGTGGACTTCTGCTTGAAAACAAAACGAGTAAATACATACTCAAACAGTACGCATGCTGCTACGCTTATAGCCGTTGTAATCAATACAGACCACCCAAATGCCAACACCGACACTACGTAGGCGGGGCACAAGGCTATTATCACGTTGAGCATGTTCCGACGCACCGAATCATTACCGTGAATATGCGGTGCGGATGATACAATAAGTTGTGACATTTATGTTTATGTTGAAAATATTTCTGTGTAACTGCCGAAGTTTTTCTTTTCGGCAATAGGTGTGTTTCTTTTTTTACTTGTCAAGTCTTGCTTTTTGACCGCGCAAAATTACTAAAATAAATTTAATGCCGGAAATATTTGTGAAAAAAGTCCGAAAAAAACATGCAAGCAAACTTCCTCAAACATCCCAATCTCATATCCAAAATTTAATGTTTTCAAAAGCGCTTCTATCTTGTTGCTATATAGTGTGTTATACTCGCATTGTTCCTGTCGTCATCGGGTGAAGAACGGGTGAAAAGCGGGTTGCGTGCGTGTAAGTGGTTGGAATAGAGTGTTTCCTGAGTTACAATTCCTGCGTCATATAAGCCTTTTTTTTACTTATATCCAAATGTGGAAATCAACCCCTGACAAAATAAAAATATCAATCTTATTGGCACATTCAAAAAAAATGTCTAATTTTGCGAGTTAATTCTCAAAACTCCTACAAGAGTCGATTTTTAGTTTTCATAGAGGCTATTCAAACTTTATAAAATATCGTACTTATGGCAAAAGAAAAGAAATTCATGACTATGGATGGCAATACCGCTGCTGCGCATATCGCGTATATGTTCACAGAGGTGGCTGCTATCTATCCTATCACTCCGTCGTCACCGATGGCGGAGAATGTTGACGAGTGGGCTGCTCAGGGCCGCAAGAACATGTTCGGCGAGACAGTGCTCGTTCAGGAGATGCAATCCGAAGCAGGTGCCGCAGGTGCCGTGCACGGCTCACTCCAAGCCGGTGCGCTCACCACTACCTTCACCGCTTCGCAGGGTCTGCTCCTTATGATCCCTAACATGTACAAGATTGCCGGCGAGTTGCTCCCGTCAGTGTTCCATGTTTCGGCTCG
Organism: uncultured Bacteroidales bacterium; assembly: GCA_946184695.1. Lineage (GTDB taxonomy): Bacteria > Bacteroidota > Bacteroidia > Bacteroidales > Paludibacteraceae > Colicola. The sequence continues at coordinate 1,559 of CAMHGK010000048.1, read as the reverse complement.
TACTCTCGCTTCGCACGTGCTCTGTATCTTCGGCGACCACCAAGACGTGATGGCTTGCCGTCAGACAGGTTTCGCTATGCTCGCTGAAGGCTCCGTACAGGAAGTGATGGACCTCGCCGGTGTGGCTCACCTCGCTACTATCAAATCGCGCGTGCCGTTCCTCAACTTCTTCGACGGCTTCCGCACCTCGCACGAGTATCAGAAAGTAGAGGTCGTTGATATGGAAGACCTCCGTCCGCTCGTTGATATGGAGGCTCTGCAGGCATTCCGCAACCGCGCCCTCTCGCCTATGCGTCCTGTGATGCGCGGTATGGCAGAGAACCCCGACGTGTTCTTCACTCACCGCGAGTCATGCAACCCGTACTACAACGAGGTGGCTGACATCGTTTCGGACTATATGGACAAGATATCGGAGATCACCGGTCGCAAATACCGTCCGTTCTCATACTACGGCGACCCCGAAGCAGAGAATATCATCATCTGCATGGGTTCGGCTTGCGAGGCTATCCGCGAAGTCATCGACTATGAGGCAGCAAAGGGCAAGAAACTCGGTATGATCAATGTTCACCTCTATCGTCCGTTCTCGCTCAAGTATCTGCAAGAGGCTCTGCCTAAGTCGGTTAAGCGCATCTGCGTTCTCGACCGCACCAAAGAGCCGGGTGCTAACGGCGAACCGCTCTATCTCGACGTAAAAGACGCTTTGTCAGAACTCGGACTCGGCAACATCCTCGTTGTAGGCGGTCGTTATGGTCTTGGTTCTAACGACACCACTCCGGCACAGATGCTTGCTGTTTATGAAAACCTCGCTCTGCCGCAGCCGAAGAACCACTTCACCGTGGGTATCAACGACGATGTTACTTTCACCTCACTGCCTGTTGGCGAAGAGATAGCGATGGGCGGCAAGGGTATGTTCCAAGCTAAGTTCTATGGTCTCGGCGCTGACGGTACAGTAGGTGCCAACAAGAACTCAGTGAAGATTATCGGCGACACCACTGACAAATACTGCCAGGCTTATTTCTCGTACGACTCAAAGAAATCCGGTGGTTTCACCTGCTCGCACCTGCGTTTCGGCGACGAGCCTATTCACTCTACTTACCTCGTTACCACGCCTAACTTCGTGGCTTGCCATGTTCAGGCTTACCTGCACATGTACGATGTTACACGCGGCTTGCAGAAGGGCGGCACGTTCCTGTTGAACACCATCTACGAGGGTGAAGAGTTGGTTAAGTTCTTGCCTAACAAGGTGAAGAAATACTTTGCTGACAACGACATCAAAGTTTATTATATCAACGCTACCAAGATTGCGCAAGAGATTGGCTTAGGCAACCGCACCAACACCATTCTGCAATCCGCTTTCTTCCGTATCACCGGCGTTATTCCGGTTGAGAAAGCCGTTGAGGAAATGAAGCACTTCATCGTTAAGTCCTACGGCAAGAAAGGTGAGGACGTGGTTAATAAGAACTATGCAGCCGTTGACCGCGGTGGCGAGTATCACGAACTCGCTATTGATAAGGCTTGGTCGCAGCTTGACGCAGCCGCTGACGTGGTTAAACCGACCG
>CAMHGK010000047.1 GCA_946184695.1 uncultured Bacteroidales bacterium | reverse complement strand
ACGAGATAACCGCCGACACACATGTCTATGCTATGTACGCGGAAGCAAGTGGAGGTAATACTACAATATTTACGGAGGATTTCAGTAGCTTAACTGGTGGATCTTTCACTTCTCCAAGTAATACTGAAACTACCACATCTGTACTTACTCAATTTAATGCTGTTTCTAAGGTCTATGCTGCAGGTGGTGGAGTTGCAAAACTGGGTGGCAGTAGTAGCGCAGGTTCGTTGCAAACTAAAACTCTCACCATAGCTGCTGGTTCTACAATCAATATAAGTTTTGACGTTTGTGGGTGGACAAGTGTCGAAGGCGACATAAACATTACTTGTGATAATAGTGCATTTACTCAGCAAACTATAACTTATACTGCTACGAGAGGAGATGATGCCAGTTGTATGGAATCAAAATCAATAGACATAGAAGTAGCAGTCGCTAATCCGAAAATCACGATAGCCACAAGTGCAAAACGTGCTTATATTGGTAATATTATTATTAAGACTTCTAACTACTCCAACTACCGCACAGGTTGTACGGTAAGTTGCGGTGCGCCGTCGAACCTGACATATACGGGTGTCGGCAATACCGGTGCTACGATAGGCTGGACTGGTGGTGGCAACGGCACACTCAGTCGCTACGAGTACGCCGTATGGGTGGATGGTGATGAGGAGCCTACGAGCGGCTTCACGAGCAATGGAACAAACACGAGTAAGGCTCTGACAGGTCTGTACTCAGGTACTAAATACAACTGGAAGGTGCGCAAGGTCTGCACCGGCTCTGACGGCGAGAGCCGCTGGTCGTACAGCAGCTTTACCACCACTGCCGCCACGCTGAACTTCTCAGTCCCGACCGGTGTTGCAGCCGTCAGCAGTCAGGCATCTGACCTCAACCTGCCGGAGGCAGGAGTGCCGACCTCCTGCGGCTCATGCTGGGCTTTCGCAGGATGGACAGCAAGCACCACCTATAGCGATGCTGATGCACCTGCCGACCTCATGCCCGCCGGCACCAAAGCACGCGTCAGCGGCGATAAGACACTGTATGCGGTATATAAGAATGATAGGTTCCAAATGATATACGAAACATCAGATATGGAGGCTGGAAAGGATTATGTGGTTACTTTCTATGACTCACCCAATGAATATGCATTGAGTAATGCTGTCTCACCAAGTTATGCTTCCGATGCAGCACCTGTAGATATCACTTCTCTTACAAGAGAGACCGGTGAAGGATATTTTATATTTAATCCTACAGAGGCAGTCATATGGAGTTTTTCAGGAACAACATCATCAGGACAGCTTTATAATGCTGCAGCAAATAACTATGTTAATCTTACCGGTTCAGGATGTGTGGTAAGTACTACTGACAATCTGACCTTTAGCGTTAATGGAGATGCTGAATGGACAATAAGTTCGACTAAATATCTGCGATATTATTCTACTACGAGTTTTGATGCCGTAAGTACAGAGAGTGATTATACCAAAATGTATATCTACAAGCGTGTTGAGACTTCTTACGCTACCGACCCCGCATGCGACGCATATACAGTTACTTGGATGCGCGACAAGGTGGCTATCAGCGGGTTTGAGAGTCAGTCGGTGACACAGTGTGAGGGTATCACCACACTCCCCGGCACGCAGACCAAGCTGACTTGCTCCGATGTACATGTAGGTTGGAGTGCGAGCGAGATAATGCCGGCTTCGGATGTACGCCCCGCCGACTTCTTCACGCGTGCCGAAGATGCACCGGAGATTACAGGCAACACCACTTTCTATGCTGTGTTCGCCGACCAATCGGCTGGAGCTGCAACCGCAACCAATACTACTTATACTTTTAATTCCGCCGCATGGGGAGATGAGACTAACTCGTGGAGTTCGGGTGCGGCAGGAAATGCATTGACATCGAATCGTGGTGTCCAAGTGACGGAAGGAAAATCTGGTGCGAATGCAACGACAAAAGATGATTATACAAGTGTAACTAAGGTAACTGTAACATATTCCACAAATTCAAGTAGCGGTGTAGGTACGATATCAATCAAAGTAAACGATGTCGCTTACACGGGTAGTGCAAGTGTCACCAAAACAGGAGGAACGGCTGACCGAACAATAGATTACACGCCCTCATCATCGGCTCAGACAGGCAAAGTAAACATTACTGTAACATGCACTGATAATAGCGTCTATGTTAAGTCTGTTCAAATCTTCTATACCGGTTCGGGTACGACATATAGCAACTACCGCACCTCGTGCTGCAACAACTCGAATTTCACCTTCGGTACGATAGCAGACCCTGTGACGGAGTATGTGATAGTGCGCGAAGACCTTGAGAGTGCATCGGATGCAGTGGAGATAGACTGCAACTACCAGAGCGCCAACACTACCGGTGCTATAGCATGGTACTCTACCCGTCGTGCAGCCCTCGGCTTCCCCGCCACCGGTGCATACACATGGACAACACCGTCGTCGCAGCCTACGGGACTCAATATCGATGTTGCCAACAAGAAGATCAGTGCTACCGCTACGGGCGTATGGACCATCACCCTCAGTCAGGTGAGTGCCAACAACTACTGCCCTGCCGATGCTGTGGTCACCGTGCGAGTGAAGACTCTTGATAAATTCATCGACAATGTAAATGGCAACTTCGGCGGTGATGCACAGGTGCGTGAAGACGTAGGCGACGGCATCGTGCTGCCTACCGAGGCTGAGTTCAGCACCAACAACGGCTGCGCCGATGGTAAGGTGCGGCGCTTGGTAGGATGGATCAAGGCAAGCGACCTCGCCACATATCGCTCGAGCGGACGCATCAACACCATCGACGACCTGAAGACAGGCGACGCTTCGAACAAAGTCATCGCCCCGGGCACCCGCGTCTCCGCCACCGGCTGCACATGGTATGCCGTCTGGGGCACGGAGCAGTAGGAGTGGCTTTTAGAAGTTTTAGAGGGCTTAGAAGCTTTAGAGGTCTTAGAAGCTTTAGAGGTCTTAGAAGCTTTAGAGGCCTTAGAGGCTTTAGAAGGCTTAGAAGCTTTAGAAGCCTTAGAAGTTAGATAGCCTTACGGCAGTTGGTTCTGCCGTAGGGTACAAAAGAAAGTGATAGTCAAAAATTAGGAAAATAAAAGAAAATTTTTGGCAATTTTGGATAATTTTTGACCAACGAAAAAACATAGTTTTTCGCACAATTAGTGGAAAAAAATAATCCGCAGATTAAGCAGATAGAACCGATAGCACAGATTTCTCAGTTCTCTCAGTTTACTCTGCTGACAAAACAAAGCGATATTTGACATACTGATTTGCTTATAAAAAGAGAAAGAAATTATTTGCTTAATTTATTAGTTTTTTGTATCTTTGCACCATAATACGAAACTATTATGGCTGAGCAAAACGAACTGAAACTTTTTGAAGGCAAGCAGATACGCTACGTATGGGATGACGAGCGGGAGCAGTACTTCTTCTCCGTCGTTGACGTCATCGAAGTGCTGACCGAGAGCCCGCGTCCACGCAAGTATTGGAATGCGTTAAAAACCAAACTTAATGCGGAAGGAAGTGAGTTGTCCCAAAATATGGGACAACTGAAATTGCCTTCTTCTGACGGTAAGAGTTATCTGACTGATGTGGCGTCAACCGAGCAACTATTGCGTCTTATTCAGTCGGTGCCGAGCAAGCGTGCCGAGCCGTTTAAGCTTTGGCTTGCAGAAGTTGGTAGAAGACGGCTTGAGCAACTGCAGGACCCCGAGCAGAGTATTGAGCAGGCAATAAGCGACTATCGGCGACTTGGCTATTCTGAGGCATGGATCAACCAGCGCATCAAGACCATCGAGATACGCAAAGGTCTGACCGATGAATGGAAGCGTGGAGGTATGGAAGAGAGTCGTGACTACGCCTCGCTGACTGACATCATCTACAAGACTTGGAGCGGAATGACGGCTCGTGAGTATAAACGTCACAAAGGTCTGCGCAAAGAGAGTCTTAGAGACAACATGACCAATGTGGAACTGATGCTCAATGGTCTTGCTGAGGCTGCCGCCACTGAGCTCAGCCGCCGAGAGAACCCCAAGGGATTTCAGCAGAACGCAGGAGTGGCGCAACGCGGAGGCGATGTGGCATACGTGGCAAGAGAGAGGCTCGAACAAGAGCTTGGAGAGACGGTAATCTCCGACAAACGCGCAGTGGACTTTACTAACCCTCCTGAAGAACTGCCGTTTAATGCGGCAGAAAGTAGCGAGAAAGAGAATGGCGAAAAAGAGATTCGCGAGAAGGAGTAGAACAGCTGAAATATCTTTTTTATGAGCAACAATGTCGATAGATGTTGTTGCTTTTTTATATGCAAATCAGTATGGGGTAGTCAGACCGCTGCAATGACTGAGAGGTTTTAGAGCGCTTCGCTGGCTTAGAGGCCTTAGAGGCTTTAGAAGCCTTATAAGTTAGATAGCCTTACGGCGGGTGATACCGCCGTAGGGTACAAAGAAATAAATCCGCAGATTAAGCAGATTGAACCGATAGCACAGATTTCTCAGTTCTCTCAGCTGACTCTGTTGACAAAACAAAGCGATATTTGACATATTGACTCTATTGATTTTTGCAGATTACAAAAAAAATTGTATCTTTGCAACGTGAAAGAAAATTCAGAGATATTAGTTTCTTCAACTATATACATTCCGAATGTCACTCAAGATGAACGTATAGGGAGTGTGTTTAATCACTTGTTTCGTGTTATATGGGAAACGGAACAAATTGTCGGTGATACCTTCATTTGGGATTTTAGATATTGCAATTTTCTTCACTCATCCTTTTTGTTGTTACTCTCAATCTTTTATCACAAGTGTGAGAAAACGATATATCTAAATAACATCCCGCATGATATACAAAAATATCTTGATGCTATTTATTTTGAGACATATTTGGATATAGAAGATAGTGATAGTCTGATGCAGACTTTGCAACAATATGCTGACAAAAGTTATATTCCTATTTGTCGTTTTCGTCGTGAGAACAATAATATAGACGAGATGCAAACCATCATTCAGCAAGTTATTGAGCGTCAAACACACTATGAGCGAAGGATGCAAATGCCGATATCTTATCTGATGAGTGAACTGATAAGTAATATATCTGAACATTCTTATTGCAAAAGCGGATATTTGTTTTCCCAGTATCATTCAGCAACATGCATGTTGGATATAGGCATTATAGATGATGGAATAACGATATACGGTAGTTATGTCAGAACGGGTAAGTACCTTGATGAGATAGGCTCAAATGAGGGAATTGCGTTGCAAAAGGCATTATCAGGCTATTCTACCAAAGATTTGCCCGGAGCAGAGACCAGAGGTTATGGTATAAGTACTACGGTCAAAATGATAACGGAGGGTTTGCATGGCGCAGTGTTTATCTTCTCTGGCGGAGCATTCTGTCGTCATTCATCCGACAAAAAACAAGTAGTGAATCTTCCGTCGGGATTTCAGATGGACGGCACTGCAATATTGCTCAGGATCCCCGTTAATGCACCCGATGACTTTCAGTTTAATAAATTTATTGAATAACAATTATGGCACAAACAATTAAGATATTCGATTTTTTAGGAGCAGAGGCTCGACAGAGAGTTTCGGCTGACAAGATAAGGAATGAGATATCCGATGACAAGCAAGTATTGTTGGATTTTACGGATGTAACCTTCATCTCCCGTTCATTTGCTGATGAATTATGCAATATCATACAGCAGACAGGTGCGTTAGTGCTGAATATGCAACCTATGGTAAAGAATATGTATGATACAGTAAGAAAAGGAAGACAACGACAACGAGAAAGAATAGATAATGACGGGGATGTTGTTACATTCCCGAATAGTCAGGCTTTTATGTCGTTTTTGACTTCTTTCTAAAGGAAAAATTATTACTGCAATAAAATCAATAGAGATACAAGCGATTGTATCTCTATTTTTATTATGCGTCAATAGAGTCAATAGTCTAAGAAAAGTTATTTTAACAATACACAAACACTATAGAATAATAACAAAACAAATAATACAATGAAAACATTAAACAAATTTCTAAGTATTTTGCTCTTGTTTGGAGCAATGATATTTTCGCCAAACGCTTGGGCTGTTGATGTTACATTCAATGCGACGTCAGATTACCCTGACGGTTCAGCGTTGTCATACACTAAATCTGGCATAACAATTCAAGTCGGTGCGGGTACATTGACAAACCAAAGTGAGTACAGGTGTAATTCTGGTTCTAATCTTATTGTTACTTCTTCGGTAGGCAATATAACAAAAATTGTAGTGACATGTACTGCTACGGGTAATAATAATTACGGTCCAAAAAAAATCAATGGTACACCAACAAATGGTGGAGGTTCTTATGTAGGTGGTACAGGTAGTACAGGTACATGGACAGGAAACTCAGCAAGTGTTTCTCTACATGCCGATGCACAAGTTAGAATGACTCGAATAGTAGTTACCTACACATCATCTAATTGCGATTATATGGTATATAATGGCAGCGAGTATATTGTTTGGGATACTAAGCCGCAATCGGATCCAGTTCCGGTTGGACCTACCATTTCTGGTTATGATCCATTGATAATCGGGTCAGAATTATTTGTGTGGTGCGAAATCCCAATTACTTCTTCACCATGTGTCTCATCAGGGTATATAAATAACACCACTGGAACCTATAAAGACAAATATCGTTTTGCGGTAGTATCACCCAGCGAGAGCAAACATTATCCGAGTGGTGCATCTGCCCTATATGCAGTATATGCCAAGGATGGTTGTCAAGTAACTACTGCACCATATGTAGAGTGCAACTCGCCATTTGGCACGCTCTCTGCAGCAGGTGGCACTACAGTAACATGGAGTGGAAGCAATATCACCAAGACGATAAGTGTCAGTGGGCAGAAGGGCTCAGGTGCAAAGACATGGGAAGTGGTTAACCAGCCATCAACCGTTGCTACTATCAACTCAAGCGGCGTGTTGACTATCAAAGGTACCGGAGGTTATGCTTCGGCTACTATAACTGTACGCTGCACCATAGCTGCTTCAGGCAACTACTGCGAAGAAAGCAAGACTATCGATATCACTGTCAATGCTCAGACATATACCGTTACCTATCACCTGACTGGTGTCACCAAGACATCCGGTCCCACCACCGTATCGTGCGTCGAAGACGACCTCAGTGTGTATTTCACTGTAAACGATGGTTACACCAGCGAGGGAATTGTCGGAAAAGTTTGCTTTGTCGATGGCGGAGAATGGTGTTATAATACTGCTAATGGAGATACCAATATTGAGTTTGGCACTTCCACTCGACTCGACTATGTCAATGATGGTAACTTCGACAGAAATATAGATGTGTATATTACCGCTCAGGAAGACATCTGCACCAACCCGTGGATGGCATTTGACAACGGCACCAACCGCACCGTGAGCTACGGTGCAGCCGGCTGGACTGATGCTGCATCGGTGAAGGTGTCGGCAGGAGGTGCCAAAACGGGACAGGCCATCACCTACGCCACTACCAACAGCTCAGTGGCTTCGGTCAATGCCTCGACAGGTGCCGTCACCGTTGGCTCTGCAGGTACCGCAACCATCTCCGCCACGGCAGCCAAAGCCAACGGCTACTGCGAGAAGTCGGTGTCTTATACGGTGACCGTCAACTGCGTAGCACCGACTTTGTCTGCTACCGAAAGCGGTAAGGAGATGGGAAACGGTTATGTGAATCCAACATCAGCTTCAATTAATGGTTGTGTAATAAAGAGTTATGGAGGAGGAACAGTTACTGCACATGGCTATGTGGTTAGCACAACTGCCAATCCGACATTAACCACACCGGGAGTAACAACATTGACTTGGAATCAGAGTCGTGCGATAGATAAAGCATGGGGTAATCAGTATCTAAGCAGTCTTACTCCTGGCACAACATATTATGCTCGTGGATATGCAACCAACGACTGTGGACTGACAGGCTACTCCACTCAGATCTCGTTCACCACTCCGCGCCAATACTATATCACCTACGATGCCAATGGCGGCGAAGGTAGTATAGCCAACCAAGTGAAACTTGAGGGCGAGAATGCCACTTTGTCTGACGGCTCCGGCTTTTCACGCGACGGCTACACCATCCTCCGATGGAATACCGCAGACAACGGCAGTGGCACCAACTATGCCTTAGGAGCTACCTACACCGGTAATGCCGACCTCAACCTATATGCTATATGGCAGGCAGGTAACTACACCGTCACGCTCAACAACCAGTCGGCAACAACGGCAGGTACGACAAGCGTAGCAGTGACCTTCAATGCCTCAACCAACCTCACCTCAGCTATCGCAAAGCCCACTAAAACCGGCTATACCTTCGGTGGCTACTTCACTGCTACCGGCGGTGGCGGCTCGCAACTCATCGGCACCGACGGCAACTGGATAGCAAGTGTGGATGGTTATACCGATGCAGAAAAGAAATGGCAGTACGCCGGCAACCTCGTGCTGTATGCCAAGTGGACTGCCAACGAGATAGAACTCGAGCTCTCTGCCAACGGCGGCGAGTCCGACGGTTCTGCTACCGTGCTCTACGACGCTACCTCGCTGAAAGCCGGCACACTGACACATGCCACCTACGAGGGACATACGCTCGTCGGATACTACAACAACGAGAGCCATACCCTGAAGGTGCTTAGTAGCGATGGCTCGTTTGCTACGTCTTCTGTCAGCGGTTATATCACCGACGGCAAATGGAGCCGTACCACCTCACCTACCACTCTTTACGCTTGGTGGGCTACCGAGATACGCTCCGTCACCTTCGACTTGCAGGGCAAGGGCGACAACTTCGTTCGCGAAGTGGAATACAATACCAAAGTGAGCCAACCTGCCAATCCCACACATGTGGACTATAACTTCGTGGGCTGGATGACAACAGAGGGCGGCAGCACTCAGTTTAACTTCAATAGCAACATCACGACGAACACCACGGTATATGCCAAGTGGACACCAAAGACATACGAACACCTTATCTTTGCCTGTGTTGACCTCTCTCTCGACACCGAAGACGGCGACCCTGTACTTGTCACGTCGCGTAGTGGAGTGAACATCATGGCAACCAAGAAACTTAAAGTCTCTGTATCGGGTGCCCTCAACGGTCACCGCGTCACCCTGAGCGGCACAGACCTTAAGTTCTACAAGAAAGTGACGGAGCCTGTAACTCGCTTTGTGGAGCTCACCGGCGCCAACTCGCTTGTGGCACCACTCACCGATGCCGAGGTGTATGTAAGTTATAATCCGACAAGCCCAGGCACGGGCGCTATTCTGCAACCCGACATCACCGTGGCGTGTGACGGTTTCGAGGAGACCTTCTCTGCCAAAGTCAAGGCGCGCAACCTGCCCGAGTCAGTAGCTATCGTGGCACGCGTGGGTGACACATGGCACGCCCTGCCGGCTAACCTTGCCACAGAGCAGACTCCGGCACCTATCATGGTTGACGTGACCACAGCAGCCGGTTTGCTCACCGCCAAAGGTCCGTCCACCGTTCAATACAAACTATGGCCGGTGGCTACCGTCAACTCGGCTAACGACCGCTTCGGTACTGCTACCGGATACACTCCCGAAGCGCTATACGGCGACCGCCTGCGCTTCGCCGGCAACGACAACAAAGCTCTTTGGGCAAACAACAGCTCGGCAAACAACGGTATCCGAAACTTTGCTGCCATCACCGCCGTAGGAACAACAATGGACAACATCTCGGCCTACGAATGGAAGATAACCACCACCGAGGTTGACGGACAGTTTGTTTATACCTTACAAACACTACAGTCAGCCAACGTCAACAACTTGCGCCTGTGGGGTAACAAATGGGGTACTTACGGCTCTTATGGCATCGCTGAGCTGTATATCCTGCCGCTGACGGTTGTTCAAACCGCCGACATCAGCATTATGGAATGGGGAACGAACGAGGTGGCAGTCAAGTATGCTAATGCCGGCAACGTGGCATCCGGCACCTTCAAGGCGAAGATCGGCACCGGTGCTCAGACTAACGTCACCTGCACCTCGCTTGGCGGTGACATCTACAAGCTGACCGGTGTGGGCAACCTGCAAGGTAGTCCAGCCAAGACCTTGCTGCTTAACATGACCGAAAGTAGCACACCCAAGCAGGCCATGTTCGCCATCCCGCTTATCATCACCGACAGCAAGAACGACACCCAAGCGAGCTCGCTTGCGGCAGGAGGCAATGGCTCAACACTCGTAACCGAGGGCCGTCAGATAGCACGCAACCTCGACGTCATAGTACGCAATGGCGGTACGTTGTCAACATCAACGGCTACCGGCAGCTTCAAAGACCTGTATATCTATCCGGGCGGCAAGGCTGACCTGAGCCAGAATATCGGATTCTCGAATATCTACCTGCGCGGCGGACTCTCATGGCTCGATGCTGTACGTAGTTTCCGACTGCCGCAACTGATGACCGAAGACGACATCACCATCAGCGGCTTGCAGAACAAAGGCAACGGAGTATATTACGACCTCTATGCCGACGACCAAATGTTCTACATGATAGCTCTGCCTAAATCGGTAGCGCTCATCGATGTGACCAATGAAGAAGGCACCGACGACTTCGACGCTGTAGTCAAGTACTACGATGGCAGCCGGCGTGTAGCCAATCCTTCTGCTCCCCAGAGCTGGATTGCTATGACTAATCCTACGCAGCAGATAGAGCGCGGCAAGGGCTATGAGATAATGATATCACCCCGCAGTAGCGGTGCTATGTCAGGACGAACCATCGGTATCTTGCGATTCCCGCTTCTGAGCGAGACGGCATGGAGCAACGTCACAGCCATGAGCCCTGAAGTCAGAGCATACGGTATGGCAGGCTATAACGCCAATCCGCGCACTGTCAATGCTAACGATGTAGGTTGGAACCTGCTGGGTAACCCATTCTACGTAGGAGTGAGAAAGAGCGAAGCAAGCATGGATAACGGCGCATTCGCAGTAGAACATCTCGAACAGGAACTCAACCCCGTAACAGGCGGTTGGACCGGACACTACGAATGGGCAATGACGAAGACTAAGTATTTCACCATTCCTAACAAACTCGACTACGACTACACCGATTGCCGTGCAGCTGACTACACCCTCGAACCGTTCTATCCGTTCTTCATTCAGGCTAAGTCCAATGGTAACTTCCGCTTCGACGAAGGTGTGACATTGCAATTCGCTGCACGACGCCGCTTTGCTCCTACCGACATCCTGCCCAAAGAACTAAGAGTTGACTTCGAACTCATCAACGAAAGCGACAAAACCGATATCGCCGGTTTGAATATCGCCGACGAGTACTCAGCTCTCTTTGACCTCGAGGATAAAGAGAAGACCATCGACCTGAGCGCTGCCCGCCTCAAGCTCTACACCGTCATGGACGGCTACCGCATAGCATTCAACTCGCTGCCGTCAAGTGCTATCAATGAAATCCCGCTCGGTTACCTCACCACCGATGCCGGCGAGTTCGTAGTAGCACTCAGTGAGAAGTCACACCTTAACTACTTCGAGAAGATTATACTCATTGACAACGAGCTGCAGTTGGAGTGGGATTTGCTGCAAGATGCTTACACGTTCTCGACCGACGCTATGCCTAAGGGCAACGACACCCGCTTCACTCTGAGCCTCAAGATCAAACAGCAGACCGACATAGGTACAGGCTTGCCTAACACCGGTGCCGGACTCGACCGACTCAGTGCTACCGGCTACGACGGAACGATAGTACTGCACGGAGTTCCTGAAAATGCCGAAGTATATGTATTCGATATGAACGGCAAACTCTTGGAGCGAGTAACAAGTGGAACGGACAGCCGTCTGCAACTCACAAACCTGCCCACAGGTGTATATAACGTGCGTGTAGTGGTAGGACACGAGGCACAGACACTAAGAACAATAGTAAGATAATTTCTGATTTCTGATTTATGATTGATCAGATATGATGTATAATTTCTAATATGATATGCCTTATGAAAAGATATAATTTGATACTATTGCTTCTTCTTGCTATAAGCTGCTTGTCAGCGCAGAATATCCGCAACCACTATCAGCCTGCCTCGGCTGGGAACCGTTCGGCTACTTCTGCCGCACTTGGTTCACGCTCGGCAGTGTCCGATAAAGAGCAGAATGGTTATCAGCCTTTCGTCAACGGTACGTCGGACTTCGGCACTCAGAACGCTGCTCCTGCCGGCACCAGCATGCGCTCCACTGCTGCCATGTCAGGCTCAGGCAGCAGATACGTGCCCGAGGTGACAGAACCCGGTGCTACCGGTATTGAGAGTACATCAGGTTCCGTCAGACGCAAAGGTTGGGGTACCGGTGGTGAAGACCGTCCTGACCCATACCCCACACCCATCGGCTCACTGCCCATAGCCTTTATGCTGCTGCTCTCAGCCGCCTACTGCGCACGAAAAAGAGAATGAGCCGAAAGTCATACTATTGCGAAGCAAAAAGCGGAAAGAAAAACTTTCCGTTTTTTGTTATATAAATATATTTGACTACCTTTGCGGCGTCAACTGCGACTTGACTGTCAATCCGGCTGCGCGCGCCTCAGCAGCAACCCGCAAACAGGCTTTGTTGCCAACGCGCATACGGCTTGAACCCCAATTTGTTCTAACATAAAAAACCATATATCATGAAAAAACTATCTACTCTTATTCTTGCGCTGCTATGTCTTGTCAGCGCATCAGCACAGACCATCACCGCTTCCGATCTCGACTTCGGTACTGTGAGTATCAAGGGTCAGACTGAACTGATGATGGACTTGCCCGTCGATGTCACCATCTCCTCAGGTTTCTTCCCCTATCAAGGCTATATCATGGCTGAGATATCCGAGGACGCCACGGGCGACTGTACCTTCTATATCGTTGACTCCTACAATGGTGTAGGCTCCATTGAGTTCTTTCCCAAATACGACAACTATACCAACCCCTTCAATATAGGTTTCTATGCCACCGCCCCGGGCACCTATACAGGCAAAGCCCGGTTCTATGGCTACGGAGCTCCGAGCTGGAACGAGGTGGAGACTTTCATTAATCTGAAGGTGACCGTCACCGGCGACGCCATAGTGCAGAAGACCGTCAGCTACGAGCGCGTCCAGGCTACGAGCGGGCTCAAGGTGGGCGACGTGGTGCTGTTTGTCGATGAGACGACGGGTAGCGTCAGCGGCGATATCTACCAGACCTACCTCACTGCCGTTACCGAAGGTATTACTATCGATGCTCAGACAGGTAAGGCAGAAGTGCCCGAAGAAATGGCAGCTTTTGCGCTGTCGAAGTACAACGGCAACTGGCAACTGACCAACACCAAGACCGGCGAGCGTCTGCTGCTTGACGTAAGCGGCAAGGGAGCTTTCTCGTATGGCGAGACCGACAAGCAGCATCTGGCAGGCTGGGGCATAAGCATCACCGACGGCGAAGCATACGTGTCGCGTCCGAGCGACGAGAGTTTTCCGGTATATTATAACTCCGAGCGTTTCAAACCCTATAACAATGCCCCGGGCAATGGTCGTCTGCCTAGCTTATACAAGAAAGTGAGCAGCTCACATGAGGTACAGAGTAGCCTGAGTATCAGTCCTTCGACCATCGACCTCGGCGCTGCCAAACTGTCGGAGAAGAAATCCATAGAACTCACCTATACCGCTCAGAATCTCACCGACGACATACTATGGGACATCGACGGCGCCGATGCCCAGCTGTTTGAACTTACCGAGTCGGGCGACCGTGAGAGCGGCACACTGACGATAACCTATCTTGGCACTGCAACCAAGACAGGCAAGGTAAGTGCAAGTCTTATCTACCTGACTCAGGATATCTCGCTCGAAACCATGGAGGGCTCGTTTCCAATCAATCTCGTAATTGCTGATGAGGTGGTGAGTCTTGAAAGCATCGAGTTTGACAGCAAATCCTACGATCTGGCCCTCGGTCAGACGCTCGGTCTGGCTCAGCACGTCACCCTCCTGCCTGCCAATGCCGGCGACAAGTCGCTCACGTGGCAGTCGGGCAACACGGCAGTGGCTGTCGTTGACGCTTCCGGTATCGTCAAACCTTTGAAGGAAGGCAAGACGACCATCACCGTCACATCGGTGGCGGTACCGGCGGTTAAGGCTACATGCGAGGTCAACGTCGTGCTGCCTGCAGCCGAGAGTATCGAGTTATCGGCTGTCGAACTGACTCTGACGGTGGGCGAGAGTGCTCAACTCATAGCGCATATCATGCCTACGGATGCTAATCAGGCGGTCAGCTTCGCGTCCGACAATGCCCAAGTGGCTGCGGTTGACAAGGATGGCAATATCGTCGCCAAGGCTGAAGGTACGGCTGTCATCACTGTTACCGCCGAGTCAGATGCTAATATCTTCGCCAAGTGCTCAGTCACTGTGATAAAGCAGGAACCGACAGAGCAGGCTCCTGCACCCGTATTCTCTATCGAAGAAGGTGAAGTGACCCGCGGCACCGAACTCATCATATCAGCCGAGCGTCCGGACGACCGGCTCTTTGTCCGTATCG
>CAMHGK010000046.1 GCA_946184695.1 uncultured Bacteroidales bacterium | reverse complement strand
TGCATTGAAAAAATCTGTCCCTTTTGTCCCCGTTGCCCCCTTTTAGTATGTACTAAAAGTGAGTTTTTACCGAGATTCTAAAAAGTATACTTTTTTGAGTTTGCGCATGCAGAGTTTGTATTTCAAATAATGATTCAAATTGTCTCTTGCTGCACAATGTCTTTTACTTGTGCCTAAAATTTTCTTCATACTTTTGGCGTAAGTGTCATTTTGCAGGCTGAGACATGCGCTCAAGTTCGATAAATACTGGTATTGGCAAGGTTTCAATCGTTTCAGAGGTAAATCGACGGATGTAAATACTATTTGTCAGTCTGATGCTTGAGAGTAATGTCTGCTTTCACTTCTGCAACTCCCATCAGCCAGTTCCCGTCACCTTTCTTGTTTAACTCAGTTGAAACGCGCACAGAGTCGGATTGATATACTTCGGTGGTATCTGTTGCCACTATGTCTATTGAATCGAAGGGGGCGGTGAAATTCCAAACATACTGAACTTGATACTTGCCATTCTTGTCTGTATAGCTGCCGCCTTCAGCGAGCAGACTCCTGCCATTATGGTGGATATCCACGCGGATATTTTCTATCGGACTTTTGTTCTCATCGGTTATCGTACCGCTTGCCTTAAAATTAGCATGAGGTACTCCGTATTCTACGGGCATAAATCCGCCGCATGACGAAAATCCTAACAACGTCATCAGAGTTGAAAGAATCAAATTTATTCCACTGATTACTTTTGCTTTCATAGGTTTATCTTATATAATTAAAGTTTCCAACATTAGAGAGAATAAAAATCAATTTTAGTATTTTGGGCTGATTATTTTATAAAGGGCACTTCTGCGCTCAAAACTGACGGCTGCAAAGGTAAGGCGGTTATATGATACGGGCAAATAAAAACGTGGATTTTTATTTGCCCGTACTCTCCATACAACCAGTGCGTTAGCTGATTGTGGATGTGGATATTTTAATTGTGTAAATCAGAAATTCAGCTGCCGATGGTCAAATCTAAAAGAAAAAGGCGCAAATTCTTCGACGAAGTGCCTAATTTTTGAGCTATTCGCTGCTTGTAGTTTCTTATGCCGCTTTCGGCATAATTGAGGTAGCCCGCCATCTGTTTGCTACTGAATCCCCCTATTAGGACAAGAACGCAAAGGCGTATCTCACTTTCGTTGAGTTTGCCGGTGTTTTTGAGCTTGTTGGCAAGCAGATAGAAGTTTTTGTTGACAATCTCACACATTTTATCATAGTTCTTCCATCCAATGACTTGCTGCCAATCCGGCGATTGACGTATTGCACTGCATGTTGTCTCTACCTCTTGCAATCGGCGGTTTCGATGCAATGAGTGACGGTGCTCTATTTGTTCGGTGTCGTTTTTCAATTCATGAAAACGCTTGTCACGAATCTTGATTGACGCATAAATAGCAATCAGCGCCCCGATAATGGCGGCTAAAGCCAACACATATAATAATATATATAAGGCTCGATGATGGCTCTGCGCTATATCTTGTTGCAGCAGCTCTACCGCAACCGCTAATCGGTTATGCTGAGGGTCGATTTCATATTTGTCTAACACGACTCGGTTGCCGTCAAGAGTTCCGCGCTGAGCATCACCGGTGTTAGCCGTGTCGTTGTAAACAATAAAGAGCATGTTGTACTTGTCTTGTGCAGATGCGTCAGGCAACTGCATAACTCTGGCGGCATAAGAGTAGGCGGAATCATATTGCTGCAAGTTCCATAGCGATGCAGCTTTTATCGCTCCGCAAGTGGCAGACATTACGCCTGAGAGCTGCTGAAGGTCAACATAATAAATAGCGGAGTCATACTGTGCAGTATTGAAATAAAGTGCTGCTCTTGTCTCCCAAACTTTCTGCTGCAATTCGTCTGACGGGCAGTTTTGCTCAATGCTTGACAGCAATGCGAACGATTGCTCTTTCTCTTTCAGTTCGGCAAGTTCGAATGCCATTGAGTTGAGAGCATGATAATACATCAATGTATCTTTGGCTTTCAGGAAAAGTTCTGAGCAACGCTCATACATGTCGGATGACAGCCGGAATTCGCCTGCAAGATGTGCCATACTCCCCATGTTGCTGAAAACACGAGCTTTCGTCTGATGTTCGCGCGAGGGGGAATGTGAACCCCTGATGAACCATTGCATGGCTTCAATCTCGTTGTTGTGAGAACGAAGCAATCTGCCGTAATGGTAAGAAGCCCTGAGGTAATCGGTGGGATATAACAGACGAACCTTATGCAGAGTAGTCGCCGCTGAGGACAGACTCAGACTATCGTCGAATTGCCCACCTGCTGCTTTCAAACTGTCAGCCGTATGCAATGTCTGATGTGCATCATGTAAATCAGACATTGAGCACGACATAATCAGCGTACAATAAATAGCACATAATATAACGGAAAGGCAATGTCTCATTACATGTTCAGTCGGTGTTTTTGTAATTCGGGTGTTGGTTTAATATATATCTGACCTCTTATATGTCTCTATGGATACGTGGTCAGAAGTGGGGGCGAAATCAGTCTTGCGAGTAGGGGTCTTGCCTTCTATACTTGGACCGTCTTTTTTATCATTAGGAATATCATTACTATTCATAACATCATTGCAAGCGGCAAAAACAAACAAAACAATCAGGCAAAATAGCAATCGTTTCATGGCGAACCGGGTGTTAGGTCATAAGGTGTGTTTATTGGCAACTCAATACTTTGATGATAGATTATCATATCATGCAAGTCAGTTCTGTAGCGTGAAGTGTGTATTTCCAAAATTAGTAGAAATATCAGACCCTAAGCCTACACTACTAAAAATGCGCCGCAAAATTATACAAATGCGCCGATGTCTGCAAATAAAAACGTGGATTTTTACTTGTGCGTATTTTGTTTATAATCAGCGAATAAGCCTTTTGGGGGTGTGGATATTTTTATTGTTGAACACATGGTTTATCTTGTTATGTCGTCAACATACACCAAATCAATCCTTCTGTCGGTCCTGAGCAGACTGTCTGCCTGTACTTTGTTTTCACAAGTGAAAAGTGCGCATCTGTCAAAATAGTATTTTGTCAAATCACACCCTGTGTGAAAAACGAATCTGTCATTTTTTCCGCCGCCTTGCTCCGTCGTGGCGTTCTCGGCTCTTGGCGGCCAACCGCTCAGGTAGGTTACGTATCCAAGTTCCGACAATTCTCTGTAGTCGCTGTATGAGAAACATTCCACTACCATCCGGTCTTTGATTTCCGTAAAGTATTTCTCTATAATCTCGGGAGTCGATATTTTGTCTGTAACAAGCCATAAGTCAGGATGCTCAAGCCATATCTCGACAATCATTTGGGCAGTCATCGGTGTGTATTTACCAAGTAGGCGACACTGCCTGAATTCTGCGAAACTAAGCGGTTCTTTATAGTCTTTCCGACCTAATAAGTAGTGGTTGAATACTTCCCAGTCATGCGCGCATACGAGAACAGAATCCTCGGTAAGTGCCAAATCAAGTTCGATAAATTTAATACCGTTGTTTATGGCATTCTGCACAGCCTCAAGCGAGTTGGTATATGTAAAACCGTCTATCTTGCCTCCCGCATGAGCAATATAGCGGGGCTGTACTTTGGCAAAAGCGGTAGTCTGAATATCTCGGGTGCAATCTGTCAGCAGGAACAGGCACAAGAAAAAAGCAACGCCGTTAGCCGGATGATAAATAAACTGTTTCATTCTCAATTATAAATTATTAAGGGCACTTATTAAAATTGCTTTATTTTGATTTCGAGTTTTATCGTAGCATATTGATGGCTTGAACAAGGGAGCAATGCGGGCATTGTGACCGCGTGCACGTTTACGATCGTTCCCGAAGGGATAAGACAGTCAGCAAGATGCCCACGTTTACGATCGTTCGGAGCGAAGCGTAGATAAGAAGAAAAAATCGAAAGCAGAATAAAAGTGTTAAATAAGTATATATATTCGGGTTCTCTAAAACGTGCGCTTCGCTAATTTTTAGATGTGCCCTTATGCATTAAGCAATTAAGCATTGCCTTCTATCCGCATGGTCTCCCCCGCCCTTTAAGGGAGGGGGTAGGGGGCGGGTAGCTATAGAATTGCTAATTATCAATTTTCAATTCAATGAATCAAACGTCCACATCTGCATATACTCTGACCGACTTGAAGCCGTCCGTCTCAAGCAGCTGACGTATCTCTGCCGACAGCATCTGTTTGGCACGTGCTATCGGCTCTTTCTGCTCAAACTTGAGAATTATCTGCCTCTGAAAGCGATTCTGTACTCTCGAAACAACAGGTTCTATCACTCCTGAGCAGCGGTGCGAGAAGACCTGCTTGAGCCGCGACTGCAACAGCTGTGCCGCATGAACGGCTATATCGTAGCTCTTGTCGCTAACCATAACGCATATCAGGCGGAAGAACGGGGGGTAGCGGAAGAGGCGGCGCTCGGCAATCTGCTGCTCATAGAACTTTTGGTAGTCGTGGCTGACAACGAGTTTGAGGACCTCATTATCAGGATTGGTCGTTTGTATGATAACCTGACCGCGCTGCTGTTTTCTGCCGGAGCGACCGCTTACCTGCTCCAACATTTGAAAAGCTCGCTCGCTACTGCGATAGTCCGGCTGATTGAGCAGAGTGTCGCAGTTCAATACTGCCACCAGACCGACATTGTCGAAATCGAGCCCCTTCGATAACATCTGTGTCCCGACAAGGATATCAGTCCTGTTGGCAGCGAAGTTGTCGATTATCTGCTGGTAGCTGGTCTTGCGTCGCGTGGTGTCAAGATCCATGCGTTCAATCTGTGCTTTGGGAAATAATGCGGCGAGTTCGTCTTCAGCTTTTTCGGTGCCGATGCCGCGGTCTGTAAGCGCCGGCTGACCACAGTCAGGGCATACCTGAGGAAGATGAATAGTATAGCCGCAATAATGGCAGGTGAGTATGCCTTGACGTCGGTGGTATGTCAGGCTTATGTCGCAATTGATGCATTTGGGAATATGTCCGCACGACTTACATTCCACGTAAGGTGCGTAACCTCGTCTGTTTTGGAATACAATGGCTTGTCTTCCCTCGTCTAACGTCTTCCTAAGACGCTCAGCCAATAGGTCTGACATGTGTCCTGTCATTTGTCGGCGGTGCCGTTGTTCTTTCAAATCCACTACTTCCACCTTCGGCAAGGCTATGTTATCATATCTATGGAGCAGTTCTACCAAGCCGTATTTGCCGATGGATGCGTTGAAATATGATTCTACTGACGGAGTGGCACTCCCGAGCAGAACCTTCGCGCCTGACAGACGGGCAAGCATTGCCGCCACACTTCGGGCATGATAGCGCGGAGCAGGCTCTTGCTGCTTATATGATGCATCGTGCTCCTCGTCAACTATCACAAGTCCTAACCGCGGCAAAGGTAAGAAAACGGCTGAGCGTGCACCTAACACCAGTCTGCCGTTATCAGAGTCAAGAAGTTGCTCATAAATCTCATATCTTTCATTGTCAGAGAAACGCGAATGATATACTAAGAGCCTGTCACCAAACACTGCTTCAAGCCGCTCTGTCAGTTGGGTTGTCAAGGCTATCTCAGGAACGAGGTATAGCACGGTGTCGCCTTTAGCGAGATACTTGTCTATCAGATGTATATATATATCCGTTTTGCCACTTCCGGTTACTCCGCGCAGTAGAACCGTAGCCTTGCTCTCAAATAATTCCTCTATTTGTCCGAGTGCTTGCTGCTGTTCCCCGCTCAGCAGGTGTTTCTCTGTCAGTTGCTCGCGCTCTTTGAGCCGCGAGACGCGTCTTTTCACTATTCGCATTATGCCCTTCTCTACGAGTTGTGTAGTGGCTTGTGGCAGTAGCTCGCGTCTGACAGGCAATGGCGCGCTATCGGTTAGCGACAAGTAGTCGAGCAGTGCTTGTTGCTGTTTGGGAGCGCGCTGAAGGCTGTTGAGTAAGGCGTTTATGTCGGGACTCGGGTTAAGGCATACGCAGGTCTCATATAGTGGCTTATAGGCTTCCGATACCTGCTCAGTGGTACGCACTATACCTTTCCTTATCAGCCTGTTGATGGCAGGCATGGCGGAACTCGTACCGAGCCGGCGGGCTATCTCCTGTACGTCATGCTGCTTGCCATCGGATAGCAAATCTACAATTTGAACCTGCTGAGGTGTCAACGAAGCGGTTATCTGCTCATCGGTTGCCAACATGACTCGTGTGTCGCTCTCTAACTTTAGAGCCGCAGGTAGCGCTGCACGCATCACCTCGCCGAGGCTGCACATCCAGTACTCGGCAATCCACTGCCAAAGTTCTAACTGACAGGCCGAGAGGATTGCCTTGTCGTCAAGAAAGCATACGATGTCTTTGATGTCGAAGTCCGCCTCATACTCAGCATTGGCTGAAAAGACGATACCCGTCTGCACTTTCTTACCGAATGGCACAAGTACACGTTTACCTATCGGACTGCCGGAGATAAGAGGTTCCGGACAACGATAGGTAAACTTCCCCTCAAGAGGCAAAGGTATGACTACATCTACAAACATCAGCCTTTGGAGAATGTGTCTATTCTGCTACTTCGTTTTTTTGTTTTGCAAGGGTCTTTTGCTGCTCGTAACATTCGCGGCATAGAGGTTCGTACTTCTCAGTCTCACCGAGCAGCACACGCTTGTCACTCTCGACAAGACGATGCGATACGTATGCTAAATTTCCGCAACGTACGCAAATGGCATGTGTCTTATATACGTCCTCTGCAATGGCAAGCAGTGCCGGCATAGGACCAAACGGTACGCCTTTGTAGTCCATGTCCAAACCGGCTACTATAACGCGTATCCCGCGGTTGGCAAGTTCGTTGCATACATCTACGATGCCCATATCGAAAAATTGTGCCTCGTCGATTCCTACTACGTCAACATCGTTAGCAAGTAGCAAGATACTTGCCGACGATTCAACCGGAGTTGAGGGAATAGTACGATGGTCGTGCGACACTACGTCTTCTTCCGAATAACGTACATCAATTGCCGGTTTGAAAATCTCTACTCGCTGCTTGGCAAATTGTGCTCGACGCATACGGCGGATCAGCTCTTCTGTCTTGCCGGAAAACATGGAGCCGCACACCACTTCGATACTTCCGCGAAGCTGAGCCGGACCTTGTGTGTTTCTTTCTGAATACATTATGCTGTGTGTTTTTGGTTGTCAATCTATATAAGTTTCAATGTCTTATCTTGCAGTTCTGTCTGTTGGATGCTGTTTAGCAGCTCAGTCGGTTTGGCTTTCGCGGATATCAACCACCATGAGTTGCAGTTTCTCACGTCCACGAAATGAGTTGTTTTCTAACTTGTAGCATAGGTCAACATGTTTGCCCGATAACACTTGCTTTGCCAAGTCGTCGTGGTCTCTGCCCTTGCCAAATCCGAAAGCTATCCCCGACATTTCGCCGCTTCCATCGGTAACTTCTAACTTCAGATGCTCTTCTTCTTTACCAACCAACCTACTCATGCTATTGTTGACTACTCCGTTGGTGATAAACTGCGGAACAGGGTTGTCAGGACCAAACGGCTCCATGCGGCAGATGGTCTCGTAGAGCTCCTTGTTGATATCAGAAAAGCGCAACTCTGCTTCGGCGTGTATGATTCGGCATTGCTGCTCAGCCCTGATGTGCTGTCTTACATATTCTTCAAATCGTTGCTTGAATGTATCTAAATTTTCCGCTTTCATCGACAGTCCTGCTGCAAATACATGACCGCCGAAGTTGCTGAGCAGGTCGCTGCAAGAGTCTATGGCAGAATAGATGTCGAATCCACCGACGGAGCGGGCTGAGCCGGAGATGTAGCCATCGTCGCTGTCAGTAAGTACTATTGTGGGACGAAAATACGTTTCCGTCAGTCGCGATGCCACTATGCCTACAACACCTTTGTTCCAGCCACGTGAGAATACTACGGTGGACATGCGTTTGGCATTGTCGGCTTCTTCCGACAGAATCCTGAGAGCCTCGTCTGTCGTCTGCTTGTCTAACCCCCGCCTTTGCTCGTTATATTCATTGATAGTAAGACTTTTCTGCTCTGCCGTGTCAGGGTCTTGTGTGATAAGCAGTTCAACGGCTTCGGCTCCCGATTTCATCCTGCCGCTTGCGTTGATTCTCGGACCAACTTTATATACAAGGTCGCTTATCGTAATGTTTTGTCCTTCTATACCCGCCACTTTCAGTATACTTTTAAGGCCTATTGACGGGGCTGAGTTGATTCGTTTGAGTCCGTAGTATGCCAATACGCGGTTCTCGCCTGTTAGCGGTACTACGTCTGAGGCAATGCTCATGGCGAGCAATTCTAAGAGGTCGTTGAGAGGGCGCTTGTCAAGTTTGCGATAGAGAGTATATGCCTGTACGAGCTTGAACCCTACGCCGCAACCCGAGAGTTCATCGTAAGGATAGTGGCAGTCGGAACGCTTGGGGTCGAGCACAGCCACTGCCTTAGGTATAGAGGCGCCGGGCATGTGGTGGTCGCAGATAATAAAGTCGATTCCTAAACTATTAGCATAGTCGATTTTCTCTACTGCCTTAATGCCGCAGTCGAGTGCTATGACCAAGCTGCAACCATTCTCATGGGCGTAGTCAATACCCTGATACGAAATACCATAACCTTCGGTATATCGGTCAGGGATGTAGTATTCTAATTCCAAATCGAATAACCGCAGATAGCGATATATAAGCGCCACTGAGGTGGTTCCGTCCACGTCGTAATCTCCGTAAATCAATATACGCTCTTTTGTGCGGATGGCAGCATCTAAGCGCTCTACGGCTTTCTGCATGTCGGTCATCAGAAACGGATCATGCAGCTGTGATATGTCGGGGTGAAGAAAGTCGGTTGCCTGCCGCTCGGTGGTAATACCTCTTTGCACCAGCATCGAGGCTACGGCTCGGCTTATCTTGAGCGACTGTATCAACTCGTCCCGCTGCTTTTCCTGCTCCGAGCTGAGTTGGTTGAGTATCCATATATTTTGCATCTGTGTATGTTCTATGCTCTGAGTTCTTCAGTCTTCTGTAATTTGAAACATGTCGGCATCGCGCCATAGAGGCGAGCGTTGCCGAAAATGCCGTATATCTTCTATATCCACGTCGGCTATTTTGGTGCCTGCCTCGTCGTCCGAGAAACTGACAAGTCTGTTCAGACGGGTGTCAATAACGGTAGAGTGACCGTTGTAATGAAGCCCTAAGGCGTCATCACCGACTCTGTTTACACCACACACTACGCACTGATTCTCAATGACGCGTGCAGGCAGCAGCGCATCCCAATACCGGATGCGTACGTCGGGCCAGTTGGCGGTGTATAGAAGGATGTCGTAGTCGCTACCACCGATGTTCCTGCTCCACACAGGAAACCTCAGGTCGTAGCAAGTGAGCAGACAAAACCTCACACCCATGTATTCCGCTATTACGCGTTTGCTGCCGCGAGTGAAGAACTGAGCCTCACCACCATGTGCATACAGGTGGCGCTTGTCGGAATAGTCGAAGGTGCCGTCGGGACGGACAAAGAAAGCGCGGTTGTAGAGGTTGCTGTTCTCTGCCACCATGATGGTGCCAAAGATGGCAAGGCGGTATTCTGCCGCCCATCGACGCATGTTACTAAGCGTCGGTGAGTCAGACATCTCCTCTGCAAGCTGCGGGTTGTCGGTGCAGAAGCCGGTGGTAAACATCTCAGGCAGCAAAGCCACATCGGCTTTGCCGCGCAGTGCCTCTAAACGACGTTGAGTGAGGTTGGTATTGGTTTCTATGTCAGCCCATTCGATAGGATATTGCAATAGTGCTATCCTCATTTCTTTTTAGGCTGTGACGGTTGCGAAGGTTTGGCGATGGAATCGCGCATGGCGGTATCGGCTTCGATGTTTTTCATGCGGTAATAGTCCATTATGCCGAGATTACCCGAACGGAACGCTTCAGCCATTGCTTTTGGTACCTCAGCCTCGGCCTCCACTACATGTGCCCGTGCCTCCTGTGCCTTGGCTTTCATCTCTTGCTCTAAGGCAACCGCCATAGCACGACGCTCCTCTGCTTTTGCCTGAGCAATGTTCTTGTCGGCTTCCGCTTGGTCCATCTGAAGCTGTGCACCGATGTTCTTTCCAACGTCAATGTCGGCGATATCAATAGAGAGAATCTCAAAGGCAGTGCCCGCATCAAGACCTTTCTTGAGCACTAACTTACTGATGCTGTCGGGGTTCTCAAGCACCTGCTTATGACTCTCAGATGAACCTATCGACGACACTATACCTTCACCTACGCGGGCAAGAACGGTATCTTCGCCTGCACCGCCTACCAACTGCTTGATGTTGGCACGAACAGTGACGCGCGCTTTTGCAATCAACTGAATACCGTCTTTTGCAACTGCTGTAACAGGGGGAGTGTCAATCACTTTAGGGTTAACTGACATCTGCACTGCCTCAAATACGTCACGACCGGCAAGGTCAATGGCGGTAGCCATCTGAAAACTCAAGTCGATGTTAGCCTTGTTGGCACTGACCAGCGCGTGTACCACACGCTCAATATGGCCACCTGCAAGGTAGTGGGCCTCTAAACCGTCGCGAGCAACGTCTTTCAGACCGGCCTTGTGCGACTCAATCAGACAATCTACAATTCTGCGAGGCGGCACCTTACGGATGCGCATCAGAAACAACTGTACAAGCGATACATGTACACCTGATACCAACGCCGAAATCCACAGCAGGAACGGCACGTAATAGAAAAAGAGTAGCAGCAGAACTGCCAATAGTACTAAGAGTACAATTTCAAATACTGACATTTTTATATAGTTTTAAGTTAATATGCTATCATTATGTACCTTCTGACGAACTATATGTCAAGAGGCACTTTATTTGATGTCATAGGACTTTGTTGGCTTTTGAGAGAACAGTCTATTGTTAATCAACTTTTTTTACAATGACGGTGTTGCCTTCAATGCGGACAACCTCTATTTCGCTGTTCTGATCGATAAAGGCTTCGGCACTCTTAGCCTCAAATTCTTTGCCGCCAATCCTGACCTTGCCCATTGGAGCTAAGCGGGATATAGTCACTCCGTGCTCACCTATGTTTATCTCTGACTGCGAGACAAGGTCAATCTTCGATTTTATCTCAGTCTTCAGCGCCATGCGCTCAAGCATACGTGAACGAACAAACAGCCAAATGGCAATAGCCGTCAGCACAAGAAGACAACCCAGGGTGATATGACCCGCCGTCGCACCAATATAATAATAGGCACAAAAAACAGCTGCTACCATGCTCGCCACACCGGCTAACCCTGCAAAACCTATCCCCGGAATCAGGAATATCTCAACCACGAGCAATGCTACTCCGCAAATGCTCAGAATAACAACTAATAGTATATCCATGATGTTAAAAATTAGACATGTTTGTGATGATGATAGCCTTTCCCGTTAAACTACGCATGCTACATGTGCAGGTCTAAACAAGGACGCTGCAAATTTAGAAATTTATTTCTAAATACGCAACAGCTAAAAATATCTCACAGAAAAAAAAGATTTGCTTGTTTGAAAAAGATGGGTTACCTTTGCAGCCGTTTTGCGGGTTGTCGGGTTGACAACTACCGTGTCTCTTTTACAATCTGTAATAGGTAACCATTCTATATCATGAGTCAAAACCTTGTAATTGTTGAGTCGCCAACTAAAGCTCGAACCATCGAGAAAATCTTAGGGAAACAGTACCATGTGTTGTCTTCACAAGGACATATCCGCGACATTGAAGGAGAGGGGAAAAATAGCATTGGTATCGACTTTAACGATAACTACGCTCCTCATTATGCCATAGAACCGGAAAAAAAGAAACTTATCCACACACTTCGTGAAGAGGCTAAGAAAGCTGATTGTGTATGGCTCGCTTCCGATGAAGACCGCGAAGGGGAGGCTATAGCTTGGCATTTGAAAGAAGTGCTCGAACTTAAGGACGAAAATACAAAACGTATCGTTTTTCATGAGATTACGCCTACTGCAATACAGAATGCCATACTTACCCCGCGAGATATCGACTATAATCTGGTAAATGCACAGCAGGCAAGGCGCGTTCTTGATAGAATAGTGGGTTTTGAACTGTCTCCTGTACTTTGGAAGAAAATTCTGCCCGGCTTGTCGGCAGGAAGAGTGCAGTCGGTGGCAGTAAGATTGGTGGTGGAAAAAGAAAAAGAAATATTAGCTCATACCACCACTTCGCAATATAGAGTTATCGCAGATATTATTGCCGATGATATCGACGGAAAAGCCGTAGAACTGACTGCTGAGCTCAACCACCGTTTCCCAACGCGCAAGGAAGCACAAGAGTTCCTCCGCCAGATTTCTGACAAGCAACTCAAGGTGGCTGAGATAACTTGCAAACCTGCTAAGCGTTCTCCTGCTCCGCCTTTCACCACTTCTCTTCTGCAGCAGGAGGCGGCTCGCAAACTCCATTTCCCAGTTTCTAAGACTATGCGCCTGGCTCAAAATCTCTATGAGGCAGGTCACATTACCTACATGCGTACTGATTCGGTGAATCTCTCAACGCTTGCTATTGCTGCTGCTAAAACAGCTATTCTCGATGAATACGGCGAAAAATATCATAAATCACGTCAGTATAAGACTTCAACTAAAGGCGCTCAGGAAGCACACGAGGCTATACGTCCGGCTTTTATTGCCAATCTAACTGCCGGTTCAAGCGAAGATGAGAGAAAACTCTACACCCTCATTCGCCGCCGCACATTAGCATCTCAGATGGCAGATGCCGAACTTGAACGTACTACTATCGAGATAAGCATCGACGGATCGGAATATCGGTTCTGCGCTACCGGTGAGGTGGTAAAGTTCGATGGTTTTATGCGTGCTTACGTTTCTTCGACCGATGACGATGAAACTGGTGAGTCGGCATTGCTGCCAAAGCTCTCTGTAGGAAGTCAGGTGTCATATAAGCAAATTACTGCTTTGCAGTCGTTCTCAAAAGCTCCGTCACGTTATACCGAAGGTTCGCTCGTCAAGCGTATGGAGGAGCTCGGTATCGGTCGCCCGTCAACCTATTCCTCGATTATAGATACTATCATCTCGCGTAAGTATGTCCAGAAGACGAATATCGTCGGCTCTAAGCGCGATATTGATCAACTGATTTTGCGCTCGGGGAAGATTTCAGAAAAGACCAAGCAGGAAGCCTATGGTGCCGAGTCTCAGAAACTCGTGCCTACAGATATCGGTGTTGCTACCAATAATTTCCTTGTCGATAGATTCCCTGAAATTCTTAATTATGATTTTACAGCTCATTCTGAGGAGAGTTTCGATGAGATAGCCGAGGGCAAACTCGTATGGTATGAGGTGGTTGACCACTTCTATAAGACCTTCCATCCGCTTATAGCATCAATGGACAAGGTTTCTAAGGTAGAGGGTAGAGAGTTGGGAGTTGATCCCGAGTCGGGTAAACCGGTGATTGCAAAGATAGGCAAACGTGGACCTTGCATACAGATAGGTACGGTCAACGATGCCGAAAAACCTCGTTTTGCCTCGTTGCTCAAAGGACAATCGATTTACACTATTACCCTTGAAGAGGCACTTAGTCTTTTTGATACTCCATTCCCGTATAACGTAGGTGAATTTGAAGGCGAGCAACTCGTGGTGTGTGAGGGTATTTATGGTCCGTATATTAAGCAAAACAAGACTTATTATTCAGTGCCTAAGGATTATGATGCCGCACATTTGTCGCTCGAAGATGCTATTGCCATTATCGAAAAGAAGCGCCTCGCCTCGTTGCCTATTCATGAGTTCGGCGACATACAAGTTCTCAACGGCAGGTTCGGACCATATATCAAACAGGGGGACAATAACTACAGACTGCCTAAAGGCACTGATGCGCAAGCCCTGACAGAGGCCGACTGCCGACATATTATTGAGACCACAAAACCTACAGGCTCTAAAAAGTCGGCGGCAAAGAAGAGCAAATGATTTTTTGTACGACAAAGCCTACAGATTCAAAATGTCGGCAGCAAAACAGAAGTGCAAGTATTGCTGAAAAATAAATTTGTGTATTACAAAAACTATTTGTAATTTTGCAGCCGCTTTCAGAAAAGCGCATGTGTGCTTTGCTCTAAAAAGTAAACATGATGTGCGTGGTCAGTTGAAGCAGTAAACAAAGCAAATATGCGAAGCAAAAGCGAGGTGTCGTAATTTCGAACAAGCGAGAAATTCTGTAACCGAGCTATTTGAATAAAAAGACACGAACAAAAATTGAAAGTTTTTGTGAGTGAGAGGAGCAAAAGCGAGGTGCTATAATTTCGAACAAAGCGAGAAATTCCGTAACCGAGCTATTTGCGACGACGAGAAGTAGCGCAGTTGGTAGCGCACCACGTTCGGGACGTGGGGGTCGGGCGTTCGAGTCGCCTCTTCTCGACAGATGAGAGTTTCAACCTTGAAACTCTCATCGCTATTTTATGGGGGTTACTTATTTTTTGCTTACCTTTACAAATAGGTCAGATACACTTTTTTACGCAACCTTTAATCTGTTTAACCTCAAATCGGCCGAGACTATTCGCACTTACAACCTTTTTTAGTGTCTTTATTGCTTTCAGTTACCTTGGAATTCTATTTGTGCCTTCAAGCCGAAATATAATCAAAAAAGCCATAATTATCAGATTTAGGTTGGGTCATAAAAATGCAGCTTTACAAGTTTTGTCAGGCAGCATCATAGCATTTGAAGAGGAAGTTAAATAAGCTTAATCCACCTTTTTGAAAAGATGATTTGTTGTCATCATTCTTCTCAGCGGAACTAATATTGTTAAAATTCTTCTGACAATGCGGAAAAGAAAAAACGGTAGATTTCGGTATAATTGAATAATCGGCGTATTGATGTTAGTGTGGCGAGATTGTACCCACTTATCCCACTCTGCTATTTTTTGTTTCTCTTGTTTATATGGCAAATGGAAGTGAGAAGAATAGCCTGAAGAGTAGATTTTTGGTAGTTTTATTTTCCAATACGCATATTTAGTAGAAGATTCTTCCAGCGGATGTTCTTCAGCAAAT
>CAMHGK010000045.1 GCA_946184695.1 uncultured Bacteroidales bacterium | reverse complement strand
CCTACCCGCGCCGTCTATGGCAACTGTGACTATGGCGATGTTCGCTCTACGCTCACCGAGTTCTATCGCTTTCGTGTCGAGCAGGTGGACGTGCTAATGACGCATATCGGCGGCTATCCGGGAAATTATTCGCCGCTTGCCCGTCGCAAGTTCGAGGCTTGTCCCCCGCAAATATTCGTATGTGGTCACTCACATATACTCAAGGTGCAGTACGATCCTGTCTATCGGATGCTCTGCCTCAACCCGGGGGCAGCAGGCAAATACGGCTTCCATACCGTGCAGACACTGCTGCGCTTCGTCATCGACGGCAAAGATATTCGCGATATGGAAGTTATCGAGCTGCAACGCCTATAAATACACGTTTTGCATGCTTTTTTATTATGTTGCATAACATAAAATAAGTGTTTGCGGGGTCCGCGGAAAAGCAGTACCTTTGCACCCGAAAATAGAAAGTAACACAATCTTTTTTGTACCTTAAATTAACAGACTAATACCTTGAAGTATAAAGGACGCTGGGAAGCGTCCTTTTGCACATCTATACTCTTAATGTTTTATTGTTTTATTGTTTTATTGATTTAATGTTCTAATGTTGCATGTTGCATATTCCAAGCAATAAGCAATAAGTAATAACAAATAAGCAATTGCTCTTTTGCGTGTTACAATATAAAATTGTATCTTTGCAGTCGTCTTTTGGAACGCGGTCGTCCTCGCCCGCAACCAGAACAAAAACAGGTAATAACAGATTTGTTATATAGAAGCAAAATCCTAATACCATGAAAAAGATTTTCCTATTTCTCAGTTTCGTAGTGTTGTCGGCAGGGCTATTCGCCACGCAGACCACCTACACGTTCTATGACAAGCAATGGTCGTCGAAAGTCGGTACGGTGAAGGTGTCTGGTACTGACGGTTGGGTATGCGATGTGGCAGGCGCCGACTACTCCGAAGGCAAGCAGACGCCCCAAGGCTATATGTATGCCGGAGTTCAGGTGACCAGCGGTGATGCTTATAAAAATGCAGGTGCCACATCTGTCCTTTCTTTCACCGATATACGTCGCTTGGTCTTTAACTACCGCACCAATGCTTCTAAAGGCAAGGGTACACTCTATGTGCAGATAGGCGACAACGAACCTGTCGCAACCCAAATTGAGCGTCCGGAAAAGAGTAAGGGCGAACTGAATCGTGACCTTGAGATCGGGTTGCCTCAGGTGCAGAGCGGAAAGATACGTTTCTGGATTGACTGTACCGAGAACAGCATCTATATCAATACTATCAGTATTCGGGCAAAAGACGGCAGTCCTAACATCGGCGGACTCACAGCCGATGTCTTCACTTTGGTTACCGACGCTGCCGACCTGCAGGATGGCGACGAGGTCATCTTTGGTGTCAGTGGCAATCAGCACAATTATATAATGGGACTTTACGACCCCTACAACAGCCGCAACAATATCTATGCCCTGCGTGCTACATATAGTCCCGACCGTCAGACTGTCAACGAGCAGGCTGATGCCGTCTATACTCTCTACAAAGGCTCGTCCGACATAGGCGACTACTTCGTCATAGCCGACGTTGACGGATATGTACTTGTGGCAAGTGGTGGCAATCCCAACCACAACGAGAACAACTACCTCACCATCTGGGACGATATCTATTCCTCCTCCTACGGCTATTACGGCGCATGGACTATCAGCGTTGACGTCACGGGTGAGGCTTCCGTTGAGAACCTCGGCGTGAGTCGCTCCAACAAACTGCAGTTCAACCTCAACGGCGGCACCCCTATATTCTCCTGCTACTCCACTTGGTCGCAGACACGTCCTGCCATCTATCGCCGCGTCACCATCGACGACCCCACAGCACCTTATATAAGTACCACCATGTGCAACTTCGGTACTGTGCTTATGGACAACGGTGTGGCTGAAGGTAGCAAACTCGTCGAGGTCAACACTGCCAACCTCACCGAGGACCTTCAGTGCTACCTTCTGCACGGCGATGCCTTCACGCTCGACCGCTCAACGCTCGACCGCGACGGCGACGTGCTCAACATAAGCTTTAGCATCAGTGAGCCGGGTGACTATCGCGACACCCTCATCATCAGTAGTTCAGAAATTGAAACGCGAGTGAGCGTCATAGCACGTATCGACCGCCGACTCACCATACGCGAGGCATGCTCCCTGTACGACTTCGTGCAGTGCACCCTTGAGCCGGTGGTTATAACAAAGAAATATGATAAGTATATCTTCGTTCACGACGACACCGGTGACATGCTCCTCTTCGATGGTGGCAACCTCTATGCTAAGGACCGCAAGAACGGCGATGTGCTCACTGAGGTAACAGGACGCTTCAAGAACTACTACGGCAACCCCGAGCTCAACCTCTCCGCGCAGTTCCAATATAAGGCAGGATCGGCAATAGCACCCGAGGTGGTACACAGCAAACCCGATAGCGCCGATGTATGCCGCTACTTGCGTTTCGAGAACGTACAATATGCCGACAAGAACATTCTGCTCATCGGAAGCGAACAGCTGCCCATCTACGACCTTTTCAAATATCAGAGTCAGACGCAGGTAAGCGTTGGCGACAGCTACAATATTGAGGGTTTTGTATATTACTATAATGAGGTGGTCTTCTGCCCTTCGAAGATCGAGCGCGTCACTTCCGGCGTAGAGCAGCAAAATGAACAACATGCGTTTGTGCTGACAGCCGACCGGATTATCAATTCGCAACGACTGCCGTTGCAACTCTACACTGCCGACGGCAAACTGCTTTGTGATACCCGCTCTGATATCAGCTTGGGCGACCTCCCGTCGGGTACCTATATCGTCAGATGCGGAGCTCAGTGTGAGGTTTTCGTCAGATAAAGTATATTTTGTGGTTAATATAATGAAAAAGAGAATACTAACTGTCATAGGCGCACGCCCGCAGATAATCAAGGCTGCTGCTTTGTCAAGAGCGGTTCGCACAGCACGCTCGGCCCGCGGAGTGCCTTTCTCAGAACTTGTAGAGGAGAAGATACTCCATACCGGTCAGCACTACGACGACAATATGTCAGGCTCGTTTTTTGCTGAACTCGGAGTTCCCGAGCCCGACTACAACCTTCATGTCGGCTCAGGTCCGCACGGACTGCAAACAGCCAAGATGATCGAAGGAATAGAGCAAGTGCTGCAAGCCGAGCATTTCGATGGTCTGCTGCTCTACGGCGACACCAACTCGACCCTTGCCGGAGCAGTTGCTGCCGCTAAACTTCGCATCCCCGTCTTCCATGTAGAAGCAGGACTGCGCTCCTACAATATGTCAATGCCTGAGGAGCAGAATCGCATAGTGTGCGACCACTTGTCAACCGTCCTGTTTGCTCCTACACGGACCGCCGTTGAGAACTTGCGTCGTGAAGGACTCACCGACTCGCCCGCACGTTTTGCCGACGGTCAGGGACGCAGAGTGGTGCTCAGTGGCGACGTCATGTACGACAACAGTATGTACTTCAGCTCGCTTGCTCAACAGCGCAGCACCATCATGCGCGACCTTCAGCTCCAAGACCGCGGCTTCGTGCTCGCCACCATACATCGCGACAACAACACCGACTCTGCACCACGACTGACGGCTATCATCAGCGCCATGCTTACCATTGCCAATGAGCATCAAATGCCCATAGTCTTTCCTATGCACCCTCGAACACGCAAGATGCTTGAAGTGAATCTGAGTACCGAGCTCCGTGAGCAACTGCTCCAATCTCCACTCATACACATCATACCACCCGCCTCGTTCTTTGATATCATAGAGCTTGAGCGGCATGCTGCCGTCGTACTCACCGACTCGGGCGGAGTGCAGAAAGAAGCCTTCTTCTTCGTCACTCCTACCGTCATCCTCCGCCCTGAGACAGAGTGGGTTGAGATTGTGGAAGCAGGTGCCGGACTGCTTGCCGATGCTGATATGGCACGAATTTTGTCTGCATTTGAGAAACTCAATGGTCAGAACGTCGTGTTCCCGCATCTGTTCGGCGATGCGCATGCCTCTGAACTTATCTTGGAGCAGATTCTCAGCTGACCGTTTCAGGAATATAACAACTAATTCTTTACGACAATGAAAAAGCTTTCAATCTTTTTGCCACTCTTGATGTTGGCAATGTCAGTGTTTGCCCAAGCGCCTAAGCAGGCTCAGATCAGCAGCGCTACGGTTTTTCTCAACGGTGCACAATTAACTCATACTGTTGTGCTACCCCTGCAGAAAGGCGACAATGAGGTGCTCATTGAAAACCTCAGTCCGTCAATCAACCAACGGAGTCTGCAAGTGAAGATAGCAGGTGGGGTGGTGATAAGCTCTTACGAGTATTCTATCGACTACCTCTCTGCCGACAAAACCGACAAGTCCACCAAACTCCTTCAGGACTCTCTTCAGCAGGCTCAGGAGCGTCTGACGGCACTCAATAGCGACCTTGCCACTACCAACAGCATGCTCTCGCTGCTCGAGAAGGGTGTGCAGCATAGTCTCACCGTTGACGGACAGAACCTCTCAACCGAGACTATCGAGAAGAATATCAACTATTACCAAACCCGTCAGAAGGCTTTGCAGCAGCAGAAGGCGTCATTCGACAAGTCGATAGCCGATACCAAGCAACTCATCTCGCGCTTGCAGAATCAGATCCGTCAGGATGGAAAGAAGCAGGGGGCACGGCGTTCAGGTCTGCTCCGACTCAACCTTAACTCACCCAAGACCGCACAGGTGAAGGCTGAGATTCAGTACTTCACGCCCAATGCTTCATGGCAACCTGCCTACGAGTTGCAGGTCAAGAAGATAGGCGAGCCGATAGACGTAGTGATGAAAGCTCACGTCTCGCAGACCACAGGTCTCGACTGGCAGAACGTGCGTCTCACTCTCTCCACCGGTGCTCCTTCGTCCAACAACTCAGCACCTGAGTTATCCACTTGGTTCGTTCGTCAATACAAGCCTGTGTATAAAGAGACTCGGCGTGCTAAGTCATACGATACTAACGGGGCTGCCATGCCTATGATGATGGCAATGAAGGCTACAGCTGACGAGGCTGTAGTGGCTGATATGGCAGTGGAAGAAGAGGACGCTTACGAGAGTACCATATCCGACTACGTCACCACCAACACCCAGCAGCTCTCTGTTGACTATGCCATCGACCTGCCCTATACTATTCTGGGCAATGGCAAGAAGCAGACGATCGCACTGCTTGAAAAGAAGATAGAGGACGTCGCTTATACATACTACTCGGCACCTAAGCTCGATGCTACCTCCTATCTGGTAGCCGAGGTGAGCAACTGGGAACGTCTGCAACTGCTTGACGGTACGGCAGTGGTGACCTACGACGGCACTTTCTTTGGCGAGACCTACCTCTCATCTTCTACCACCGACCAGAAGCTCCGGCTTACTCTTGGCGACGACAAGCAGGTGGTAGTCAAACGTGAGAAGGTAGAGGACTTCACCTCAACCAAGGTTGTCGGACAAGACAAGCGTGTGTCTTCCGGCTATAAGGTGATAGTTCGCAATAATAAGCAAGTGGCTGTAAATGTGGTAATCAAAGAACAATATCCCATTTCCACCGACAAACAGATTGTCTGCACCCTCGGCGATAAGACCACTCCTGCCACGGAGGTGGATGCAAGCGAAGGACTGCTCACCTACAACTTTGAGCTCCAACCCGGCGAGCAGAAAGAAATAATCGTCTCCTACACCATCAAATACCCCAAAGACTGGACATTGCAGATGTAGCATGCGCGTTTCAGAACTTTGTATTACTCGATATGCAATGAGGGGGTGTCAAAACTGACACCCCCTCATTGCATTTTCTACCGCTTGTAGAGATGGTTTATAGACATTCTTATAAGCGGTAGCAGATTTTAGGATTTATCTATTTTAAGAGTTCATAGATAGCAGAAACTCGGTATTGTTTTCTGTGCGTTCCATGCGTTCCTTGATGAACTCCATCGCTTCCACTGAGTTCATGTCGCTCAGGTGGCGCCTCAGAATCCACATGCGGCTGAGTATCTCTTTGTCAAGCAGAAGGTCGTCGCGTCGGGTTGACGATGACATGATATCCACTGCGGGGAACACTCGCTTGTTGGCGAGCTTGCGGTCTAACTGAAGCTCCATGTTGCCCGTTCCCTTGAACTCCTCGAAAATCACATCGTCCATCTTACTGCCCGTATCAGTCAGAGCGGTAGCAATGATAGTCAGTGAACCGCCATTCTCGATGTTGCGCGCAGCCCCGAAGAAACGTTTGGGTTTGTGCAGCGCCTGAGCCTCCACACCGCCCGACAGCACTTTTCCTGACGCCGGCGCTACGGTGTTGTAGGCTCGTGCAAGACGTGTTATAGAGTCAAGCAGTATGACTACATCGTGGCCACATTCCACCATACGCTTAGCTTTCTCGTGAACAATGTTTGCCACTTTCACGTGGTTCTCTGCCGGCTCGTCGAAGGTAGATGCTATCACCTCCGCTTTCACTGAACGAGCCATATCGGTCACTTCTTCCGGACGCTCATCGATGAGTAGCACTATCATGAACACTTCCGGATGGTTGCGAGCAATAGCGTTGGCAATGTCTTTGAGCAGCACTGTCTTACCGGTCTTGGGTTGCGCTACGATAAGTCCGCGCTGACCCTTGCCGATAGGTGCAAACAGGTCGATCATGCGGCACGAGAGCGGGTCGTCTTTAGTCCCGTTGCAAAGTGTGAACTTCTCATCGGGGAAGAGTGGTGTGAGATGCTCGAATGCTACGCGGTCACGTACCTGCTTGGGTTCGCAACCGTTGATGGTGAGTATCGATTTGCACGGGAAATACTTCTCCCCTTCGCGGGGCGGATTGATTGTACATTCTATGGTGTCGCCGGTCTTCAGGCCGAATTGACGTATCTGCTGTTGCGAAACGTAGATGTCGTCGGGCGAAGTGATGTAATTGTAGTCTGGCGAACGGAGAAAACCATAGCCTTCAGGAATAGTCTCCAGCGTACCACTCCCTCGTATGGCATCTCCGAAATCAAAGCCCGAGCGCTGCTGTTTCTGCTGAACTTGAGGTTGTGGCTGGACCTTGGTTTGTGAGGGATTCTGTGATGGATTCTGTGGTTGAACCTGAGGTTTTGGTTGAGATGGAACTTGAGTTTGGATTTGAGGTTGAGGTTGAGGTTGTGGTTGAGCCTGAGGCGGAGTCTGAACATTAGCAGCCTGAGCAGTAAGTATATTGCTCAAGGATGGCTCCGTCTGTTCAACTTCAGGTTTATTATCAGCCGGTTCTTGTACTTTCTTCTTTCTGCCTCGTTTGGCTGTTTTTTGTTCTGTTGGTGCAGGTTCTGTAGGCAATGTTTTGTCGGTATCGCGGTCTGCTGTTTGTGCAGTGTTCGGCTGGGCGTTTTGCGCAGGTTTGGGTGACTGTGATGTAGTTGCCGGGGAGTTTGCAGCTACAGGTGCTTGTTCAGCACTCAATGCCGGTAACTCGCCTTCTGAGGCACCTGATTGACGCTCATTACGGCGTTTCTTCTTTTTCTGCTGTATTTTCTCTTGCTGTGCGGCTGCCGTGCGTTTGTTTTCATCGATAGCAGCGTCCGCTTCGCTTTTTATTGTTGGTTCCGGTCCGTGTTGGAATTTGTTAAGGTCCACTTTCTCTGTCTTTTTGATGTGTACACGCTGCTTCTTGCGGCGGTCGCCTTCTTCGCCTTTGGCGTCCACCTTTGCTTGCACTTGCTGGGCTTTGAGGTCGGCTTGAGCATCAAGAATCAAATAAATAAGGTCTCGTTCCTGCATGCTTTTCGTTACTTTCAGCCCCATCTCTTTAGCAATAGTGGTGAGTTCTTCGAGCGTCAAACGCCCAAGTTTGGTGATGTCGTAGGTCATAATGAATTGTTTTTACTACGCGCAACCGAAAAACTATCAAGAATGATAGAGTGCGGTAGTATAAAGTGAAATTTAGAAAAAAAGGAAAAAAGATAAAAGGCATATCTAACGCCCTAAAAGAGTGTCTTAACTTCAGCTACCATGCATAAACAGTTGCACTTTTGCATGCGCCCGCCATTGCCTGCGCCTTTGTAAGACGGTGCAAAGATAATGCTTTTGTCTCAAACAACCAAATCTTGAATGATTTTTATTTGTGAGGTGCACTTTTGAGTGCTATATATAAGTGCTGACTATATCATAGTGCAATCTTTTTGCCGGTGCTTAGGATATAGATGCCGCGTGGCAGTTGCTGTGTGGCGTGTCCGACTGATTGGAATGTACCTATATGTATGCCTATAGGAGAATATACGTCAATGGTGGTGCCGGAGTCGTTCTTATTGATATTCTCTACGGCAGAACTTGTGCCGGTGACGTTGAGGTTTGCAGTCTTTGCCACTGTGGCTACTCCTTCTGCCTTGACGCTCTCGCCTGACGCTCCTGTCATGTTGATATTGATGGTGCCGCCGCTTAGGCTGAAATTGCCAGTGTTCTCAGCTGACGTATCGTCGGTTTTCAGCGATACCTGTATGCCGTCGTCGGCAAAGCCGCTCAGGCTGACTATGCCGCTTTCCATCATAAAATATTGGTTGCAGTTGATAGCATCCTTGACGGCTGACAGCACGTTGATTGTGCAGTTTTTGACCGTGATATACTCTTTTGCCCAGATGCCATGCGCATAGTTGCCGTATATGTTCACCGTTCCCTTGCCTTTGAACTCAAGGTGACCCTTGCACTGCAGTGCACCTTTCCACGCATCGGCAGTTGTTGATTTGCCATCGGTGAGAGTGCTGACCGTCTCTTTCTTCGAGCTTAGTTCCACTCGCTTCTTGTTGAGTATGTTAAGTGCCGGACCGGTGGGATTGGTAAGGGTCAGTCCATGTAGTTCTACCGTACATTTATAGCTGCCGTCTATGGTGAACGAACCATCGGCGCATGAGCCGGACAATGCATAGACTATCTCGCCTGTGGCATCGCTGACGCTTGCACTTTGGGTGATGGTGACATCAGTGCCGTCGGTGCTGACTGTGACATAGTCTTTTACGTTGGACGCCATACTCAAGCTCACAGCTGACTCAGAGTAACTCACATATACGATGTTGGTGGTGTCGGTCAGGTAAGTTATCTGCGCCGAAAGCCTGCTCGTCAGTGAAACGGCAGCAATCGTCAGAAGCAGTAGTGTACGTTTCATTGGTTTGTAGTGTTATTTGTTTTTATTGTGGATTTTGATATTTGCTAATGGTGATACTTTACACTCCTTGGTAGTTTGTTGGCGAGCACTCACACTCGCACACATTGTATTGCAAAAATATGTTATTTTTCTTGCACACGCAAACCTTAACTGAAAATAAGCCAAAAAGAAAATAATTTTGTCGGTAACTGAAAATAATGTAATTTTGCAAGGCTTATAAAATCTCAACATAAATGGAAAAGAATTGGAAGCGTTACATCCCTAATCTCATTATCTTTGCTGTATTCGCTCTTGCGAGTGCCATTTATTTCGTACCCGCATTAGAGGGTAAGATAATCTATTCCGGCGATGGTATCAACGGTCGTGCCGCAGTGCAGGAATCAACCGAGTATCATGAGAAGACCGGTGACTATACCTTCTGGACCAACTCCATGTTCTCCGGTATGCCCAACTATCAGATAGGCGGCAATGGCGGTTATGTGGTTGACAAAATTTTCAAGCCCTTGCGCTGGTTCTTTGCATGGGGCAACCGCAACGCCTTCTTTATATTCTTGTTTTATCTGTGTGCCTTTTTCCTTTTGTTGCGAGCGTTCGACGTTGGCAAATGGCTGTCAATGGCAGGTGCGTTTGCCATCTCGCTCTCGTCGTATTTCTTTGTTATCATAGCCGCCTCGCACCACGGTAAATGCTACTCAATCACGTGGATGACTCTTGTGGTTGTAGGCTTCTTGCTTATCTATCGCAAGCAGTATGGCTGGGGTGCACTTATAACGGCTTTCTTTACCTATATCGGATTTTTCCTACACCCGCAGATGTCTTATTACATCTGTATGATGATAGGTGTGTTCTTCTTTGCCGAACTTGCCATTGCCATTCGCGATAAGCAGTGGCGGCATCTTGCTATTGCCGCAGCCGTCTTTGCCTTCTCGTTTGCTTTGGGCATGGGTATGGGGAGCGCCAATATCTTTGCCAATCAGGAGTATGCTGCCGAGACAATGCGTGGAGGACACAGCGACCTTGCAAAGCAGACCGATGCCGACAACAAGACAGGAGGACTCGACCTCGACTATGCCACAGCTTGGAGCTATGGCATCGACGAAACAATGACCTTCCTCATTCCCAACTATATGGGAGGAGCCAGCGGATACGACCTCGGTGGGGACAGCAACCTTGAGAAAGAGCTGCGCCGAATGGGAGTGCCCAAGCAGCAGGCACGACAGTTCTGCAAATCCGCACCCGTATATCATGGCGAGAAAGCCTTCACCTCAGGACCTGTCTATATGGGAGCCATCGTCTGCATGCTCTTCATCTTAGGTCTGCTGATTGTCCCGGGACCATATAAATGGGCATTGCTTGCCGCAACGCTGTTCTCAGTGTTGCTATCGTGGGGACATAACATGATGTGGCTCACTGAGCTGTTCTTCCGCTACTTTCCGATGTATAATAAGTTCCGTGCTGTCGAGTCAATTCTGATAGTGGCAGAGATTACCGTACCTCTGCTCGCTATGCTCAGTTTGCGTGAGGTGGCGGCAGGCAGAGTTACCGGACGACGCCTGCATATAGCTGTAGGTCTCTCGGCTGCCCTGACCGGATTGGTATGTCTGTGCGTTGTAGTCTTCAGCGGTTCAATCGACATGAGTTCATCGTATGATGCGTCATGGAAAAATCAGGTAGGTGAGCAGATATACGATGCTATTCTATCTCAGCGTCGTCAGATGATGACTTCGGATGCATGGCGCTCGCTCATGTTCGTACTACTCGGTGTTATAGCCGTGATAGCCTACGATAGGCTTCGTCAGCGAGGCGACAACACTGTATCGCAAGGAACAGAGGGCAAGGCGGATGTGGTGTTTGCAGCAGTGCTGACAGTGCTCATAGTAGCAGATATGTGGGGTGTGGATAAGCGTTTCTGCAACGACTCCCATTTCCATCCCCGAAAGGATGTATTCGCGGCGTTCAAGGCGCGACCATTTGAGAAGCAACTCTTAGACGCTGATAAGGGATATTATCGAGTTCTCGACCTGTCAACCAATACCTTCAACGATGCTCGTATCTCCTATTATTTCAATTCCGTAGGAGGCTATTCGGCAGCTAAGTTGCGCCGCTACCAAGACCTTATCGACGAGCATATCAGTAAGATGAACTGGCGAGTTCTGAACATGCTCAATACCAAATACCTTATAGTGAAAAACCGTGAGACAGGTCAGCCTTATCCCCACTACAACCCCGATGCTATGGGCGCATGCTGGCTTGTGGATAGCATACAGTGGGTCGGCAATGCCAATGCCGAGAGCGACGCACTCAACTACTTAGACCTTAGTTCGGTGGCAGTGGCTGATAGCACCTTGGCTGCCAATAGCGGGCTTGTCTCCCTACCGGCCATATCTAATCCTGAAGACCGTATAGAGCTCGTAAGTCATACCCCTAACAAGCTCACTTATAAGTCGGTGGCAGCAACCGACAGGTTGGCTGTGCTCTCTGAGATTTATTACCCACATGGCTGGAAAGCCACCCTCGATGGCAAGAGCAGGGCTGACATCTATCGCGTCAACTATATGCTTCGTGCTGTGGTAGTGCCGGCAGGCGAGCATGAGTTAGTGCTCACTTTCGAGCCTGACTCAGTTCGCAAAGGCAACATCCTGTCAGTATGTTGCATGGTAGTGCTTCTGCTGATGTGTTGCGCAGTGGTAGGGCGGAAGTTGTACCTATATAGAAAATCTATGGTATAGATCCATAGCAGCCCCCATGGCGACGTCCATGTTGTAGTATTCCCAGTCGGCAAACCGCCCTGTGAAGTATATCCCGTGCGGCGCAAGCAGTTCTCTGAGAGTGCTGATGAGTTGTCGGGTTCCGGCGTCCTGAATAGGGTAGGTGCAAGGACTGAAATGGTGGGTTATATATCGAGGATTAAAAGACATTCGCTCAAGTGCGCAGCGGATGTCTTTTTCGCTTATATAGTCGGTAAACTCCACGGTACCGGTCATAGTGCCCGGAGCATTATTGGTCTCTGAAAAGTTGCCAGTGCAGATTATTCGGTGCGAAGGGTGGTCGGGGCTCGGCTGATATATCCATGAGTACGGATTGCGGTCGAGGTGGCAAAAGGCTGTGGTGGTGCCGTGGAAGCGCAGTTGTTCAACCCCGCGCCTGAGGCTGTCGTGTATCGGAATGTTGTGCACTGCTCCAATGAGGTCTTTTATGTTTCCGCAATAGACTATCTTATCATAATTCTCACCATTCACGCTTACTTGACTGCCGTGTACAGAAATCTGCTCCACAGGGCTGTCGTAGCGGATGTCGAGTCCTTGAGCAAGGCGGTTGACAAGAAACTGCGAACCGTCCTGCCGCTCATAGTAGAACGAGGAGTGAACAAACGACTGCTCTTCGGTGTGGTTGAGGTTGCTTTGGCGCATCTGCTCTGGCGTAGGCATTGGCAACTTGCCCTCTAACCACGACAGTGGCACTCGGCTAAGGTCGGTGCGCCAAATCTTCTTGTTGTAAGGTTCAAAATATAGTCGGTATAGCGTGTCAGTGAAGCGCATGCGAAGAAACTGCTCGAAGTTCTCAGGCTCCTGACCACCTGATTGACTCTGCTCTATAAGGTCGAGCTCACGCATGAACTGCTCCAAGACCTCCTTGCCCAAACAATAGACGTGATCCTCGATGGGGTAGGGTACAAGTTGTCCGTCTTGCATTGAGATGACTGAGTTGCGCCGAGCAAGGGTGAACTCGCTCTCTCTGTCGAAATGCTGCCAGAACCAGTCAAGCACATCTTGGCGCTTGGAGTTGAATACGTGCCCGCCGCAAAGGTGAAATAGTGAACCGTCTATTCGCCGACATTGGCATAGACCTCCTGCTTGAGCCTGCTTTTCGTAGATGACAACTTGATTGGCGGCATTGGCTTGAAGAAGTCTGCCGGTTGTCAGGCCTGATATGCCTGCTCCGATGATGGCTATTTTGCTCATAGGGTGGATAATATCTGTTGTAGTTGACGGGCAACGACTGAGGTGTAGTGCCGGCTGAGGTAATCGCTGTGTTTGCCGACGTTGACCTCTCCGTCGCGTGCCACGTCCATCAGACGCTCAAACTGTTCGTAATTGTCAATAGATGGGCAGAAGTTATGCAGGCGGAAATAGCGGGTGTCGGCATTGTCGGGGTATCTGAGTAGAGGGTGGCAGCAGGCTGCCACTATCTCAAGAAATCGCGGCGTCACCTGACTGAATCCATTTGTCTGACGCGAACCGTCAATTCCGGGGGGCGAGTACATCGAGGCGCGTGCCTGCTGCATGAGTTGCATATATACTTCACGACTGTCAGTCTCGCTGACCACTTGCCCGTCCTGATTCTTATATACCGACTTGCCATCCATGGTAGTACGATAGACGTATGTGGTGTCGGGGTGTGAGGTAAGATAGCGCTCCCAGAATGAGCGAAGCACAGGGTTTTGTCTGCCGGCGATGAACA
This sequence comes from uncultured Bacteroidales bacterium, assembly GCA_946184695.1. Lineage (GTDB taxonomy): Bacteria > Bacteroidota > Bacteroidia > Bacteroidales > Paludibacteraceae > Colicola. Next base: position 1,426 of record CAMHGK010000045.1, on the reverse strand, counting down.
TGTCGTGGGACTTTTGATAGCGTGTGTCAGGGGTTATGCGGTAACGGTCCGAGATGGATAACGGTAGGTGGCGAATTTTCGTGAAGCCGAACTGACCGCTGAGAAACTCATAAACCTCACGGCTCGATACGAGCACCACCTTGTTGCGCCAATAAGAAGCGTACCATAGCCTGACCAGCACCGGCGATTTTATATAGAAGTCTATAATGCAAGGGACGATATTGCTTTTGTTGTTGCCATTGTGGCGATAGGTGCACATCTCGTATGCAAAGGCAGGCTCGTCGGTCTGAAGCAGATTGAGCAGTATGGGTATGAATTTCGAGTAACGCTTGTTTTTCCACGGATGGTTGAACGACAACGGCACACCAAGCGTCTCTGATAGGTCGTCTTCCCACTCATATACGAGGTCGTTGGCGTGGTGCGGGTCAATGCGCCGATTGCTGACTATGGTTTTAATCTGCATGAGTTAAGATTATTCGTTGTCGGCTTTTTCCTGATTGCTCTTTGGCTTCGACTTGCGTTTTTTCTCCTCACGAAGTTCGTCCAAGTAGCTTGCGGTGATAACGCCGGATGGCAGTGCTATCACTGCCACTCCGAAAATGGCTGACAGCATACTGATGACCCTGCCCAAATCTGAACCCGGATAGATGTCGCCATAACCTACGGTGGTCAGGGTGGTAGTAGCCCAATAGAGAGCATCGAAGAAATCTTCAAACAGTTCAGACTCTTCAATGTTGAACATTATCAGAGCCGTGACGAATATATATGCTATTGCGAGCAAAAATACGGTGAAGAGTATCTTACGCTCCTTATTGAGCACCCTCAGAAGCATCTGCATGTGCTCTGAGTAGCGGAAGAAGCGTACCACGCGAAGTATCTTAAGCAAACGAGTGATACGCAGCATCTTCAGAACTCGATTGAACAGCGTGAACGATGGAATAATCGACAGCAAGTCAATGATGGCAAAGGGTGTAACGGGATAAAGCAAAAATGCCTTCCAACGCTTGCGATCAGGCATCTGAAGGTCGGCTGTCAGCCAACGCAGCAAATAGTCGATGATAAATACCGTCACCGATACCTTGTCAAGGACCTCAAAACATAGGTTGTGCTCCCGAAAGGCAAGCGGTACAAGGCTCAAAATAATGAAAATCAACATCAGGCGATCATATACTTTGCCTATTAACGGACGTGAGTCAGTCCCGATATTCTCATTCGAACCAACTAACTGAAAAATACGCTCTCTAAAATTCATATCTCAAATCTCAATTATCAATTATCTCCACGCTAAGCGATCCTTCGTAGCGGAGATAAGAATTCTCAAATCTAAATTCCCAATTCTCAATTCCCAAATCCCAATTAGTCTTTCTATCCGCATGGCTCTCCCCCGCCCTTTAAGGGAGGGGGTTAGGGGGCGGGTTGCTACAGC
>CAMHGK010000044.1 GCA_946184695.1 uncultured Bacteroidales bacterium | reverse complement strand
ATTGAGAAGTTGTCGCCATCGGCTGTCAGTTTGCCCGAGGACCATTCGGGAGTCCAACCGCCCATAGCAGCGGTACTACCATATATATACCAGTCCTCTACGAAGTTAGCCGTTACGCTGCCTCCTGCTGAGGTTGCCTTTGCCGTTGTCGGATTAGCGGTTGAAGAAGTCAGTGTAATATTACTTCCGGATTTGGTCCAATTATTAAACGCATAACCTGCATTAGGTGTGGCAGTAAGGTCAGTTCCCGATATCTGCTTTACCGATACTGTCCCTGATGGCGACACCGTACCATTGGCACCTGCCGAGACGGTCACATTATAAGCATTCTCGGTATATACTGCATATAAATCTGTATTTTCATTTATCGACTTAGTGTAGGTATTTCCTGTACCCAATGCCGTCCCTGTACCTGCCGCATTGTTATACCAACCCTTCCATGCAAAGCCGGTATTGGGAGTCTTACGAGTAAAGGTAACGGATGTGCCGGTCAGTACCTTGCCGCCACTCGTGACGCTTGGTGAGGTGGTCACAGCAGCCGCAGCACCGGATGGTGCCACTCCGTAGGTTACTGTATAAGATGTCGGGAAGGTAACTTTGACTTTGGGATTAGAAGCATTGGTTGAAGACACAGTGAAAGTATAATTGCTTGTCACACTCGGCGTTATATTCATGTTATTAGCATCACTTGTATAGAGCGTTTCTGCCGAAGCCACCGTCGCCGTGACGCTGCCTAATGCCGTCGAGTTGCTCCACCATTGGTCATTCACTCTGTTATATACTTTCCAGCCGTACGTGCTACCTGCTGTTATGCTGATAGTAACATCACCTGAGTTGGTTGTACAGTTGTGGACTATAGGTGCTGAATTGTCCCAATTATTAAAAGCACCCTTGATATACCACGCAGAGGTTATCGCTGCCGTCTCGCCGGTACCAGTACTATTTTTGTAGTAGTAGTGATCATTGGAAATAGTAAGGTCGCCGGTCTTGCGATCATCATTATTATCACCGAAGATTATTGTATTCCATGCTGAGTTACCATCAGCTGCACCACCCACTCCATCTGCTTCGGTATAGTATTCATACACATAATATGTCACGCAGTTGATGACTTCTGTAGCCGTCAGTTCTACACCCGGATATGTCGCATTTTTTACAGAAGCATCTGAACTCTTCCATGCGTATGCATATACTTTTGACCAACTAAGTGTCGTTGGCTTCGCGAAATACAACTTAACCTTAGCACGGTCAGCATAATTAGCGGTAACGGTGGAGTTGGCAGTAGCAGTGAATTTGATTGTTTTATCCGTCAAAGCATATCCTGTAGCCAGCGTAACCCCTGAGCCAAGAGTCCAACCGGTAAACTTCTTACCCGCAGCTGGATCAGCAGCGGTCGCAGTACCTTGTGTCGTCACACCGGCAGTGGTGCTTGATGCCGTACCACCACTGATAGTTATCGTACGCATTGTCTCGGTAAACGAGGCAGTGAGAGTGGCATCTTTGAATGCAACAGGAGTAAACTTACCATTTGCAGCATTGGTGGTTATATCACCTGATCCTGAAGATTTAGTCCAAGTATTGAAAGTGTATCCTGTATTTGCTTTTGCATAAATGTTTATTGCTGTAGCAGAGGTGATATCGGTGATAGACACACTTGCAGCCCATCCGCTACCGCTCGTTTTACTTACCTGTCCACCGGTGCCGGCTGTCAAAGTAACGGTACCACCTGTGCGAACTGCGAACTTAACATACACAGTTACATTAGCGGTAAGCGTTCCTGCATTATACGAATTACCGCCTGCTTGCAATCTGTTTCCTGCCGTACATTCAGCGTCGCTATACCAACCTTCCACTTGATAACCTGAACTCGGTGTTGCGGTGAAAGATAGCGTAGTGCCCTTGTTGAGCATGCTTGAAGAGGTTGTCGTTACTGCACTACCGCTATTGAGAGTTATGCTACCATTACGAGTTGATGAGTTGACACCATAACTGACGGTATATTGTTTAAGTTTGAACTTTGCAGTTATTGTAGTAGTTGCCGTAGGATAGTAGGTGTAGCTTGTTCCTGTACTTACTTGAGTTGAACCATTGTACCAACCGACAAAATCATAGTCGGCATCCAAGGAAGAGTACGAAAGAGTTGTCGTTGCAGTTCGAGCAGCGCTAACGGTTGTACTTTTTGCTGATGTAGAAATAGATGCTGTTTGTTTGGTGACACTACCATTTCCTGTCATTTTATATGAAGTTACAGAAATGGATGCTTTCGAATTAGCATCTGAGTAAGTACTACCACCATCAGTGCTTACCTGAGTTTTAATAGTCTGCGTAGAGTTAAGACCAGAGTAACCGCTACTATAATATGTGGTTTCAACACTTTTGCCTCCGGTAGTAGAAGATGGAACTATCAAATATGTAGAGCCGCTATTAAAACCATAAGTATTCCAATTTGTGTACCAAGTTGAAGATGACCAATTATCCCAGTTTCCATTACTTTTACCTGAGGCATTTGATATTATAACCCATCCTAATATTCCGCCCCATCCACTTCCTTCAGGATTAGCGACATAATATAGTTTAGTATTGCTTATATTAGATAATGTCGCAACACCTGTCCATGAACTTTGCCTTGCACAGAGTTGTGTACTACCTTTATGTACTCCAATACTGTTATCAAAATAGATATATCCGCCTGAATAAGCTATATCCGCCCATATCTGTCCAACGCCAAGCGTAAGCAGCAGGAGTGCTACGGTAAGAGTTCTGCGAAGCCAACTCGTGTTGGCGGATACCTGATTGTTTGTTGTGCTAAGTGGGACATTCCCTACCTGCACATCATGAATCATGTTTTTCATATCTTGAAGATTTATTTTTCGTTGCTGGTGCATAATCAATTAGCTATGTTGCAATTGAAACAGAATTTGTTATCATTTAATCACCATACGCAGTTCTACTTTGGAAGAGAGAATTAGTGATTTTCTGAGGCAGGAAGTGGCACATTCATTGCCTATGAGGAATATCGTACAACATCACCCCGTATCCGCAAAAACATATAAATAGTCTCTAACTGACAGTATCATTACCCGCGTAGCAGAGCCTTTTAATGTTTAATGAAAAATTGTTTTTGCCTCATCTGTCGCAACAAACACTTCTAATGGCAACATACAATACAACGCGCAAAAATAACATTTTTTTTTCAAACGCACAATAATTTTGTTTTTTAGGGAAGTTTTTTCAATAAAATACGTGTAGAATATTACTTTTTCTTATTTTTGCAGCATACTATTATCAGCGTGGAGGTTAAAACCAACTATAATAACAATCGTTCAACACATTTCAACTTACCAAAATGAAAAGACTTATCCTTGCCATGCTGTTATGCATGCTTCTAACCGGTTGCTACTACTCAACCGACACTGCTCGTGGCACTTTTGCTCGTGGCGCCGACCTGAGTTGGTGGACTGAGATGGAGTCCGACAGTGTCATGTTCTTCAACTCCGACGGCCAAAAAGAGGACTGCATAGCTCTGCTCCGCGGCTTGGGCATGGACGCTGTGCGCCTGCGCGTCTGGGTGAACCATACCACCGGCTGGTGTAACAAGGACGAAGTGGTAAGCAAGGCAGTACGTGCTGCCAAGCAAGGGCAGCGACTGATGATTGACTTCCACTACTCCGACAATTTTGCTGACCCTCAGCAGCAACGCATACCCGCAGCATGGCAGCAGTACGACTTCGACCAACTAAAGGAGTGCGTCTTTGAGCATACGCTTGATGTGCTGCAAGCCCTCAAAGAAGCCCGCGTAAAGCCCGAATGGGTGCAGGTGGGCAACGAGACCACCAACGGCATGCTATGGCCTATGGGATATTTGCCCAATGCCGGTAGGGACGCCACTGACGAGCAATGGCAGCGCTATGCCCAGCTGACAAATGCAGGCTACAAAGCAGTGAAGGAAGTTTTCAGCGATGCCATAGTTATAGTTCATATTGACAACGCTTACATGTATCGGGGTTGGTTCTTCGAGAATCTCATCAGCCACGGCGGACAGTTCGACATGATAGGTCTATCGCACTACCCCATGATGCTTGCATGGAACGGAGGCAAGACATGGCAGGAGATGAATAGTCTTGCCGATGCCAACATCCGCCGACTTATAAGCACCTTCCACCGCCCCGTCATGGTGGCAGAAGTAGGTACCGACAGCTACTTGCCCGAATTATCAGCCGAAGTAATGCAAGACTTTATGAAGCGTATAGCCGACATTGACTCTTGCGCCGGAGTATTTTACTGGGAACCTGAATGTTACGGAGGTTGGAAACCAAAAGAATACGAACCCTTAGGTTGGGGTTCATACTCTATGGGCGCTTTCACTAACGACGGAAAACCTGCAGAAGCACTCAAGATTATGCTTAGACGTGACTGATTGCTTCAGCAAACTCTCTCGCCATAAGAAAATAAGGGTGTGTCAAAGCGGCACACCCTCATTTATATTTTTCCTCGAAGTCACAACTCTATTCGCAGCCACAACTTCCACAGCCATTGCCACAGCCTTCACCGCAGCCGTCACCGCAACTTCCGCAGCCATTGCCACATCCGCCGCAACCTCCCGACAAGAGCTGACGAAGTTCCTCATCTGAGGTATCACGAACGCTGACTACCCTACCCTTGAAATGCAGGTTCTCGCCTGCAAGCGGGTGGTTGAGGTCAATGACCACCTCAGCGGGTGTTATCTCCACTACTTGTGCGGGCACCACTCCGCCCCCCTCTACCGTCATCGGAACGATAGCATTGACGGTGACTCGACTATCGAGTTTGCCATCCTGCTCAAACAGAGAGCGCGGCAAATGACGAACTGCCTCGTCGTCGTATTCACCATACGCCTCGTTGTAGGGAATTCGGAAATCGAACTCAGCCTCAGCTTCCAAGCCTTCGAGTTGTCTCTCAAATGCAGGCAACATCATGTTGATACCATGGCAATAGACGAGTGGAGCATCTTCGGTGGCACGCTCCATGAGTTCTTCAGTGCCTTCTGTCTCGCCGTCAACGAATAAGTCATAGACGACGGTTACGGTTTTCTTGTTCTCTATCATATTATTATATTTTGGTTATGTGCTTGATGTTGAGGTTATGTATTCTATTTGATATAACACGCCTATCAGCTGTAGATTTTGAAGCTGTTGGCCGGCTGCCGGCACCAACCGACGGCCGACACAGGTTTTATGACACTTGGCTTATTCGTTTTTGAAAACCAACTCGCCGTTGTGCATGTCAACAACAACAGGTTTCTGATGATCAACCTTACCTGCTATTATGTTCTTCGACAGCTCGTTGAGAACCAAGTTCTGCAATGCTCGTTTGACAGGTCGTGCACCGAATTGCGGGTCGTAACCCTCGTGAGCGATGTACGATATAGCATCGTCGGTCACTCTGAGATCAACTCCATTTGACAGGAGCATCTTATGGATACTGCTTATCTGCAGGCCTACCACCTGACGTATCTCCTGTTCGCTTAGCGGAGTGAACATTATTATCTCATCAATACGATTGAGAAACTCCGGTCTGATTGTCTGACGGAGCATCTCCATCACGGTTTTCTCTGTCTGTTCACGACTTACACCTTTCTCTTCGTTCTCACGTATGAGAGCCGAACCGAGGTTTGAGGTCATGATGATAATGGTATTCTTAAAGTTGACAGTACGTCCTTTGTTGTCGGTCAGACGTCCGTCGTCAAGCACTTGCAGCAATACATTGAACACGTCGGGGTGAGCCTTCTCTATCTCATCGAATAGCACTACCGAGTAAGGTTTGCGTCGGATGGCTTCGGTCAGTTGTCCGCCCTCATCATAGCCTACATATCCTGGAGGCGCTCCTATCAGACGAGTGGCAGAGAACTTCTCTTGGTACTCCGACATATCTATTCGGGTCATCATATTTTCGTCGTCGAACAGATAGTCGGCGAGTGCTTTAGCAAGTTCGGTCTTACCTACTCCCGTAGTTCCGAGGAAGATAAACGAGCCTATAGGCCGTTTAGGGTCTTGCAGTCCCGCCCGCGAGCGTCTTATGGCATCACTCACGGCACGAATTGCCTCGTCCTGTCCGACAACTCGCTTGTGAAGTTCTTCTTCAAGATGGAGCAGTTTGTCACGCTCCGACTGCATCATCTTGGTTACGGGGATACCTGTCCAGCGGCTAACAACCTCGGCTATATCGTCCTCATCGACTTCCTCTTTTATCAGTGTCGATTGGTCGCCCGCCGTCTCATGCAGTTTCTGCTGCGCTTCTTTGATGCGCTGCTCTGCCTGAGGCAGCAAGCCATAGCGTATCTCAGCCACACGGTTGTAGTTACCTTCGCGCTCTGCACGCTCAGCCTCGGTCTTGAGTTGCTCAATGCTTATTTTCTCCTGCTCAATGGTGCGAAGATGTTGCTTCTCGGAATTCCAACGGTCGCGCATCTGTTGAGCCTCTTTCTTGAGTTGTTCGAGTCGGGTATTGATAACGCTGAGTCGCTCGTCTTTCTTGTCGTCGTTAGACGTACTTCGCATTGACGCCTTTTCTATCTCAAGTTGCTTAATCTGACGCTCCAGTGTGTCTAAGTCTTCCGGCACCGAATCCATCTCCAATCGGAGTTTGGCAGCAGCTTCGTCAACAAGGTCGATAGCCTTGTCGGGCAAGAAACGGTCGGATATGTAACGCTGCGAGAGTTGCACTGCTGCCACCAATGCATCATCCTGAATACGGACCTTATGATGGTTCTCGTAGCGTTCCTTCAGACCTCTTAGTATGGATATTGTGGCAGCCTCATCAGGCTCGTCCACCATAACTATCTGGAAACGACGCTCAAGTGCTTTGTCTTTCTCGAAATACTTCTGATATTCGCTTAGCGTAGTGGCACCAATACAACGCAAGTCACCTCGTGCCAACGCAGGTTTGAGTATGTTGGCGGCGTCCATGGCACCTGCCGACTGACCGGCACCTACCAGTGTGTGTATCTCATCTATAAACAGGATAATCTCACCATTCGACGCTATCACCTCGTTGATGACTGACTTCAGTCGTTCCTCAAACTCACCCTGATACTTGGCGCCTGCTATAAGTGCTCCCATATCAAGCGAATAGAGCAGTTTGCGTTTCAGGTTCTCGGGGACATCGCCGCGAACTATTCTGTGAGCGAGACCTTCGGCTATTGCCGTCTTGCCTACGCCCGGTTCACCTATCAAAATAGGATTGTTCTTAGTACGCCTGCTCAGAATCTGAAGCACACGCCTAATCTCTTCGTCACGACCTATAACAGGGTCGAGTTTGCCTTGCTTTGCACGCTCGCAAAGGTTAATGGCAAATTTCTGTAAGTTTTCTGTATTCATAGTCGTAGGATTTTAGTAGTTTCTGTAATTGGAATTTTTCTAAAAAATCTTCTACAACTCATAGGTCAATTCCTGTACCAACAGCCAAAATCTGCCATTTTGTCAGTATCTCAATGTTCGTTTTGCTTTTCTGTCGAATTCCCAGACGGGAAGCAAAATCCCTTGAGAACCACTCGGCTGCGCTCACCCGTCAGGGGGTCTATCAGGTCGGGGCGCTCGGGATCTTGATAGCGCCATGCACAATAGTGAAAACCCGTCTGCGGGGACAGGCCTAAAGTTATCAATTCCTCAGCCGACAGCTTGGCCGTCAGTTCTCTCAGATACTGCCGGCAACGCGCATCACAGTCGGCTATGTCATGTCCGTTGAACACCTCTGGCGTTCCAATCGGGCAACCTTTATTCAGCAAATAAGAACTGATAATCTGCCAGTCGTCAGGCGAGAAACTGTCATGACGCTGCTCGGTATCAAAGAAATAGACAAAAGTATGTTTTTTGCCCTTATCGCGGGTATATGCAACCACGGCAACCGTCAGTACTGCTGCCAAAAAGGCGAATATATGTCCTAAATAAGTAAACATTGTCGGTTGCAAAATTATATCTTTTTTTCAAAATATCAACATTCTCTGACTGTAAATTGAGAATATTTACTAACTTTGCACGAAATTTTTGCATACACACATCCTTAGTTGATAGTTGTACGCGACCTTAACCGATAGTTTCTCCGTCATGAAAAGACCTCTCTCTCTCTGGTTTGCGGCTCTCACGGTGCTCGCCGTGATGCTGTTCGTTATCGACCTATGCGTCGGTAGCGTATTACTGCCACTGAGCGACTTATGGTCAACCTCTGACGATATCTACAGTGCTGCCAACCACAACGTAATGCTTCACCTGCGTTTGCCTAAGGCTCTAACGGCATTGATAGCAGGTATGGCATTGTCGGTGACAGGTCTTATCATGCAGACTCTTTTCCGCAACCCGCTTGCAGGACCATATATACTCGGTGTATCGTCGGGTGCTACGCTTGGCGTTGCTCTGCTGACATTCTGCAGCACTTTGTTCTCCATGCCCTTGTCGGGAGCAAGTTGGGGAGTGGTGATAGCTGCCATCATAGGCTCAACGATTGTCTTGCTGCTTGTCATGCTCATCGCCCGCCATATCAGAGACACGGTGTCGCTGCTAATCATAGGTATGATGATAGGCTCAGTGGCAGGTGCGCTTGTCAACGTGATGCAGAATTACTCCAATCCTGATGCACTCAAACTGTTTATCGTATGGACATTAGGAAGTTTGTCGTCGGTCACATGGTCTCAGATGTCGGTTATGTCACCTCTGTTCGTTGTAGGCATGACGCTGAGCCTGCTACTCGGCAAGCCTCTCAATGGCATGCTGCTTGGTGACAACTATGCTCGCGGACTCGGCATCAATCTGAGCCGGCTTCGCTTCGCCATAGTTGCCGTGACAGGCCTGCTCGCCGGCTGCATAACGGCGTTCTGCGGTCCTATAGCCTTTATAGGAGTGGCAGTACCGCACTTAGCACGCGGACTGATGCGCACATCCGACCACCATATCACCATACCTGCCTCGGCACTGATTGGTGCCAACTTGCTACTGATTTGCGACATTATATCTTCATCTTTCACCTATCCTCTGCCAATATCCACTGTCTCTGCCCTTTTCGGAGCACCTATAGTCATTTGGATTATTTTGAAAAAGTAACAGGCGGAAGGCTTTAGGCGGAAGATATACCCCCGCCCCCTACCCCCTCCCCACCGGGCGGGGGAGACCATGCGGATAGTAACCTTTGTCTATAGGCTTTAATAAGTAGAAGGCATAGGCTGGAAGGCAAAGACAGGAAGGCAAATACAAATTCTATCATAATATGTACACTTTTATCATTTCAATTGTGGTACTCATTGTGGGTTACCTCATCTATGGAAAATTAGTAGAGCGCATTTTCGGGATCGACGAGAACGCCACTACCCCTGCCACGACCAAGAACGATGGAGTAGATTACGTACCGCTGAGCGGCTGGCGGGTGTTCCTGATTCAGTTCCTCAACATAGCCGGTCTCGGTCCCATCTTCGGTGCGATAATGGGTATATTCTTCGGTCCGTCGGCATTTCTATGGATTGTCTTCGGAACGATATTCGCCGGTGGCGTACACGACTACCTGAGCGGAATGATGTCGCTTCGCAAGGGAGGTGTGTCGTTGCCTGAGATAGTTGGCGACGAACTCGGACAACGCATCAAGCTCTTCATGCGAGTGCTCTCACTTGTTCTTCTGCTACTGCTGACCACCACCTTTATGACAGGTCCTGCCAACCTTCTTCACGGTATTGCCGACAACATATCCGTCATGGGTTGGCTGCTTATCATCTTTGCCTATTACATGCTTGCCACCATGCTGCCCATTGACAAACTGATAGGTCAGTTCTACCCCATCTTTGGTGGCATACTACTGTTTATGGGTATTGGAATAATGGTGGTGATGCTTGGTTTCCACTCTGCCGAAATGCCTGAACTGACCGATGGTCTTCAGAACCGCAAGACTGATGGTTATCCGCTGTTCCCGATGATGTTCGTATCGATAGCATGCGGTGCTATTTCGGGTTTCCACGGCACCCAGTCGCCTCTGATGGCACGCTGTCTGACATCGGAGCGTCAGGGCAGACACATATTCTACGGCGCGATGGTGGTTGAAGGCATACTTGCCCTTATATGGGCAGCAGCAGCCGGCACTTTTTTTGGTAGCATCGAAGGTCTGCAGGCTTTTGCCGCTGAGCACCAGGGTGAGAACATTGCAGCACTCGTCGTTGACCATGTCTCACGCTCTTGGTTAGGTCGTGTAGGAGGTATCCTTGCTATAATAGGTGTAATAGCAGCACCTATCACATCTGGCGACACCGCACTGCGCAGTGCCCGACTTATCGTTGCCGACTTCATGCACCTCGACCAGAAACCCATACTCAAACGACTCGTCATCTCTGTACCGCTCTTCGCTGTGGTCTTCGGATTCTCTTTTATCAACTTCGACATCGTTTGGCGCTATTTCTCATGGACCAACCAGACACTCGCAATGATAACGCTCTGGGCAGGAACGGTATTTCTTGCCCGTCAGGAGAGTCAGCCTGACCTTAGCAAAGCACAGCCGCGTTTCCGCTATGGCTATATGATGGCATTAGTACCTGCGGTGTTTATGACGATGGTAAGTCTGAGCTACATAATGATAGCTCCGGAAGGAGTCAATCTCGCCCCCGAACACCGCTGGATAGGCTATGCCATAGCCGCTGTGGCAGACATCGCCTTCGTTATTATCTTTGCACTTTGGAAAAACAAATACGCCACTGCCACCAAGACTGCTTTGTAAGTCCGAGGCGGTCGGCGAGCCAGCAGACAAAGAGCGACGAGAGCGTACCGATAAGGCACCCCGTCAGCACGTCTAAGGCGAAATGCTGGCTAAGATAAATCCTGCTATATCCGCACAAGGCTGCGAGCAAGAACAAGGCACACTGCCACGCTGCTCTTGCTTGCGGCTTTTCTTTTAGTCTATCTGAGGTCTCCACCACATATACGAGTGCCATTGCCAAAGCAAAGGCAGCTGTTGTATGACCTGACGGAAACGACAGATAACTATGCACCTGTACCCCTTCTACGAGCGTGAGTTCAACCTCGGGCATGTTCTGAGCGAACCAGCTGAGTGGTCGCAGGGCATTGACCGAGTGCTTCACTACCTGCGCTACCACAGTGGAGAGCAGGCTGCCCGCAGCCAACACAGCGCTATAGCCCGCCTTGCGAAATAGAAACACCACTGCCAGCACATATACACCATACTCCGCCACTGCCGACATCACACGCATCAGACGGTCGAGCAGCGGTGCATGGAAAGTGTTGAGTAACAAGTGTTGCTCACCCTTGCCATATAGGCAGAGCGTAATGGTCAGTCCTGCCACAAACAATATAGTGAGTAGCAGGAATGGCAGTATGCGAAAGAGGGTTTTTCGTATCATCTCGAAAGAAGGTTATCGTATCATTTCTTAATTCCACGCCGGTTGAGCTCACGCTGATACTCACGGGCATTTTTCCGATGCTCACTGTAGGAGGAAGCGAATTTATGGGTAAAAGAGAAGTCAGAGTTAGCACACATATACAGATAGTTATGGTGCTCATAATTGAGGCAGGCATCAATACTTTCCGCTGATGGTATGCGTATAGGTCCGGGGGGCAACCCGGCATACTTGTAGGTATTATAAGGTGAATCTATCTCCAAATGCCTGCGGAGCAAACGTCTGATGCTGAAATCCTGCCACGCAAAAATCACGGTGGGGTCGGCTTGCAGTAGCATTCCTCGGTGCAGACGGTTCAGATAGAGTCCTGCCACGCGCGATTTCTCACTGCTGTTGAACGTCTCACCCTCCACTATCGAGGCAAGCGTTGCCACCTCTGTCGGGCTTAGCCCCATTGCTTCAGCCTTAGCCCGACGCTTCACATTCCAGAAACTGCGGTACTCATTTGCGGCACGCTCAAACAGTGCATCGGCACTGATATTCCAATACATCTCGTAGGTGTCGGGCATGAACAAGCATACGGCAGTGGGCAAGGTGAGTGAATAGCGAGCCATATATTCCTCACTTAGCAGCCGCGAGGCTATCTCTGCTGAGTCGAGCATGAGTTGCGAAGCGAGACGTGAGGCGAGTTGCTCAGGAGTCCGCACCACCTTGAACGAAACCTTGACAGGCGTCTGCTCACCGTTTCTGAGTCGGCGGATGACCGACAAATCCCCCTCGATGCTATCTATCCGGTAGGCACCGCTCTTCACGGTGCGCCACTTGAGCCATCTGCTATGCAAACGCCAACTCAACTCCGAATGGATGTCAAATTCTTGTTTTAGCTGTTCTACGAGCGAGTCCATCGGAGTGTCAGGATAGACATACACGAGATGACTCTCGCCGTCCTTGCTCTCGATGTTGCATACCATAAGCCGGTAATACTGCCACACACCCACACCTATCGCTGACAGCAGCAACGCTACTGCCAGCGATAGGATTATCCATTTTCTGCTTTTGCTTGACATTGTCTTTCTGTCGGCATATATGCCGACAATTAAACCATTAGGGGCAGGATTTTTGCCGACGGTTAAACCACGGGAACGGGATTTTTGCCGACAATTAAACCATGCAGGCATGCTTTCGAGCATGCATGCCACTATACTATTCCTTGCTCAAGCATAGCCTGTGCCACTTTCATAAAGCCTGCTATGTTAGCACCCTTGACATAGTCAATGGTGCCGTCGGGCTGTGTGCCGAAGCGCACGCACTGCTCGTGGATCGATTCCATGATATGGTGCAGACGCTCGTCCACCTCCTGAGCTTTCCAGTTAAGGTGCTGTGCATTCTGCGTCATCTCGAGTCCTGAAGTGGCCACGCCGCCTGCATTAACAGCTTTACCCGGCGCAAAGAGTACTCCGTTCTGCTGGAAGTAACGGATAGCATCGGGCTGGCAACCCATGTTGCTTACCTCGCAGCAGCACCAGCAGCCGTTTTGCTTGAGTTCCTTAGCATCAGCCTCCGAGAGCTCGTTTTGGAAAGCGCAAGGCAGAGCGATGTCGCATGGTACCGACCATGCCTTCTTGTCGGCTGTAAACTTAGCTTTGTCGGGGAAACGCTCAGCCATATCCTCAACGCGATTGCGGTTGGAAGCACGCATAACGAGCATATAGTCGATCATCTCGCGTGTGATACCGTCGGCTATCTCGCATACTCCGTCAGGTCCTGAAATAGCCACCACCTTAGCTCCGAGTTCGGTTGCCTTGATAGCAGCACCCCAAGCCACATTGCCAAAGCCTGATATAGCTACGCGCTTGCCCTGTATGTCTTTACCAGCCTTATGCAGCAGGTGCTGAGTGAAATAGAGTGCACCAAAGCCGGTTGCTTCAGGTCGCAGGATACTGCCACCCCACGTCATGCCCTTACCTGTGAGCACACCGGTATGGTACTGGCGTGCGAGCTTCTGATACATTCCATTAAGGAAACCTATCTCTCTGCCACCTACGCCAACGTCGCCGGCAGGTATATCCTGGTCGGGACCTATGCAGCGCCATAGCTCAAGCATGAATGCTTGGCAGAAACGCATAATCTCAGCATCAGACTTGCCTACGGGGTCAAAGTCAGAGCCTCCCTTTGCTCCACCCATAGGCAGAGTTGTCAGGGCATTCTTGAAAGTCTGCTCGAAGCCGAGGAATTTGAGCATCGAGGGAGTCACGGCGCGATGGAAACGCAGACCACCCTTATAGGGGCCTATGGCTGAGTTGAACTGCACGCGATAGCCCAAGTTGGTGCATACCTCACCCTCGTCATTGATCCAGTTGACACGGAAAGTGAAGATGCGATCGGGCTCTACCATTCGCTCCACGATTTTGGCTTTTTCAAATTCTGGGTGCTGGTTATAGACTTCCTCTATTGACTCCAGTACCTCTTGCACCGCCTGCAGATACTCTGATTCTCCGGGGTGCTTTGCAGACAATTGCTGCATCAGTTCTTTTACTTTCATTGCTCTAAAGATTTAAGGTTTTTTATATTGGTTAAAAATCAAACCGCATGATATAGTCATATTGGGACTACAAGTTTTAGCCTTCTTTGGCTGCTTGCAGATATACATGGAATGTAGTACCTTTCTCCGACGTCTCGAATGTTATACGTCCTCCGGACCCTTCCACTATGTTTTTCGATATGGCAAGACCAAGTCCTGTGCCTGTCGATTTAGTAGTGAAGTTAGGCATGAATATCTTATCCCTGACACTCTCGTCAATACCCTTGCCATTGTCCGAAACGGTTATCTCCACCCACTCTTTTGCGTCCTCACCGGATTCGGTCTGAGGTTTGAGCATGACTATGACATCGCCCTCAGGCAAATCTTCTACAGCTTGCAGTGCGTTCTTTATCAGGTTGCTGAACACTTGCGATATCTGCTCGGCATCAGCTACCGCCATCACTCCGTGCTCAGCTCCCACATACCGAATCGGCACCTGCAGGCGGTTGTTGCGGAAGAGGGAAATAACGGAAAACAGTTTCTCTGCCACATCGACTGTCGTAGGCACCACTTCGGGCATCTTTGCAAAAGTAGAAAACGATGATGCTATGCGCGAGAGGTTATCTATTTGCTCTATGAGCAGGCTCGTAGAACGGCGGAAATACTCATCAAAGCGCTCGGTGCCTTTCATTCGCTGTAGCTGCTGAATGGTAAGTTTCATCGGCGTAAGCGGATTATTTATCTCGTGGGCTATCTGTCGCGCCATAGTGCGCCATGCACCCTCACGCTCCGACCGAGCCAAACGCTCGGCTGAGCGTTCCAGTTCGCCCACCATCTCGTTGTAGCGAGCCACAAGTTGCCCCACCTCGTCCTTGCTGCTATAGTCGAGGTAGTTGTTGCTCTGGCCTATACGGAAATGGCGCATACGGTCTGACAGAGTGTCAAGCGGATGGGTCAGGCCGCGTGCAATGAAGAAACTCAGCACCACAGTGAGCAGCAGCACTATCAAATACGGAGGAAACAGACGCGCCAAGTACTCGTTCATCTCGCTCTCGAGTTCGTCAGACGAGATAAACAGCGGCACTGCTATATAGCCTAACTGCATATAGTTGCCATTGAAGAACTCGGTGTAAGCGCTCAGGTATGTCAGTTCGCCAATCTGCTCGCTTTGCAGTACGTTAGGATTGTCAGAGAATATCGCCTCGGGCGACAGATGACGACTGAGCAGACCATAGTCGAACAACGCAGGAGCAGAAGTTCCGACAAGGTTGCCTGCCATGTCATACACGTGGATATCAGTCTCGTAGGTATAACTAAGGTCGCGCAGATTGATGTTCAGGTCGCTCGACTTGC
>CAMHGK010000043.1 GCA_946184695.1 uncultured Bacteroidales bacterium | reverse complement strand
CTCTCTTCTACATCCTTGCCCAACGACAGGCAGTAATCACGATACTGTTCGATGTTCATAAGTTTTCAATTATTCTTCTTTGCTGAAAATATATCCGCTATAATTTACTTCAACCGTGTGGTCTTTGTGAGCAGTAATAGTGATATTTTCAGGGGTGAAAGCCGCGTTTTTATCTAAAGAAGAAATAAGCAATGGCTTTTCGGTTTGCACGGCTTGGCGAATGGCAGCAGTGTCGAACAGCAGAACGGCATCGTGATATTGAGCATGTAGAAGACCATTGTAAATACTATCTTGTGAGACTTTTTCCGGACCGCCATCGGTCATGCTGTCAACCCACTTGAATATAGGAAATCCTTGCGGACTGATGTAATAGCGACTTCTGTTGTAATAGCTTATCTCCCATGCTGTTTCTTGTGCAGCTGACTCGTTTGAAGAGGAGAATATGGCTTCTTGTTTGCTCCACCGACTTGCATATTCTTCTCCATAGTTCTCTCGCATGTACGATATATCATGCTTTAATGCTGTGGTTTCTTCATTCGACAAGTTCTCTTTTACTATCATCTTGTCAATCTTCGCGGTTAGAATATGTCGGCAGATTCGATAATAATTGAGCGGCTGACCGGAAGTCATGACAAACAATGCCGCGAATGTGAGGGCAATCCACCGAAAGCGTTTGCGTGGTACAACGAGCATGACAATGCAGATTGCATAGAACCACAGCAGCAAAGTAATTAGGTAAAGCCGTGGAGCCGTAATACCATAGTCCATAAAACGGCGAACAACACCCACCGTCATCAGTACTAACAGTGGCAGAATAATTACCGGCAGCCATAGCGTAAGCACCTTGCTCTGCCACGACTGTTTGTTCAGTACTTGCGGATAAAGGAGTATATAGCAAAACACGTATGCTACCATGACGGCAGATACCAGCCATGAAATCATGCCCTTGGGTAGTTCCCAATGAACAAGTATATTGATGCCATAGACATAGAGCACCGCAATATAACAACCCAGCAGCGGCAATAATAACCACGACACAACTTTCGTAAGGAAAGAAGGCATTTCGGCAGAGGTGTTATGCTTGCGTTCACCTCGCGGTATCAGAGCAAGGAACAATAGTCCCCAGAGCAGCACAGCGCACACAACTAAAGTTACAAGCGGTAATTTAGAATCCATAGAGAAATCGAAGAGAGCCTCTGTTCCAAATAGTAAACCCTCCAATCCGCCGGTCATTATCCCTGTTACCGTAATGCTTATTATCAGCGCAGCGCATAGTGACAATATGAAATGCCATGCTTTAAGGTCGTCTTTCTCTTTAAGAAAAGCACCGAATGGAATAAATACGATGATGGCAACGAGCCAAGCCATGTTGCCAATATTAAAAGATGGCAGTCCACGATTAGGTATAATGTCTGTAAAAAACAGGAGCACACAATATATACCGCATATTGCCAAAGAAACAGCTTCTGCAGTCCATCTCTTGCGCTTGTCCGGCTGCTCTTCGCCCCACAGAGTTGTGGCAAGGCTGATGATAATGCCCAAAGACAAAAAAATAAGTAGGCACAATCGGTAGCGCCCCGGCTCGGTGTCTGTTGTAACGATATACGAAAGCAGAACAGTCAGCATCACCAAGAAGCATACAGCTACGGGAAAGCGCATCGCAACGTGAAGTAGTGACTGACTGAGGCTCCTAAGCGACAAGCGTTGTTTAAGGTGTTGGATGTTCATATTGGTAATTATTGATGATTTCAAATGGATATCCCTTCTTGTGCAAGTAGCAGATTCGTGGTCTAACCTCTTATTCCGCCTTCTCTACCAAGCGTTTGCCAAGTTTATAGGCGTTTTTGAGGTCGGTCTGCCAATGCTCGCCGCGATAGCGGCGTTTGTCTTCTTCGGAGAAAAGGTTGAAATCGTAACGGCTATAGTCGTTGAACTGATGTCTGCCATTGTTGGAATTTTCGATATTCACTGAAATCCCGCTGCAAAATTACGTATTTTTTGCGTTATACCCCAAAAAATAGAATAAACAATTAATTATGCCGATGTGCCGGAAGTCAGCATGTTCTTCATCCACACACAAGTGTTTTGATTGACAGCCGTATCATCGGTGCGTTTTTTAGCGTTATGCTTAGAGTGATATATCGCTTAAAGAAACAGCGGTATCGTTTTCGGTACCGCTATTTTCTTTAGCAATGCAAGGCGAGTTATTTAACTTCCTCTACATCTTCTATGTCGATGACTTGTCGGATGTTGTCGGCTATCCGGTGCAGCTTTTTCTCTACGCGGTTGACCGCTGCCACTTTAATCCAGTTGCCTACACCGTCGAGTATGATGCCCAGACCTACAAGCCATGCCAATGTCTTTGCTGAGGCTATCGGGTTGCAGAACAGACCATAGATGCCGGCTGCGATGATGAGAATACTCAGAAGGCATAGTGCCCACCATTTGCTCCAGCCGAGACGCTTGTAGTTGATAGAGTCAACTAAAAGACCGATACCCTCGTACAGAACCCAAAAGGCGAAGATGAAAGGCAGAGCGATAGCCAAAGGAGCCGGATTGATAATGAGCAGGATACCGAGTACTACCTGCATCAGCGCTGCAAGGAAGGTAAGTCCGCTGTAGGGATTGATAGCACGGAAAGTAGCCCATGCTCCGAAAGAACTGCAGCCTGAAACTACGAGCATGATGCCAAGAACCCATGCAAGCGAGATGATGGTGTCGCCCGGATACATGATGCAGAGCACACCGAGTGCCACGAGTGCTACACCCGCAAGGCACATCCAAATTTTTGTACTTGTCTTCATAGATTGTTGTGTTGTTAAAAGTTGTATCGTTTGAATATATTTTCAAAAAAGCAGCGCAAAGATACGATAAAAAAACAAGCGGCACAAAATTTTCTGTCTGATACGGCAACTTTTTGTTGTCAGCTGCAAGGTATGGTGTGTCATTTCTTCTTGTCAAATGAAGGAATCTTCATTAGCGCTTCGTAGAAGTCGTCGGGGGTGAGGTCAGAAGAGGCAATTACGCGGGTTTTGTAGGAATAAATGGTGTTGATGCTGTAATTGAGTATCTCTGCTATTACCTCGTTATGTGAGATTCCTAATCTGATGAGTGCAAATATGCGCAGTTGGGCATTGAGTAGTTCGTCTTTTTTTAGTGTGAGTTGTTGGTCGGGGCGCAAAAGGGAGTTGAAGTCTTGTACGAAATTAGGGTAGATGCTGAGGAATATGGTATCGATTTGTCGGTCGAATAGGGTTCGTTGTAGTCGTGCATCAGCTTGTTTGGGAATCGAAAGGAGCTGACTCCACTGTCTGTTGGCTGCATGTTGTTTGACGTCTTGCTGATACTGCTGTACGGCATTGACATATTGCGACTGCGATGTGAGTAGCGTTCCTAATAGTTCTTCTTTGAGTTTGTTGGCTTCGAGCAGACTTTGGTTCATTCGGTCGATAGTGAGTTGTGCCGTATGTACGGCTTTGTTTTTTCGCCTAAGTACAATAATACCTGCTATGCCGATCATCAGTAGCACTACCACAATAATGAGCAATGTCCAAGCTAAGTGTTGCTGACGACGAATCTGTGAGAGCATTTGCTGTTCGATGATGGGCAGACTTTGAGCAATGCTGACCTGTCTGTGGCGAGCATGGTAGCGCTTTGCATCGTTCATTGCCATGTGGATATAGCGGTCGGCGAGTTTGGTCTCACCCATATCCGAAAGCAGTTCTGCGATATTGCGCAGTGCTACAGTCTCGTAAGTGGATGATTGGATGTCGGCTATGGCAGCATCTATATAGAAGTGCAGAGCTGCGGAGTTATTTTCAGTGAGCCTATACATATAGGCGAGAGTGCTTGCCGCCATGGCGCGGAAGTGTACCGACGGCTGAGTGCTATTCAGGCAAATAAGGCATCGGTCAATACCTCTTGAGTAGTTCCCTTTGCGCAGGTCAGAGACGGCGTGGTAGTACCAATAACGTGCAGTGTCAGAAGAATTAAGGAGTGTGCATAGTACGTCATTGAGCTCAATGCCACGAGAGTTGTACGTTGCGCCTACTGCACCGCCGGCATTGTCGGCAAGGTCCCATAGCAGGCGTGTGTAGGTGGAATAATATGTTTGCAAGAGCAGAGAGTCGTCAGAGTGCCAATTCTCCAAGATGTCAGCCGACTCCTTGAATAGTCCGCCGGACAGAAAAACAAAAGCTCGGCAAAGCAGTGCATCGGGCACCTGCTCAGGGGTTGCCTCTTGCTCCATGAAACCGGCATAAATGAGTGCTGTATCGTAGTTATAGGATCTATATTCTTCAAATAAATTTCTGTAGATATGATATGGCGATTTTTCTATGGCAGCCTGATGTTGCAGACTGTCGATACGTGCCCGTTTTGCAGCTTCTATCCGGGGTCTTAGACTGATAGCTGATTCTAATTCTTTCAGTTCTGACAGTTGGTTGCTTGTCAGAGCATTAGCATGTTGGGCGAGGATTGCTATACATGTCAGTAGCAGTAGTGCTTTCTTCATAGTCTGAATTATTTGACGCAAAGATAATCTAACTATTGGAATTGGCAAAATCTATCATCAAATTTGGTGAAAATTATCTTGATTTTCTCTATATTTTTTGTAGGCATGGTATGTTTGTGGTACCTTTGCACCGGAAAACACATAATCACCATGAAAAAGTTTTTTTACCTCAGCATTTTCTCTGCGATGCTATTAGCGTGTACTTCACCAAGTGAGGTGAGTTCGCCCGACGGGAGTCTCACAGTCAGCTTCGAGCTGACCGCCGATGGTTCGATAGGGTATAGCGTAAGTCGCGATGAACAGAAAGTGATAGAATTCTCTCCCTTAGGTCTGTTGACAGAGCAACAGGAGCTAATCCGTGGTTTTCAAATTAAAGGTACAAAAAAGAAGCACCATAGTTCTGTTTGGCAGACTGTTTGGGGAGAGGAGAAATATATTCATGATAATCATAATTCTATGGTTGTCAGTTTGGAGCACGAAACTCATATCCTGATGGATATCGAGTTTCGTGTTTTTGATGATGGCTTTGCGTTTCGCTATATATTTCCCGAGCAGTCACAGCAGTCTTTTACCATAACGGATGAGCTGACATCATATCGTTTTACTCAAGGTGCAGAGGCTTGGTCAATTCCGTGGAGGACTGAATATTATGAAGGTCTGTGGAGCAAGCGTCGAGTGAGCACTGGCAGATGTGCGAATCGAGATAGCGAGTGCGATGAGGTTTTAAGGGGCGATAATCAGGCGCTTTGTACAGCTGATACGATGTGTTCGCCTATAACCTTAGAGTTTGCTGATGGAACGTATGGGTTTGTGCATGAAGCTGCTTTATACGACTACCCTGCGCAGAATCTATATGTCAGAGATGGTGCTCTTCGTACTTATCTGACCCCGTGGCTTACCGGTCAGTCAGTTAGTGCGTTGAAGACAGAAGGGTGTGAGGTGAAAGCGTATATCAATACTCCGTTCTCCACTCCGTGGCGAATGGTTATTCTGACGAATACTCTTCGAGAGTTGGTTGCTTCGCGTATAATGCTCAACCTGAACGAGCCTTGCCGTTTGGAAGATACAAGTTGGCTAAGACCGATGAAGTTTATGGGTATATGGTGGGGGATGCACATCAAGACGATGACCTGGGAGCAGGGACCGAAGCATGGCGCCACCACTGAGAATATGGAGCGCTATTTGCGTTTTGCGAAGGAGCATGGCATACAGGCAGTTTTGGCAGAAGGCTGGAACAAAGGTTGGGAAGATTGGCGTCATTTCGAGTTTTCGGTGCCATACGATGATTGGGACATGGATTACCTGAGCAGGTTAGCTGACTGCTTAGGGGTAGAGATTGTCGGTCATAATGAGACGGGTGGCAATGCAGCTGATTACGAAAACGACCTTGATAGTATATACAGCTATCATTCGTCCCACGGTATTCATGTTATCAAGACGGGCTACGTATCGCCTGTGATTCGCACGTCGGACGGTTTGCAGTGGAACAAAGGTCAGTCGGGTGTGCGCCATTATCGCAAA
Source organism: uncultured Bacteroidales bacterium (assembly GCA_946184695.1). Classification (GTDB taxonomy): domain Bacteria; phylum Bacteroidota; class Bacteroidia; order Bacteroidales; family Paludibacteraceae; genus Colicola. Next base: position 9,491 of record CAMHGK010000043.1, on the reverse strand, counting down.
GTGATAGAGACGGCAGCTAAATACCGGATTGCAATTGACAATCATGAACCCGTGATGCCTACGGGACTGCAGCGCACTTATCCGAACCTGATGACACAAGAAGGAGTGCGCGGACAAGAGTGGAATGCGTGGAGCGCTGATGGCGGCAGTCCGTGTGAGCATGTGACGGTGTTGCCTTATACTCGTATTCTCGCAGGTCCGGTGGACTACACACCCGGTGTTTTCAAGTTTGAGAATCCCGTTATCCCGACTACTCGGGTGCACTCAACACTTATGAATCAGTTGGGTTTGTTCGTATGCTTCTATTCGCCATTGCAGATGGCATGCGACCTGCCGGAGCATTATCTTGAACACGCTGATGCATTTCGCTTTATCGAATCGGTGCCATGTGATTGGGAGCGGTCGTTGTTGGTAGATGGCAAGATAGGCGATTTCTGCGTTTTTGCCCGTCAGGGTCGAGACTCTGAGAACTGGTATATAGGCGGTATAACCGACGAAGAGCAGCGCATGGTAGATGTGCCCCTGACGATGTTAGAGCAAGGCAGGCGATATATGCTTACCTTATATCGTGATGCTGATAATGCCGACTGGCAGACGAGCCCCTATGAGTATGTAATTGAAAGCACTGAAGTGACGTCGGTTGATACGCTGCATGTGAGTATGGCTCGGGGTGGCGGATTTGCTGCTACATTGGAGATACAATAACAACCAAAATCAAATATCATGAAAAGTAAAATTCTTATTATTCCGCTCTTGTGGATTGCCGTAATGGCAGGTGCGCAGCCGCAAGCTATTCGCGGCACGGTGACAGACACAAGTGGCGAAGGGCTGATTGGTGCATCAGTGTTGGTGCAAGGCACAACCAACGGCACCATTACCGATTTAGACGGAAATTTTGAAATCACGTGTGCCGAGGGTGCTCTGTTGGAGTTTTCCTACATGGGCTACAAGTCTCAGACACTTCCTGCCAAACCTCAGATGCAGGTGGTGCTCGCAGAAGACAGCGAGCAGTTGGAAGAGGTAGTGGTCATCGGTTATGGCAGCCTGAGCAAGAAAGAGGTGTCGAGTTCCATTGTTCAGGTGGACAGCAAGAACTTCGTCAAGGGTCCGATGAACAACCCGATGGAGATGCTCAACGGTAAGGTGGCAGGTCTGACTGTCAACAGCACATCGGCAGCCGATCCGAATGCCTCGTCGTCGTTGCAGATTCGTGGTGCCGGTTCGCTCAGCGGGAGCAACGAGCCCTTGTATGTGATTGACGGAATAGCGGGAGGAGATATCCGCAACCTGAGCAGTCAGGATATTGAGTCGATTTCAGTTCTCAAAGACGCTGCATCGGCAGCCATCTATGGAACGCGCGGGGCTAACGGCGTAGTGCTTATCACTACGAAGAAGGGCTCGGCAGAGCAAGGACATTTCTCGGTAACATACGATTCGTATTTCGGAGCCAACGTGGCAAAACCGCACATGGAGGTGTTGTCAGCCGACGAGTTCCGTCGTTCGCGTCGTGGCACCGACTACGGTTATTCCACCGATTGGTATAGTGCTATAACCCGTCCTGCTGCGTATGATATCAATCAGTATATCAATGTATCCACCGCAGTGCGGGGCGGCAGTTATAATGTGTCGATCAACTATAAGGATGCCAATGGCTTGGATATTGTCAGCACACGCCGTGAATACGGAGGGCGCTTTGCTATGGAGCAGAAAATGCTCAAAGACTATCTGACCCTTTCCGCTTCGCTTGCGGGACGCAGGGTTAACGAGACGTGGGGCGACAATAGCCAGGTGGATAATGCGTTAGGCTTGAATCCGACAATGCCTATTTATAATGAAGACGGCACTTACTATCAGCCTACGGGTACCACCGGCGCCGTCAATCCCGTGACACGGCTTAAGGAGACAGCCTCTAACGGTCAGCGGTTGTATATGTTGGCAAATGTAGGGCTCAAACTAAAGCTCTACTCTGACGAGAACCACAACCTCAACACGTCGGTTGCCTATTCGCTCGACTATAACGACCTGAAGGGTAATACATACGCTTCATCTAAATCGAATGAGAGCTATTGGGGAGGCTATAGAGGTCGTGCCAACATCAATTATCAGAAGAATCAGACACACCATTTAGACTGGCTGCTCAATTATGTGCTTGAGATGAACCAGCATACTCTGCGTTTGGTCTTGGGAACATCATGGGAGCAGCACTCATGGGAGCAGGTAGGAGCCGAAAACCGCGACTTCACTTTCGATAACACTCTATGGCATAATCTTGGTGCCGGCAGTTGGCTTGCTATGGGCACGTCTTCGATGTGGAGCGGCAAGAGCCAGAACTCGCTATTCGGCTTTTTCGGGCGCGTCAACTACAACTGGCGTGACATGCTGTTTGCCAGCGTCAGTTTCCGTCGTGAGGCAAGCACGAAGTTCGGTATGAAGAGTCGGTGGGGTAATTTCCCTTCGGCAAGTATAGCATGGGAGATGATGAGCAGTGAGTTTATGGAGCCTGCCTCAGGAGTTGTAAAGAGCCTGAAGCCTCGTTTCTCGTATGGTGTTACGGGTCGTGAACCTAACGACAGCTACCAGTCGCTTGCCACCTACTCGACGCGCTATCAGTACTTCATGGACGGCGAGTGGGTTGTTGGTTATGCTTCCGACAAAAATGCCAATCCTATTCTTAGTTGGGAGAAGTCGGAGAGTTATAACATAGGTGTTGACTTCGACCTGTGGCACCGTTTGCGCGGAAGCATCGAGTACTATATCCGCCGCTCGCCCGACCTGCTCTATAACTACACGGCTCCTCAGCCGCCTTACGTCCATCCCTCAATACTTGTAAATGTGGGTACGACGTCGAACCGAGGCGTGGAAGTGAGTCTGAACGGCGATATCTTTGCCGACAAGAATTTCAAGTGGAACATGGGCGTCAACTACTCTTATGGCCGTACCTATCTGACCAAACTCTCAAATGATGTGTATCAGGCATCGTATCTTGAGTTGTATCAGAAGCCGGGCGTTGGTACGTCAGAGTATTTCTTCCGCGTGCAGGAAGGTGGCGAGATAGGGCAGTTCTATGGTTATGAGTTTGCCGGAATAGATTCCAACGGCAATATGCTGGTGCTTGACAACGATGGCAATGCACAGCCTGTCGGCTCTGCCGATGCTTCATGGAAGCGCTATATAGGCAATGGCTCACCTAAGCACAACTTGAGCTGGACCAACAGTTTTGAATTCCATAATTTCGACCTCTCGATTCTCTTTACCGGTGCTTTCGACTACGACATCTTCAATATGCGTAAGTATGGCATGGGACTTTCCGGCAGTGGCAGCGACAACGTACTCCGCACCGCCTATACCACCGACAAATACGTAAAGACAGGCGGAGGTGTCATTTCGAGCTATTTCCTTGAGGATGGTTCTTATTTCAAATTAGATAATATAACATTGGGCTACAATTGGCGTTGGCAAGACAAACTCATCGACGGACTTCGCCTATATGTGACTGCCAAAAATATCTATACCTTTACCCGCTATAGCGGCAACGATCCATCAATAGTAGCGGTGACGGGTATAACGCCGGGCGTGGATGTATCGTCGGCATACCCCACTGCCACCCAACTCTGCTTAGGTGTAACTCTAAATCTGCATTAACACTATGAAACGGACAGTATTTTATATATTAGCGGTCAGCACCTTACTGCTTGCAGGGTGCCAGATGGACGAGCAAGTATATGACCGCATCGATGCCACTGTATATTACCAAAACGAGGCATCTGTCAAGGGAGCTGTGGCAGCTATCTATGGTAATGCTGCGATGAGCTATTTGGAGTATTTCTGGTATCTGAATGAGTTTAGTGCCGACCAGATAGTATGGCGTGTATGGAACGGAGGTCTATGGGGCTACGATGAAGGCGAGAAGACCGTTATCTCTACGCACACATGGACTGCCGAGTCAAAAATCATACGCTCTACTTGGGAAACGGCATGGTCAACTATAGGTCTGTGCAACACATTGATAAGCGACCTTCGCAAATTAGACGCCAACGAACTCGGAATGACTGATGAGAAGCTGAAGTCGTACATAGCTGAGGTGCGCACTCTGCGTGCATGGGCTTATTACAACTGCTTTGAACTATGGGGCGGTGCTATACCTCTCTATACCGAGGACGATGGCACTATTCCGGGTTCTGCCGATGAGGATTTCTCTAAGGGTTGCCTTAAAGTATATGACTTCATCTGTACGGAGCTTGACGAGACCTATGCCTATCTGCCAAAGGAGGATGGCTCCAATGCAACGCGCAACCGCATGAATCAGGCAGTCAACCGCATGATACGCATGCGTATGTTGCTCAATTCGCAGGTGTTCACCGGCACGGCTCGGTTCGACGAGTGTGCTCAGCTTGCCCAACAACTGCTAAATGGCGACTATGGTGCCTATTCCATCGCTACCGACTACCGCGACATCTATCATGTAACCAACAATACCTGCCCCGAGGTGGTTATGGCATTTGCTATGGAGAACGGTCAACTCAATGCCGGCTGGATGCGCGATATGCCTTTCCTTGCATATACCTATGCCGATTATTTCAATTTCTCGTCAACACAGAGTTCATGGAACTGCTGCTGCCTTGCCCCGAGCTACGACAACTCCGGCACCGTCAACTCCACATACGGATATTCGGAAGGTGCCAAGTGCTTCCTCGACCCGCCATACAACGATCGTCTCGGTGCCGTATATGAGCGTTTCAATGATAAAGATATTCGTAAAGGTAACTATAAATGGGAAGACGGCAACTACTCAGGTATATTTCTCAAGGGTCTGATGAAGAGCAATTGGGGGACGGGCGACGTGCTCAAGGCCGATGCCGACCGTGACGGGCAGGATCTCTACTATGCCGACCAAGTAGGGCAGTTTGAGGGGGCTACCACTATTGGTAGAGCGCTTGAGCCTGTAATGTCGCCGCGTTGGGGTGAGACCAACTCAGGTGTACGTTTGGTTCGCTATCCTATTTATCCCGAAAGCGAGGGCAAAGATTTTCAAGATATCGACGATGTGGAGTTCCGCTGGGCTGAGGTCTATTATACATTGGCCGAATGCAAACTGCGGAGCGGAGATGCAGCAGGATCCGAAGCACTTGTGCAGCAGGTGCGCGGACGCTATTTTGCCAATCCTGCTGATGCTGCCAACTACGGACGTTTCACTGCTATCGATGAGGCTTGGATGCTCGACCAATGGGGACAAGAGTTCCTGTGCGAAGGGCGCAGGCGTCGCACCGACCTGAGACGTTTCGATAAGTTTACACAAGGACAGTGGTGGTTCTTCGGGCGTGCTACTGACGATGGCTTCACTTACCCCGCAAAGCGCGACCGCAAGTATGAATGGTTCCCGCTGCCTGCTTCTGCTCTGAGCGTCAATCCGGGACTTAGGCAGAACCCGAATTACTAATGCCGGCTACCATGCTACATTTTTAGTATAAACAAACCTAAAAACAGAATACAATGAAAACTAAAATCAGAATATACCAAGTCTGCATTTGGTGTGCTTTGGCTGCTCTGTTGCTGCCGAGTTGCAAACAAGACATCGTCTTCGACCACGAGCAGACACAGTTTGAGCCTATGACTAATGCTATTCTCATCGAACTGATAGCACCTGTAGGCACCGCGGTGGATGATGAGATTTATATCTTTGGAGCCTTCAACGGACTTGATGAAAAGACGGCTCTCGGGCAGATAGCATGGCAGATGGAGAAAGCATCGGCTTCGGACAAAAAGTGGGGTATCTATCTCTTCCCCTCAGATTTCAAAGACGGCAAGACTCTTGCCGACGGATTCTCTTTTGTTAGCAAGAAAGCCGGTGGGGAACGTAATATCAAGGGTGAAGCGGTGACTCATACTATCGATGCCTCGCTCGGTTCGGTTAATAATATCTGGGCTGACCGCTGGGCTGCCTATTTCTCAGCGGGCGACGACAAAGTTGAGCATAACGGACCGGTTGTGTATGTGTTGGATGAGAGTGGTTTTGGCAAACTCACACTCTATATGTATGGTGATCAGAACGACCTCAATGGCGGTTGGCCCGGCATGAGCGTTACTGGCATTGAGACAGTGAATGGCAAGGAGTTGGCTTATTTCGATATAGGCGAAGGAAACGAAGGTCTGACCGAGACGCTTATCTTCTCTGACAACGGTGACGCTCAGCTTGCCGACTACGGACCTGTCACTTTCGGCAGCGACCCCGTTTATCTGCATATCACCGGCGATGGCAAGGTTGAGGAACTTAACTTGGATGGAGTAGTAGGGCATGACGGAGCAGTGGTTTATGTGTTAGACGGCATGAACTGGGGGCTCGCAACTACCCTTTACATGTGGGGCGATTTGAATGACCTTAACGGAGGCTGGCCCGGCATGAGCGTCACCGGAACAGAGAAGATAGGCGACTATACCTACCTCTATTTCGACATGGGCGAGGCTAACAACGGTCTGACGGAGCACCTTATATTCTCTAACGGAGGAACATCGCAGCGTCCTGACTACGACGACTATGTAATAGGTGAAGACATCTACTTGTATCTCGGCTCAGAAGGAGCACCTGTCCTGATTGCGGATCCTCTGAATCCCGGTGATGTAGAGTGGTTCGACCCTGTTGCAGCTCCTAAAGAGCAGGCCACAATTGATATCTGGTTCTATGATGCAACCGAGACACTGAGCACTATGCCCGATGCTGAGGGCAACGACTCTATAATTCCCTTATATGTATATGCATGGGGAAGCAGTGAGGTATTCAGCGCTTGGCCGGGTACCTCTCTACAGACTATGGATGAGAACTCTATTCTCGGACTTACGCTCCGACATACGCAAATAGCAGGTAATGTGGGTGACGTCTTTCACCTGATAGTCAATAATAACAATGGCACTCAGCTTGCTGACTATACCGTTGAGGCGACTCAAACTAATAACGAGTATTACCTGAAGCTGACTGACACGGGAGTGACAGAATTGAGCGTGGTGGCTAAAATGAGACGATAGGGACTTAAACGTGACAATTGTTAAAAAAGATAAATAAACATGATTATGAAAACAACAGTTAAAACATATATTGTTTGTATTCTGAGTTCTATGCTCTGCCTCTTTCTGGGTTGCAAGCAGGGGCACCATGTCCTTCCGCCGGCGGACGATGATAAACCCATAGTGGATGCCAATACGATGGTTATATATGAGTGCAATGAGCGGCTTTTTGCTGAGTCCGAGGCATTCAAGGCTATCGAAAACTACGTGCCGGAGTTGGCACAGATGGGTGTGAATGTTCTTTGGCTGATGCCTATACATCCCCGTGGAGCCGATTCTAAGGCGATAGGTTCGCCCTACTGCGTACGCGATTACCGTGCCATCGATCCTGCTTTCGGCAGTATGGCTGATTTGCGCTCTCTGGTCAATACGGCTCATAAGAATGGTATGCGCGTCATCTTGGACTGGATTGCCAACCATACCTCTTGGGACAATAGTTGGGTTACAACTCATCCTGATTGGTATCAGGGACCGCAGACAGCCGATGAGACATTCTGGGCTGACGTGACTTTTCTGAATTACGATGTAAAGGAAGTGTGCGACACTATGGCGGCATGTATGCTCTATTGGGTTGACGAAGCCGGTGTTGACGGTTTCCGCTGCGACTATGCAGGTGGTGCTCCTAAAGAGTTTTGGCAAGGTGTGATAACTGACCTTCGTGAGCGTAAAGACAATGCTTTGATGCTTGCAGAGACGTCTGATGCAGGACTCTATGCTGCAGGTTTCGACTTGCTCTATAGTTGGAGTTACCTTTATGCCATTGAGGGGTTATACAGCGGTAGCAGTACTTTCGGAGCATTGCTGTCGGCTAATACGTCTGAGTACAACTCCACTCCTGCCGGCAAAGAGCGCATGCGTTATGTTACGACTCACGACGAGTCAGCCAACACCGCCCCCGGGAGCGTCTTTCGCTCGGCTCAAGGTGAACTGTCGGCATTCTGTTTGACGGCTTTCATGGCGGGTGTGCCGATGATATATTCTTCGCAGGAGTTAGGATATATGAATACAATCAATTTCTTCAACTTCAACGTGATGGATTTTGCCTCTGAGAACGCCACCCGTACTGCTATGAAATCACTGCTCGGAGCTTATAAACAGACGGCTCACCTGCGTGGTGGAAAGCAGCTTACGGGTGCTCTCAACTCTAAAGTACCATATATAGAATATACCGACGAGAGTGAGACTCTGCTTGTCATTTGCAATACAAGCAATAGCGAGCAGGAGGTTAAATATCCTATGAAACATCAGGGCCGCGAGGTCACCGACATGCTTACCGGTCAGAGTTTGACCTTAGGTACGACAACCAAACTTGCTCCCTACGAGTATAGAGTTTACAAGCATTAATTGATAATTATGCATTATAATGCTTGCTATCCGCATGGTGAGGGTGTGTCAAAAATCGAAGTTGATTTTTTAATAAGTCCAAAATTACCCAAAATTATCCAAAAATTATTTATATAGGTCAACAATTAAAGAAAATTATCAACAATTATTGATATAAAGGGGGTGTGCCAATAGTTTTGACACACCATCATTTCTTTTGACTTTTGGATTTCGGGTTTTCATAATGAAAAGTCCTCGTTTTGGCGTGCCGGGATAGGCTTGCCGAAACGAGGACTTTTTTGTGAGATTTCAAAATCCGGGGATTTGAAATGCTTAATTATTTATTCTCTTCTTTGTTGTCGTTGAGTTTGTTATTCTTGCCTGATTTGTTAAGCAGAACAACGGGGATGATTGCCAGTGCCAATAGCACCACGGCAATAATGATTGTTGATGCGTCCATAATAAGTAAGATTTGGTAATTTTACGATTTGTTAATTCAACATTATGCATTGTGCATTATTTCGTGTAACCCGCCCCCTAACCCCCTCCCTACAAGGGCGGGGGAGACCATGCGGATAGCATGCATTGTGCGTTGTGCATTATGCATTATACATTATGCATTATACATTATGCATTATGCATTGTGCATTGTGCATTAAGCATTATGCATCGTAAGATTACCAAAAAGAAGAAAACGGGAAGCAGATATCGTATGTCTCGAGACCACGTATGATAGTGCATGAGCGATATATTCTCTGCAAAAGGGAATAAGTGGTGACGACATTGGCGGCGTGACCGAATACCGACTCCGACAAGCGCTTGAGTTGCTGTCGTGCCGACAGTTGCACTACTGTCAGTTGGATCTTCTCTACCTGCACGGGCAGTGCGCAGTCGGGTTCTGAGATGATGAACTGCGCCATCCGGTTTTCTGCTGAATCGGCGGATGCACCGGCACCGGCAATGTTGTAGCAGTTGTGGCAGTTACTGCTGCATATCAGCCCTGCAGAGAGGGTAAGAAGAAGTAATATGACGTATGAGAGGCGTCGCATATACTGCATGAGGGTGTGTCAAAAATCTGTAATGGTTTTTTATATATCCAAAATCACCCAAAA
>CAMHGK010000042.1 GCA_946184695.1 uncultured Bacteroidales bacterium | reverse complement strand
TGTTGCCATGGATGGTAATGCACTAAGATTTGTTGAAAAGCCTAAAGATGCTATGGCATACATGTATCTGGCTCTGGCTAATTACTATACCTCCAAGCCCGAGGTTGCTCTTGATGACATCAACAAGGGTATAGATTTATGGAAAAAGAAATGTGAACTCCCCCTTAGTGCTTTCTATAAAGTCAAGGGCGACTTATGCTTAGGGTTGGAAAAGTATGACGAAGCCTTAGACTGCTACAATACCGCTATCAAAAAAGATGGCAACAATCCTCGTATGTATCAGGCCCGCGGATTGTATTATTGCCAAATGGAAAAGAACGATTTGGCAGAAACTGACTTGCGCAAAGCGATAGAACTTGGCAGCGATGACCTAAGAGTATTTCTTGAGTTGGGACGCATACTGCTCATGACCAACCGTGAACAAGAGGGCAATCGTTTGCTGGATTATATAATTCAGCAGGAGCCACGTATAGCGGAGCCCTATCGCCTGAAGGCAGTGTCGGCTATAATGAAAGAAGATTATAAGGCAGCCGTTGACAATCTGATCCCTTATCACAGCTTGGCATATAATGATATAAGTATGCTTCTTTACTGCTCAAAGCGGGAATATGCCTACACTCTTAATGCCGTAACCAAACAGATATCAGGTAGTGCTGATGTACAATTCCGCGCATATTGGTATAGCATCCGCGCAAGGATATATATGGCAAACGACATGTTTGTAGAAGCCATAAATGACTGGTCGAATAAAATGGTGATAGATGCTGATACCGCTGCTGTTGTGTTCAACAACTACCAGCTTGGCATGTGCTACGACGAACTCGAGCGCTATCCCGAGGCTATCAACTGCTATACTAAAGTTATAGATGAGTTTGATAAGGCAGGTCAGAAAGACTCCGAGGTGCTTTTCCGCCGCTCTTTCGATTATCTTGCAATCGACTCGCTCAGTCAGGCATATTCTGACGCGATGGCATCCATTGCGGTTGACCTTAACTTTGCTCCTGCTGCATATTATGTGACATCACAGGTGTTGGCGAAGCAGGGGAAGACAGCTGCAGCTATCGACGAGCTGCAAAAAGGGTTGATGCTGGATTCTGCTAACGTACAACTCCGTCTTGAAATAGCAAAATTATATCTGAGCATGGACAGACAAGATGACGCTTATCGTGAACTCGACGTTATACTTAGTAATACAGAAAAGGTGCAACCGTCGATGTTGATTCACGTAATGTATTATCGCGATTTGAAAGACTTGGCTTTGGCGACAACCGAGAACCTTCTTCGTTCTGAAGAAATAAGCGGTGACGATTATTACAACATAGCATGTTTTTATTCGTTACTACAGGATAAGGATAAAGCACTTCTGTATCTAAGAAAATCTCTTGAAAAAGGCTACCGTCAGTTCGTGCATATCAGCAAAGATACCGACCTCGATTTTATCCGCGAAACCGACGAGTTCAAAAATCTGATACACCAATATGATAATAGATAAGGGCCTTTGAAATAGTCATTTCGCTTTAATTAGTTTCATTTTATTATGACATACATATTGCTTATCATATTATTGGTTCTGTGTACAGTAGCGGCTTGGCTTGTATTTTGTGATAAAAGGTTATTCGCTAAGACGTCCGACAAAGAAACGCCGCCATCCGGCAACAAGACTCCAGAACAGATTCTAACCGATTTTCTTCAGACTAACGGCTGTGTGCTTGAAGGTGTGACAGAAGATTCGGAAAAACATGTAAAAGAAGGACATTTCAAATATCAAGGCTATATATACATTGTGTCATTTAAGACTGATGGGAGCCGTGAGATGTTGCTATGCTTGCCGGCGTTTGCCAAAGTAAATTCCACCGACGCCGATCGCAGTTTGCGCATTTGTAATAAGGTCATGAGGACGATGAAGTTTGTAAAACTTGTGACCGAGCCCGATGAGGAGACACATGAGATTGAATTTTCGCTCTCATACGAAACAATGTCGATAGACGAGACTTCTTTAAGGTCGTTTCTCGAAATGTCAGCTATAATCTGTAGGCATGTCAAAGAGCAAATTTCATCTAAAGATTTCAATGAAACAGCCGAAACAGAAGCAGATCAAGCTTACGAAAATTACCTTATTAGAGAGGCAGAGGTGGCAGGGTTGTCAGATTCTGAAAGCTTTGCATTGAAACCCGACGAACAACTTACGGTCGGAGCTTTATTTGAGCGCTTATATGAAGATGAACAACCACAAGACATCTATATAATGTCAATATACTCAGCAGATAAGCAATTGTGTCATCTGAAAGGCGGAGATAACATTCTTAATTTTAATCTCAAATCGACATTCGACCTGATTGCTTCGCAATCGAATTCATACGACCATGCTGCTACTATGTTGGTATTCGCTTTTGCCAACGTATATTCCTTTGTTTTTACCGTAGTAGAAGATAATGAGTTTAATACGTATATTAGGGTAACTGCAATCAAGGCGCTCAATGTTGTGACATGTGCGGAAGAGCAATCACCCGGTCTGGTCAATCCCAAACCTCAGGCATTCACGTTTCTCATTGCCTGCGACAAGACTACCGAGGTAAATAGGCATAAGGAATTTGAGTATATGTGGTTAGATGCACAGGATAAGATTCGCGACAACAGAGAGAATGAACTAAGCGAGGTGCAAAAATGGCTAAAGGATTTTGAGGCTAACGAGATGTCGGAAAAATTCTACCGAGCCTATGACCTTATATTAAACCGTTTGTATCTGAGAGCAATCGACTATCTAATGGTTGTATATAACGATATCAAACCGTCCTTTTTCGAGCTTTCAGGCAGCAACCGTGAGTTCTTCTACGAGATATGCTATCTGCTTGGACTTTGCGACTATGAACTCCAACAGTATGAGAAGTCGTTGTACTATTTGGATATAGCCTCCTCATCTAACAACTTCAAACATGTCAGGCTATATGTCAGTGTGCTGACCCGTGCACACGATGTTAGGGTGTTCAGAGAAATTAACTTGTTCGATGGCAATGTCATTGATGTACTAAAACAATCAGAAGAACCTGAAGCTAAATGGATTAATATGCATCAGTTTATGTTACGGCAGCAGTCTGCTGCTCTTGTCTATTTCGGCGATTATTCAGCCGCTGAGAAGGTACTCAAAGAACTCAGAACGTATGAGGAGTCAAGAGATTTTGCTATCAATGGGCTACAGTATCTACGTCAATTACAGCAACGTCAAATTTCCGACAACTCTGCACAAGAGCAAAGCGACGGTACATCGGAAAAATAACGCAAAGCACCAATGCTATAGAGGTGATTTGGTTTATCGCAGCATGGGAATCCCAAAAAAAGCAATCTCCAAGTTCATTCGATACTTGGAGATTGCTTTTTTATATTACGTTTTCCGACCGTTTGACTGGCAAGCGGAGTGGGGGAAAGCTTGCTATTCTTATTTGCCTATTTTTTCTCTGCCTTTTTATTCTCGAAGAATATCCAGAATAAGATTGCTACGACAAGCGCGTATGATGCAAAGATAAACCATGCTGTGCGCCAGCCTGCCCACATCTCGTTGGCAGCTTTCTGAACAGCCAATAGCTGATCAGAACTCAGCGCCTCCCACATAATCTTATTGGCACTGTCGCGTACAATGCCGAGCGCATTCCAATCGAATGTAGGCACGGTCTTGTTGACTATTGCTTGTGCTGACAGCGTACCAATGGCAGCGCCAAAGCCATTGGTCATCATCATAAATATTCCCTGAGCACTGCTTCGCATCGAGGGATCAACCTCTTGGTCAACATAAAGAGAGCCGGAGATGTTGAAAAAGTCGAAGGCAAAACCATAGACAACGCAACTCAAGACAAACATCCATACACCGGTTCCGGGATCGCCCGTTCCAAACAATCCAAAGCGGAATACCCATGCAAACATAGCAATGAGCATTACGTTTTTAATACCGAAACGCTTTAAGAAGAATGGAATAAGCAGGATGCAGAGTGCCTCACAAATCTGTGAAATACTGATTAGTATGTTGCTATGCTGTACTCCAAACGATTCTGACCAATCTGGGAAATACTCGAATGAACTCAGATAAGGGTTAGCAAAGCCGTTGGTTACTTGAAGCGACATTCCAAGCATCATAGAGAATAAAAAGAATATCGCCATCTTCTTTTGCTTGAATAGCGAGAAAGCCTGCAAGCCTAAAGCCTCTGTCCAACTCTTTGTTTCCACATTCTTTTTCGTCTCGCACTCCGGCAGAGTCAATGCATATAGAGCTAATGTGATGCTGATACCGCCACTGACGATAAACTGCCATGGGGTGGATTGGAATCCGCAAAGGTCAACTACCCACATTGTGGCAATGAAACCTACTGTACCAAACACACGTATCGGCGGGAAGTCCTTGACGGTATCCATATTGGCCTTGCCCAGTGCGATATATGCAACAGAGTTGCTTATTGCTATGGTCGGCATATAGAAAGCTACCGACAGAGTGTAGAATGTAAATAGTGTAGCAAACTGCACACTATCACCTGCCATTAGTCCGTAGGCACCTGCTGAAATCATAAAGGCACCTGCCAATGCATGGCACAGAGAAAGGAGCTTTTGTGCGGGAATCCAACGGTCCGCTACTATACCCATCAATGCCGGCATAAACAACGACACTATACCCTGAATAGAGTAGAAAATACCGATGTTTGCACCCAATCCGTGAGTCGCCAAATATCGTCCCATACAAGTCAAGTATGCTCCCCATGCAGCATACTCGAGGAAGTTCATGACAATAAGGCGTAGCTTAATGTGTTTCATAGTGATTTATTTATTAAGATTAATCTTTCTTTTCAGAGTGACGTTTTTATGTGCACAAAATACATGCCTAAATAAATCGCGTTGCAAAGATACAATAAAATAATTAAATACGCAAAATTTATTTCTTCGGGTGAATGGAGCGAAGAATATCAAGTGCTTCTGTAACCGATTTGACATTGTCAATTATCGCAGATCGTTTGCCATCTTGTTCGCGCAAGTGGCAGCGTCTCGGGTTGCGCATAACAAAGTTTATGACATCGTCGAAGATGGTTGATTGATAGTATGGTGACTCTATGTTTTGCGGGAAATAGACGGTCAGGCGTGAGGCTTTCAGATACACTTTCTCAATACCTAAACTCATCGCCTGCCAGCGAAGCCGAATTACCTGTAGCAGTTCTTGTGCTTCAGGCGGCAGAGTCCCGAATCTGTCAATCAGCCTGTTTTTGAACTGTTCAAGCTGACGCTCATCTGTCAGAGAGTCCAATTCTCTATAAAGGGTTATACGCTCTGAGATATTTTCGATGTAGTCGCTGGGGAAGTTTAGGCATAGGTCCGACTCGAATTGGGTGTTGGTAACCCATACAGTGGACTCTATATCTTCAGGGCTGACGTCGGTAATATCTTCTTCCTCACGTAACTCGAGCATCGCTTCTGAGAGAATACGCTGGTAAGTCTCGTAACCCAATTCGGCTATAAATCCCGATTGCTCTGCTCCCAGCATGTTGCCGGCGCCGCGTATATCCAAATCTTGCATGGCTATATGAAATCCGCTGCCGAGTTCTGCAAAAGTCTCTACGGCTTGCAGTCGTCGCCGTGCCTCAGGTGTAAGCAATTCGTTGGATGGTGCAACAAGGTAGCAGTAGGCTTTCTTATTGGTTCTGCCCACTCGTCCGCGCATCTGGTGTAGATCACTCAGACCGAAGCGATGTGCTGAGTTGATAATGATAGTGTTGACATTAGGGATGTCAACTCCGGATTCAATGATTGAAGTGGAGATAAGAATATCGTAGTCGTAATTGATGAAATCGGTTATGATTTGTTCAACAAGGTCTGTCGGCATCTGACCGTGGGCGGTAGTAATGCGTGCATGCGGACATAGTCGTCTGATACGATTCTCTATTGTGGGCAGCGACTGAATGAGGTTGCTGACAACGAACACCTGACCATTGCGGTTAAGCTCAAGTTCTATTGCTTCGCGTATGATATCTTCATCGTCGGGAGTGATTACTTCTGTCTGAATGGGATAGCGGTTGGGTGGGGGAGTGTTGATGATGCTAAGGTCGCGAGCGCCGAGCAGTGAAAACTGAAGGGTTCGCGGTATAGGAGTGGCAGTGAGCGTGAGAGTGTCCACATTGACGCGCATCTGCCTCAGTCGCTCTTTTGTAGCTACGCCGAATTTTTGTTCTTCATCTATGATAAGCAGCCCCAAATCTTTGAATTTTACAGATTTGCCTACAAGTTTGTGAGTACCGATGATGATATCAATCTTGCCGGCTGCAAGGTCATCGAGAATCTGTTTTACTTGCTTGGGCGATTTTGCTCTCGATATATATTCCACTCTTACGGGGAATTGTGCGAAACGCTCAGTAAAGGTGTTGTAATGTTGCAAGGCGAGTACGGTGGTTGGCACCAATACTGCCACTTGTTTGCCGTCGGTGGCTGCTTTGAAGGCGGCACGCATTGCCACCTCTGTCTTTCCGAACCCCACATCTCCGCAGACTAAGCGGTCCATCGGCACGGGCGATTCCATGTCGTGTTTGACATCAAGCGTGGCGCGCTGTTGGTCCGGGGTGTCTTCATATAGAAACGAAGCCTCCAGCTCATGCTGCAAATAGGAGTCAGGTGAATACTGAAATCCTTGTTGCTGACGACGCTCAGCATATAGACGAATCAGATCGCGGGCAATATCTTTGACTTTCTGTTTGGTACGTTCTTTTATGTGCTCCCATTGACCTGAACCTAAGCGTGATATTTTGGGTTCACTGCCTTCTTTACCTTTATATTTGCTTATCCTGTGGAGGTTATGAATCGACACAAACAGCAAGTCCTGATTTTTATAAATCAGTTTTATCATCTCTTGCGGCTTGCCGTTGATGTCACTAACGACCAAACCGCCGAATTTGGCAATGCCATGATCCACATGCACTACATAGTCGCCAATTCGCAACTGATTCAGTTCCTTAAGGGTAATGAGCGCCTTTGAACGTCTGACTTTGGCAGCTGTCTGACCGACACGGTGGTAGCGCTCGAAAATCTGATGATCGGTAAGGAAAACAATATGTGCAGTGTTGTCAACAAAACCTTCATGCAGAGTCATGTCCACCGGCTGAAAGCAACGGGGCATGTCTTTTGAGTTGAGTATTGCCTCAATGCGATCTATCTGCTTCTGCGAATCGGAGGATATAAAAATCTGATACGACTTGTCGATGTAATCTTTCAGAGTAGATGCCAGCAAGTCGAAGTTTTTATGAAACAGCGGCTGTGGCAGAATGGAAAAGGAAACGCGTGAGTATTTTTGAAAGTACGACCGACGAGAGAACTCTAAACTGCTGTAAGTGTCAGAGAATAATGGCGCAAAGACTTGCTCTCGCTCAGCTGCTGCCACATAATTGCCATTGTCGTCACTGCTATCGTTGATTATAGTGTAATGTACGAGCGACAAGTCATCGGAGACGATAATAGTGTCGGCAGGCAAATAATCAAGCAATGTGCCGCAAGCAGACCCTTGCTGCTGTATTGCGGGCACTATATTGACTTCCTTTATTTTTTTCTCAGAAAGCTGAGTCTCTATGTCGAAAGTTCGTATGGTATCTATCTCATCACCGAAGAAGTCAAGACGAAACGGTTGTTCTGAAGTAAAGGAAAAGATATCAAATATGCCGCCACGAACAGCAAACTGCCCGGGCTCATATACAAAGTCAACCCGCTCAAATCCCATCTCCGATAATTGTTCCGTGAGTTTACGAATAGGTATCTGCTGGCCAACTGCAATGTGTATGGTGTTGTCCGATAATGAATTGCGCAACGGAACGGTCTCTATAATACTTTGGGGATAAGTGACGATGATGCTTGCATTGACGGATTCTGTTAGTGCTATAAGAGCTTGAGTGCGCTGAATTTCGTATGCTTCGTCGGCTGCCTTTTGGCGCTTGCGATGTGAGCATGGAAACAAAAATACCTTCTGAGCGGCTGCTGAGTTGTCGGTAATGCTCCCGGAATTACTGCTTTTGCTTTTCTTATTGTCTTTCTGCTCGTCGCTGTCGATAGCCTGTGGCTCTATAAGTCGTTGCAAATCGGCAGCAAGATATTCGGCATCCTCTGCATTGTTGACTATTGCTAACATGGTTCGCCCGAGTGACTCCGACAAACGGGCAATATGGATAGCTCGTGAAGACCCTTCAATTCCGTCAGCAAGCAGATGGACAACTTTTTTTGCAGCACCTGACGAGTTGCCGGAACATAGTGCCAATTGCAGTTCTTTGGATTGACTCGCTGAAAGATATGTATTGTAAAACTCGCTGAGTTGCATAAGGTCTTAGTTGCTTAAAGATAGAGACGCTGAAATTGCTTTTCTTGCCCGATAGAGGTAGGCAGACCATGACCAGGATAGACAACCATGTTGTCGTCAAGACAGAAGAGAATGTCTTTTATGGAATGTATCAAAGTGGAATAGTCGCCACCCGGGAGATCTGTTCTGCCCATACCTCCGCAGAATAGCGTGTCACCTGTAAATAGATATTGTCCGGCACCGGTCTTGTCGGATACAAGATAGCAAACACCACCTTCTGTATGTCCAGGCGTAGCAATGGTATCAACAGTGAGAAATCCAAAATCAAGTTGTTGCTTATTGCTGATAGGAATGTATCGGTCGAGAGTCTTATCGGAGAATGGAATACCAAAGAATTGTGCCTGCAATGGCAGATGCTCATAGAGAGGAGCGTCATGAGGACTCAAATAGGGCAGCAGTCCCCATTGTTCATAAACGAATTGTGCACCAAAGATATGGTCTAAGTGAGCGTGAGTGAGCAGATGCGCTACCGGCGTCAGGGCATTCTCAGTGCAAAATTCCAAGAGTCGCTCGCGCTCATTGTCGTCGTAACACCCTGTATCTATTAAGATTGCTTTGTTGGCAGTGGCATCATAGATAACGTATGTACAAACGCGTATGGGGTTAAAATAGAAGGTCTTAATTTGCATGATTGAAGCATCTCCATGAGCCCGATGCTATAGTGGCATTATCAGACGGGCACATATACTATTTTTTTTGTTTTGAAATACTCTTCTGAAAAGAATTTGCTGATAGGCGTTTGCTCTGCCAAGTGACGCATTGAATGTAATTCCGCCTGAAGTTCACCTCCTTTAAGGCAAATCACACCGTTTGGTATTGCGTTCAACTGCTCAGTGGATATGTTCTTTTTAACAATTCTGACAATCTCCGGCATTGGCATCACTGCCCTGGACACTACAAAATGATACTTGCCTTTCTCCTCTTCCGCACGTCGTTGCACACATTCCACGTTGCTAAGCGATAGCGCCGAAGCCACTTCCGAAGCCACCTTGATTTTCTTGCCTACAGAGTCGAGCAGAGTGAAGTGGCAGTTGTCAAACAAGATAGCAAGAGGTATGCCGGGAAATCCACCGCCCGTACCGAGGTCTAAAATCTGAGTCCCTTGACGAAACGTTACCAAACGAGCAATAGCAAGAGAGTGGAGTACGTGGTGAGTATATAAGTTGTCGATATCTTTGCGAGAGATGACATTGATTTTAGCATTCCACTCTCGGTACAAGACATCAAGAGCAGCAAACTGCTGCTCTTGCTTCTCTGTTATATTCGGAAAATAATGACGTATCAGCTCCATTATTCAGCCATATTGGTAAATACGTTCTGTACGTCCTCATCCTCCTCGATTTTGTCGATTAGCTTCTGTACCGACTCGCGCTGCTCGTCAGTAAGCTCTTTGTAGTCGTTAGGGATTCTGACGAACTCACAACTTTGTATCTCAAAGCCATTGTCTTCTAAGTACTTCTGTATTTGCGAGTACTGAGCAAAGTCGCCATAGATGATGATGTTTCCATCCTCATCGTTGCCCAATTCTTCTACTCCGAAATCTATCAGCTCAAGCTCTAATTCGTCAAGGTCAACTCCTTCTTTTGCAGAAACGGTAAACATAGCCTTGCGGTCGAAAAGGAACTGTAAGCAGCCCTGAGTGCCAAGTGAGCCGCCATGCTTGGTGAAATACGAACGGATGTTAGCTACTGTACGCATGTTGTTGTCGGTAGCTGTCTCTACGAAGATTGCTATGCCATGCGGTCCGTAACCCTCGTAATTGATTTCCTTGTAGCCTTCCGACGACTTGTCGGTAGCTTTCTTGATAGCACGCTCAATGTTTTCTTTGGGCATGTTCTCGCGCTTACATTGCTGAATAAGCATTCTCAGGCGAGGGTTGCTGTTGGGGTCAGCACCGCCGTCGCGGGCTGCAATGGTGATTTCTTTACCTAATTTGGTAAACGTACGGGCCATGTGTCCCCAACGTTTCAGTTTGGTCGCTTTGCGATATTCAAATGCTCTTCCCATAGTGGTAGTTTTATGTATTAGTTATTTTTATCTTCAACGTGAATTGTTTTTATTTTGCCCAAATAGCCTGCAAAGGTAGTCATTTTTTTTTATTTACCAAAATTAGATGCCCAATGACTCTATTTTTCTCAAAATAGGCTCTACTGACAGTTGCCCGCCAACGGCTTGCCGCAACCATTGGTCAGGAGTGAGGCGTCCTAAGCGATAGCACCTTTCGTATTCCTTTGCCCACTCAGAGCCTTCCTTGTCGGCAAGCCACTCTTCTAATTGGAACTGAACGATATGTCCTATCGGATAATTGGGCAAATACATAGGACTATTGACGATATGCGAATAAATAGCAAGCAGAACGCAGTCGTGCTCTCCAAGAACGGGCTCGTAATACTCGTTCCATACTCTTGCTGCAATCTCAAGCATAGCTTCGCGCAGTTGCGCTGCCGTAGCCGTTGGATTATTGTACAGCCATTGCCACATCTGCATGTCCACCATGCTCACTCCCATTATCTCGTACATTCCCCAGAAAGCATCTAAAACAGCTTCCCTATCTAACTTTTGTGGTCCGTAACCTAAGAGTTGCAAGTCGCGATGTTGATAAAGGAACGCACTCGCTTCCGTAAAGCCTGTATTGGGAATGCCGCGAAGCATATAGTGGTCAATGCGATAGATGCTTATCACCTCTTCGATGTTGTGTCCCATCTCGTGAACGGCGATGTTGTAGCCCTTATAGTCCATGCCTGTCGGTGCAATTCTAGTCCTTAGCCGTGCCGGTTCCTGACGACCTACGCATGGCCATGCATGTCCTGAACCACGAGCCGGCTCAACAACTATATGTGAGGCTATATCTTCTGCATTATCGCGTGAGAAGCCGAGCTTGCATAGCAGCGACGGTATTTGTTGTCTATAGGCATCGGGGGTGGGGAACAGACGGCGCGTCTGAGCCGACAGGTCATCTTCGCTGATTGAGCTGCGAGCTTTGAAACCGTCATACCAGATATCGTATGGCCTCAACTCGCGCCCGAGCCGCCGTCGGATTTCGGCGGCTACAGTCTTCACCTGTTCTGAACCTAACAACTCGCGGAACAGGCTATCAATTTTCTGAGCTGGTATCTCTATGTCGCCCTCAAAATTACGCACTGAGAATTTTTTGGTAGCGTATATCATTCTCACGAGTGTCGGTCGCACCTTCTACGCGATTGCTTACAGGATACCATAGCGGTTCGGAGTTGTTGATGACCGCTTGCGGTATCTGCTGCCGGATGATGCGCTGCATCACCTCATATATCATTTCTTGCTTTTCATTGATTTTTCTGCCTTCACTATTAGTTGTCAGAGGTTCGCTATAGTCGGCTTTCAGTTCGTCGCGCAAGTTCCAATGGCTCAGAAGCAACATGCCATCGGGGAAGAGCTGACGCCCGTCTTCTGTGCGCAAACGATCCATGCAGATGTTATAGTCGGCAATGTAGTTCTCTGCTTCTGCAAGGGCCTCAGATAAAGCAGTCTGTGCAGAAGCCGGTATGCGTGAGGTGAATATGTCTCCCAAGCGTGCCTCCGCCCACTGGCGCCGGCTCCAATCGGCTCCAAGACGGTTCTTTTCCTCAAGAGAGTAAAAGGGGAAATTCAGAATGCATATAAATGCCACTTTGTTGCTGAATAAGTCATCTGTCAGGTGCGCGCTCGCATTATATCCCGACATTATCCAGTCGATAGCCGTCGGTTCGCCGGCATTGGTGAGTTGGGTGGGTTTGAGGAGTTCTACAGTGAGCATGTCTGCACTTTGATTTAGTTGCTCGAACATGCGGCTCAAACTCTCAAACAATTCTGTCCGTTTCTCTTCAGATTGGGCAAAATGCTCTATAGCAAAAGCCTTGAAGTCATCTTCGCTGCCGTTGTCGGCCTGCCATAATGTACCTGCCTGCTTCACTCCACGCTCCATTACAGAGAGCATCGGCTCAGGGCATAGGCTCTTTAGCGAGTCGATGGTCTCGCTTATAATACGCTCGCTCACACCTTTCCTGGGAGTGTGATTGTCACATTTTGGGGTGCAACTCATAAGTATCATACATATTGCAACTACGATCTCAAAGGATATGATTGTCCGTCCTTTCATATTAGTTATTGTTTTTGTTGTGTTTTTTTCTGTCTTTTATTCTAAACAGATAATATATATGTGTCTATAAGCTCTTTAACCAACGAATTGTATTTCATATCAGAGGTATATATGGTAATGTGGACGATTAGTATTAAAGTGTGTTAGCTAATCAATTTTGTTCTTAGTTATTATTATATTCCTGCTCCATCAGTAAAGCCTTGCTCGCGCAATGGTTTGCTCTGCAGTATTCTCGAGTTCGGCGGAACACTTTGTGTAATCCAGACGTTGCCGCCAATAACGCTATCGTGACCGATGGTTATTCTACCTAAGATAGAGGCGTTGCTATATATGGTTACGTTATCCTCTATTATCGGGTGTCGTGGTAGGTCAAGGGGACGACCGTCAGCATCGTATTGAAAATTCTTTGCTCCAAGCGTAACTCCCTGATACAGCATTACATGTCTGCCTATGATGGATGTAGCACCAATAACCACACCTGTTCCGTGGTCAATACAGAAGTATTCTCCTATAGTTGCTGCCGGATGGATGTCAATACCTGTAAGGTTATGCGCCATCTCGCTGAGCATGCGCGGAATAAGCGGTACGTCCAATTCATATAACCTATGCGCAGTGCGATAGTGCAACATTGCTGTAACGATTGGGTAGCAGAGTATCACTTCTGCTCTGCTGCTAACAGCAGGGTCGTTGTGTAGTGCTGCCTCAACGTCTGTCAGAAGCAAGCGTTTCAATTCGGGCAATGAACCGACAAAAGCATCAGCCGTGTTAGCTACACATTGGGCATTCGAGTCGTGACATTCGCGACACATCACTGTTGACAATTGCGAATAAAGAAGTCCGCGCAGTATCTGGTCGGAGAAGTCACGATTAGGATAGTATTCAGGGAAAACGATAGAGCGCATCAGACGCATTATCTTTTCCAATTCGGTGTGAGATGGGAAATTCATAATACCGATAAGTATCTTTCGCCGGTATCTGGCAATAGTGCTACAATAGTTTTATCTTTATTCTCAGGCTTTTGCGCTAATCTATAGGCGGCTGAGAAAGCAGCTCCAGAGGAAATGCCGACAAGTAGTCCCTTTGTGGTGGCAAGCAAACGGCAACCTTCGTAGGCTTCTTCGTCGGTTATGGCTATTATATTGTCAACCACATGACTATCGTAGGTCTCAGGCACAAAGCCTGCTCCTATACCTTGTATTTTATGCTTGCCTGATTTTCCGGTTGAGAGCACTGCAGAACTTGCAGGTTCAACAGCCACAACTTGCACATTAGGGTTATGCCGTTTTAGAGCCTTACCTGTACCGCTTATCGTGCCTCCGGTGCCAACTCCGGCAACGAAGATGTCCACTTTTCCTTCTGTGTCATTCCATATCTCTTCACCCGTCGTACGCTCATGTGCGGCAGGATTGGCAGGATTGACAAACTGACCGAGAATTACAGCGCCCTCTATTTCATTGCATAATTCGTCGGCACGCCGGATGGCACCTTTCATGCCTTCCGCACCGGGAGTAAGCTCGAGCTGAGCACCGAGCGCATGCAGCAGACTCCGACGCTCCTGACTCATTGTGTCAGGCATGGTAAGTATCACTTTATAGCCTTTCGAGGTGCCAACCCATGCCAAGCCTACACCTGTATTGCCGGAGGTTGGCTCCACAATAGTAGCACCGGCACGAAGAATACCGCGTGCTTCGGCATCTTCAATCATAGCAAGAGCAATACGGTCTTTAACACTGCCACCGGGATTGAAGTACTCTAACTTAACCACCAATTCTGCTACTTGATCGGCAAGACCGCTTATACGTAACATAGGTGTATTACCTATTAAATCTGTCAGTTTGTTGTAAATCATATTGATATATACTTAACTATTCACTATCTGGGATATGACAAGGCTTGCAAGCGTAAAGCCGAAAATGGCGGTTATATGAGCTATTGTGCCATTGACGCGAGGCTCGTCTTCTGCTTGATATTTATTGCTTAGCAGTTCGTCGCTGAAGACACATTTGAATTTGCGTTGCGGAAACTGCTTGCTATGTCTGAAGCGGCGTCTGAGGGCAGCAGCAAGTGGACAACCCTTTACCTTCCAAAATTCTGTAACGCTGATGCGCGTCGGGTCAAGCTTGAGAGCTGCACCCATCGAGGAGAAGAAATACGAGGGTAGGGAAGTCGCTTGAAGAATGAGGTGTGCCTTATCCTGCAAACTATCAATGGCATCTATGATATAATCATAGTTCTCCAAATGGAATTCAGAAGCTGTTTGCGGTGTGTATCGTTGATTCAGCGCAACAATGTCAGCCTCAGGATTGATGTCAAGCAACCGCTGCCTGAGTATCTCCACCTTTGGTTTGCCTATTGCAGAATGTGTGGCTACGAGTTGACGATTGATGTTGCTCTCAGCAACGTTGTCAGAGTCAACGATAGTAAGATGGCATATACCTGAACGTACAAGGCTCTCCGCGCACCAACTACCAACGCCGCCCACTCCAAATAGTATGACATGTTTGGCAGATAGTTTATTCAACGCCGATTCGCCAAGTAGCATTGCTGTACGCTGAAAGATTGTGCTTGACATATATGATTATCGTATTTGAGAACTTATGATATGTTAATCTGATTTGGATATCTTGAAAGAATGAGCTTATTTAATGTTTTCAGAGTCAAGAATTATGGTCACAGGACCATCATTCACCAAAGCCACCTGCATGTCAGCACCAAAGCGTCCCGTTTGTATGTTAATGTGGTATTGTTCGCGAAGTATGTTGTTAAACAATTCGTACAGCGGCTTCGCCATATCAGGCTTGGCGGCTGCAATAAACGACGGACGGTTGTCATGTCGGCAATCGGCATAAAGCGTGAACTGCGATATACTTAAAATCGAAGTATCGGGAAGGTCGGACAATGAAAGATTCATCTTGCCATCAGCGTCACTAAAGATGCGCATCTGTGCAACTTTTTTTGCTACCAAAAGTACATCGTTTTCTGTGTCGGTGTGCGTCAGACCTACAAGCAGCACAAAGCCTTTGCCTATTTGTCCGACAACTTCACCATTGATACTTACACCGGCCGACAAGACCCGCTGAATAATTACACGCATAAATGAAAGAATGGCAATAAGATTGAATAGTAATACCGATAAGAATGATAAAAACAAATATATTCTTAGCTACAGAACAATAAACTACTGATAAATGTGGGTTTAAATACTTGTTGTAAGTTGCCGCAAAGATATAACAAATAAACGGAATAGCAAAATGACAAGTATATGAGTTTATAAAAATCTACGCTGAAATTATACAAAAAGAGACAAAAATGACTTAAAGTAAGATAAACGGTACTGACGTACTATGATACAAAAACAAGGACTGCCCCTCGGAGCAGTCCTTGTTTTGTTCTGTAGGATTCGAGGAATTCGACCCCCCGGTACTTTCAAACGCCTTTTGGGTATAATTTCCACGCCTGTTCAGCGG
>CAMHGK010000041.1 GCA_946184695.1 uncultured Bacteroidales bacterium | reverse complement strand
ATCAGGTGGCAGAACATCATAATAAAAACCATTCTCTATAGCAGGCCCTATACCGAACTGTATCCCCGGATAAAGCTCTTGCAAAGCCTCAGCCATCAGGTGCGAAGACGTATGCCAAAAGGCATGCTTTGCTTGTTCGTCATCCCACTTATGAAGACGTAGTTCACAATCGGAATGCAGCGGCAGAGTCAAGTCAACCTGCTCAAAATCTGCATCTGTTTTAATACTTGCCGCAAGCACTTCTTGTGCAAGGCGGGGACTGATCGACTCAGCCACTTGAAGCGCACTGACGCCATCGGCATACTCACGCTTGCTTCCATCTGGAAAAGTAATTGTAATCATTTATGTTTGGGTGTTATGTTTTACTATTTCAATGAGCCTGCAAAGATATATTTTTTTTTACAACTGACAAAATTATCAAATAATGTTGCATATAAATAAGAATTTTCATAACTTTGCAGCGGATTGTGGCGTATTTATATTCCGTCAGCCTAATAAAGCTGAAAGTTCGCCGCTACCATATCGCAATTCATCATAAAAAAAATAAAGCAATGAAAGATTTCTGGAAAATCACAGGTGCCACTCTCGTAGGCCTATTTATTTTCATGTTTGTAAGACTGTTCTTCTTTTTCTCAGTCTTAGGTTCGCTCTTATCGAGTATGGATAGCTCATCGCCAAGCACCGTTCTCAAAGCTCACTCTGTTTATCGTTTGGATTTTGACGGCCAAATCAAAGAACGCATTGGTGGCGACGACGATTACTATTCAGCTTTAGGACAAGCAATGGGCAAATCGGAAATGTCGGTATATGGACTCAACGACATCTTGGAAAACATACGAATGGCAAAGGTCAATGATAAGATTGATGGCATATATCTTCACGGAGGTCAGCTGCAAGCAGGTTTTGCCACTTGTCAGGAAATTCGCAACGCACTGCTCGACTTCAAAGAGTCAGGTAAGTTTATCATAGCCTATGGCGACGGTTTTACGCAGTCAACGTATTATGTCGCTTCGGTGGCAGACCGTATATGCATGGAACCTACCGGTTCGGTCGATTGGCGCGGACTGAGTGCAACTATTCAGTTCAACAAGCGCGTGCTTGACAAACTCGGTGTTAACATACAAGTATTCAAAGTAGGTACGTATAAGTCAGCTGTCGAGCCCTACATACTAACTAAGATGAGCGACGCCAACCGCGAACAGATGAGTGTGTTGCTCAGCGACGTATGGACCGGCATAACAGCGGCAGTGAGTGAAAGCCGCTCGCTGAGCGTTGACAAACTCCAACTACTTGCCGACCGCAATATGGGATTTGAGTCAGAGCAGGAAAGTCTCAAAGAAGGACTTATCGACACATTAGTATATGAGCAGCAAGTTGACTCCATTATCAAGCTCTGCTGCGACAACCAAAAAGTAAACTTCGTGTCGTATTCGCAGATGAACGGAGTTCGTGATAAAGCATCTAAAACAAAGAACAACATAGCTGTCATCTATGCTGAAGGCGAGATAAGCGATAGCGGCACATCAGGCATCGTAAGCGATAAACTCACACCTGTCATTGGCGACATTGCCAAAGATGACAATGTGAAAGCTGTAGTGCTGCGCGTCAACTCGCCGGGCGGAAGCGCTTCTGCCAGCGAGAAGATATGGTACGCTATAAAACTCATCAAAGAGGCAGGCAAACCCGTAGTCGTATCAATGGGCGACTATGCAGCTTCCGGAGGATATTACATCTCATGCAATGCCGACTACATCATCGCACAACCCTCCACGCTGACAGGTTCTATCGGCATATTCGGACTTATTCCTAACTTCAGTTCTCTGCTTGTTGACAAGGTTGGTTTCGACTTCGACGGAGTAAAGACCAATCGCAACAGCGATGTCGAACAGCAGATGACTCTCGGCAAGATGACCTACGAGCAGGCCGACCAGATGCAACGAAATGTTGAGCGCGGATACGACTTGTTCACACGCCGCTGCGCCGACGGACGCCACACCTCGCAAGACGAGATAAAGAAAATAGCTGAAGGACGCGTATGGTCAGGCAAACGCGCTATCGAACTTGGTCTTGTTGACTCAATAGGCTCTATCAACGATGCAATATGCAAAGCTGCGGAATTGGCTGAATTGGCTGACGGGGACTATAAGACTGTTGCCTACCCCAAACCTGAGAGCACTCTCACACGCCTGATGAAAGCCTTCGATACCGAAGCACTAATCGATCGATATGCCGAGAAGACATTAGGCGAGGCCTACACTACTGCAAAAACTCTCAAGCAACTTAACACTAAGCCATCAATCGAGGCACGAATGGAACACACCATAACTATCAGATGACGCTAACTGCCGATATTCCGGCAGCACACCTTTTATTCTATTACCATGAAACGCCTGCTGAGTCTTTTGTACGGATTCTGTGTGTTTATTCGTAATTGGCTTTACGACAAAGGCATTTGCCAAGAGCACACGTCAGACATACCTATCATTAGCGTAGGTAATGTTGCTGTGGGCGGCACCGGCAAGACACCACAAACAGAGTATCTGCTACGCTTACTTTCGGAGCAATTCAAAGTGGCGTATCTCTCACGAGGCTATAAGCGCAACACTCATGGTTTCGTACTTGCCGATGACACCGCAACAGACGCAAGTATTGGCGACGAAGCCATGCAGATTCATATAAAATTTCCGGCAATTCCTGTAGCTGTGGACGAAGACAGGCTTCATGGAATAGCACTCTTGCAACAGCAAATACCGGATTTGCAAGTCGTGATTCTTGACGACGCACTGCAACACCGTCAACTACGTGCCGGACTGAATCTGCTTATGACCCGTGCCGACAATCTCTATGTTAAAGACTATTTTCTTCCATACGGTAGGCTTCGCGATAGCATTACTACGGCAAACCGCGCCAACATGATAGTAGTCTCAAACTGCCCAAGAGACCTCAAACCAATCGACAAAAGACTCATCGAAAAGGAATTGCACATCTTGCCCTATCAGCAATTATATTTTACTTCGATTAAATACGGGGTCCCCTACCCTCTATTTCCGGACAGCGTAAATAGTGCCAATTCAAAACTCGATGGCAGCAACAACAAATCAGGAGCGGCACTTCTTACGGGCATCGCGGATTCAAAAGCTCTTTACGAACATCTCAGGCAGCAGTATCCTGACATACGCGTATTTAGCTTTGCTGACCATCATAAATTCACAAAAAAAGATTTAGATTTGCTCAAGTATAGAAATCGCATCTTCACCACTGAAAAAGATGCTGCCCGCTTGCTTTGTATGAGCGAACTGAGCGAGCAGATGAAAGCACGTTTCTATGTCGTACCTATTGAGATTGAGTTTCTCGACAAGCAACAGGAAAAACAATTTAACAACAAAATAATAGCTTATGTTACAGAAAGTAATCGAAACAGCTGATTACCTAAAATCAGTCATGAAAACACAGCCCAAAGTGGGTATTATCTTAGGTTCGGGATTAGGCAACCTTGCCACCCAGATTACCGATCGTCAGGAAATTCCTTACGAGCAGATTCCTAACTTTCCCGTATCTACAGTTAAAGGTCACTCCGGCAAACTCATTGTTGGCAAACTTGGCGGAGTGGATGTTCTTGCAATGCAAGGTCGCTTTCATTTTTATGAGGGCTATCCGATGGAACGCGTCACTTTCCCCGTACGCGTAATGAAATTCGTAGGTATTGAAACCTTGTTTGTATCTAATGCATCTGGAGGCATGAACCCAGACTTCGAGATTGGCGAAATTATGGTCATCACCGACCATATCAACCTCTTCCCCGAGCATCCGCTTCGCGGAAAGAATTACGACGAACTCGGGCCTCGCTTCCCCGATATGCATGAAGTATATGACAAAGAGCTTGTTCGTCGCGCTCATGAGATAGCAGACCGTCACAATATCCGTATCAAAGACGGGGTATATGTAGGCACTCAAGGCCCTACTTTCGAGACACCAGCCGAATACAAATACTTCCGTATTATAGGAGGTGATGCAGTTGGCATGTCAACTGTTCCTGAAGCCATTGTAGCCCACCACATGGGAATGAAAGTATTCGGTATCTCTATCATTACTGACCTTGGCGTTCCCGGTAAGATTGTGGAAGTCAGCCATCAAGAAGTGCTTGAGATTGCCACATCCAAAGAGCCTGCACTCACAACTATCATCACAGAGATTGTCCAATCGCTATAGTATTGGCAACCGACCTATACAAAACAAAGAGACGACAGTTGATGTCGTCTCTTTGATTTATGAGAGCTATACAACCTCTCCATTATTTTTAATCCGACTCTTATTTTCCGAGAGCCAACTTACAACTTTCGTATCAGACTTTGCCCCAATATTTATCGACAAACTCTTGCTTGATATTGACTTCTTCCGGCTGGAAGTATTTAGCAAATAACTGCCAAGTGATATCAAGCATTTGTGTAGTGTTGATATTTACGTCGATGGCAAGAATCTTATCGGCATAATCCTTAGCAAAGTCCAGACAACGATTATCATAGTCAGTAAGGTCAAATCCGTTCTCGAGCTTTGTCTTAGCATTAGCGGCATCAGCATAAAGCCGAACAGCAGCATTCATTACTTGAGGATGGTCAGCTCGCGTCTTCTTACCGGCTACAAGTTGCTTTAGTCGCGAAAGCGAACGGAACGGGTCAACAATAACTTTTCCTATATCAGTATCGCGGCGAAGATAGAGCTGTCCCTCAGTGATATATCCGGTATTGTCAGGAATCGCATGTGTTATATCGCCGCCGGAGAGTGTTGTCACGGCAATGATAGTAATACTGCCGCCTCCTGCTTCCTCCGGGAATTGCACGGCCTTCTCATAAATCTTAGCAAGGTCGGAATAAAGCGAGCCGGGCATAGAATCTTTTGAAGGGATCTGATCCATACGGTTCGACACTATAGCCAACGCGTCAGCATACAGGGTCATATCGGTTAGCAACACAAGCACTTTCTGATGTTTCTGAACTGCAAAATACTCAGCCGCTGCCAGTGCCATATCGGGTATAAGCAGTCGTTCTACGGCAGGATTTTCTGTGGTATTTACGAAAGATACTATTCTGTCGAGCACTCCGGCATTGGAGAATACATTTTTGAAATACAGGTAGTCGTCGTTGGTCATACCCATAGCTCCAAGCACTATCTTATCCGCCTCTGCACGAAGTGCCACATTCGCCATAACTTGGTTGTAGGGCTGATCCGGATCAGCAAAGAACGGAATCTTCTGACCGCTCACGAGGGTATTATTAAGGTCTATACCGGCTATACCGGTGGCTATAAGCTCAGATGGCTGTTTGCGTCGGACAGGATTAACCGATGGTCCTCCAATCTCGACTTCCTCGCCTTCTATCTCAGGACCACCGTCAATAGGGTCACCATAGGCATTGAAAAAGCGGCCTGCCAATTGGTCACTTACTTTCAAAGAGGGCGCTTTGCCAAGAAATATAACTTCTGCATTTGTAGGGATTCCTTCGGTTCCCTCAAACACTTGCAGGGTGATATCATCACCCATAATTTTAACCACCTGTGCCAACTTGCCGTTGACTGTTGCAAGTTCGTCGTTGCCTACTCCCTGGGCACGGAGCGAACAAGTGGCTTTGGTTATAGCAGTAATCTGCGTATAAATTTTCTGAAATGCTTTAGCCATATATTATTTGTTTATGCTTATTATTTTCACGACTTAAAGACCATAAGATATATCTTTACCTCAAGAGTGGCGCAAAGTTACAATTTATTTTGGGATATGGCAAATTATTCTGATTTTTTCCTAAAAAGAAAGATACCTATTTTTGCGAAATAGTTTACACTGATTTCATCAAAACACTAATGTATAGCAGTTTATGCATATAGCAACTTTTATGCATTTTGTATATTGAAAAAATAGTGCTAATTTTGCGGACTTTTGGAACAATAATCTTAAATAGCAACACTTATTGTCATGAAGATTCTATTCGTTATTGACACTTTCGACACCAACAACAATGGTACAAGCATCTCTGCTCAGCGTTTCGCAGCAGAGTTGCGCAAGAACGGGCATGAGGTCCGTATCTTATGCTCTGACAAGCAGCCCTCCGATGACAAATATTTAGTAAAGGAATTCAATGTGCCATTCTTTGACGGCTTGGTTCATAAATACGGATTCCAATTAGCTGACATCTCCAGTTCTTCCCGCGAAGTAATCCATGAGGCTGTGCTGTGGGCTGACATCGTTCACTGCTATATGCCGTTTGCATTGGAGATTGTAGCAAGTCGCTATGCAGAGTCCATAGGCAAGCCATGCACCGGAGCATTCCATATTCAGCCCGAAAACATTTGGTCGGCAGTGAGTTTAGGCAAGGTTGACTGGCTTCAGAAGTTTACTTATCGCAGCTTCCGAGAATGGCATTATTACTTGTTCCGCCACATACACGTTCCGTCACAGTTTATGGGTGACATGCTTAAAGAACGCGGCTACCAAGCTAAGATTCACGTCATATCCAACGGCATACAGGACGATTTCATTCGGGCAGGGCACGACAATATGGAAAAAGGCAAACCAAAGAAATCACCTGAATACGAAGGCAAGATTCTAATTATGATGGTAGGACGACTTGCCAACGAGAAGCGTCAGGACGTGATTATTGATGCCGTTCAGTATAGCCGCTATGCCGATAAGATTCAGCTTATCTTTGCCGGCAAGGGACCTGAATATGAGAAATATCGCAAACAAGGCGAGAAACTCAAACACCAACCTCAATTCTTATATTTGGACAGAGAGCACCTTATCGAGTTGCTTTCGCAATGCGACCTATACGTGCATGCTTCCGACATGGAGTCTGAGGCTATTTCATGCATTGAAGCTTTTGCGACAGGACTCGTTCCAATCATAGCCAACTCTACATTGAGTGCCACGCCTCAGTTTGCTCTTGACGGAAGGAGCCTGTTCTTGCCGGGCAATCCGAAAGACCTTGCCCGCGCTATCGACTATTGGCTCGACTATCCCAATCAGCGCGCCTACATGGAACGCCTCTATGCCAAAGCCGCCAAAAGTTATAGCCTCTCCAATTCTGTCCGACTCTTTGAAGACATGCTTAATGAGGAGATTGCCGATTTCAAAGCATTACAAGAAAAAAACAACAAATAATCCTTAGGAGTTAATTTATAGCAATCCGCTTTTCCTCATCATTTTTATTCAATAAAAAAAATCACAGAATCCATGTTTCAAGATTCTGTGATTTTCTTATTATGCAATTCTTCACTCCTACAGCGAGTCAGCCTAATACCATAGTATCACATCTCCCACTGTTCAAGAGTTTGCGTGAGCTGGTCAAAAGTATGCTGCTTGGCGGTTGCCCTCACTTCTTCAATCTGCCTATTGACAGCTGCATCGTAGGTTTCTTCATCCACACTGCGTATCACTCCAAGTGCTATAGGCAGATCATCCGGTTGTTTGCCTGCCTCCGTCGGCTGCCCCATGAGCGCAAGTTTCAGATGCAGAGTCGGATCTTTTGTCGTGACATCATGAACCAGCAAGTCAGTCTCCTTTATTCCGTCCTCGCCTATCCTTACCGCCTTCAGATTCCATCCGTCGAGTACGAGACCGCGGTCGCGATTTTTACCGAAAACCATAGGCTTGCCATGTTCCAGTACTATACTATGCTCTGCCCGCAGCTCGCGGTCGGCTATCCATGCATGCGTACCATTATTGAAAATAACGCAGTTGACCAAACACTCCACCACACTTGCTCCTTTATGCTGATGCGCTGCTACAAGGCATGCCACAGTGGTAGGCAGGTCGGCATCCAATGTGCGAGCGAAGAATGTGCCACGCGCTCCCATAACAAGTTCCGCCGGTATAAACGGACGCTCTACTGTACCGAAAGGTGACGACTTACTTACAAAACCCTTAGGCGAAGTTGGTGAATACTGCCCCTTGGTCAAGCCGTATATTCTGTTATTAAACAGACATATATTAAGGTCCACGTTGCGTCTGAGCGAATGTATGAAATGATTGCCGCCTATGGCAAGACAATCGCCGTCGCCGGTCATCTGCCATACTGTCAATTCAGGATGCGATGTCTTAACGCCGGTAGCAATAGCAGCACCACGACCGTGTATGGTATTAAATCCGTAAGTATTGAGGTAGTGCGGCATACGTGACGAACAACCGATACCTGAAATCACTGCCACTTGATGTGTCGGGACTCCTATCTGAGCCATAGCCTTTTGCAATGCCATCGTTATAGCATGGTCACCGCATCCGGGGCAAAATCTTACATATTGATCTGATTTGAAATCTTGTGCTTCCATAATCTTACTTGTGTTTTGGTTATCGATTATCCGACATACCCGAATTTACTGCCTCTACTATTCTCTCCACCGAGAACGGCTGACCGGTTGTCTCGTTATATTGCTCAAACTTCAAATCGGGCATTTGGCTTCTCAGATAAGTAGCGAACTGACCCGTATTGAGTTCACATACTATCAAACGCTTATATCTGCTAAGAAGCTCATGGGCATTACCCGGCAGAGGATGAATGTAATTGAAATGTGCCAACGCACAATGTAGCTTGTCGGCTGCCACATGCAAATGACCTTCAGTAGAACCCCAGCCTATTAGCAGAGTGTCGCTTTCGGCATTTCCTTGAATCTGAAGTTTGGGCAGGCGTTCTGCCAATTTGCTTATCTTATCTTTTCTGGTATTCACCATCAGCTGGTGGTTCTCAGGATTAGTAGAGATTGTGCCACGCTCGGCATCGCGCTCGAGACCTATATTCCGATGCTCGAAACCTTCCATGCCGGGAGTAGCCCAATAGCGAACCAACGACTCAGTGTCACGCAATGCAGGATTAAACTTACCCTTGAATTGCTCAGGCGGGAGCGATAAGTGTATCTCTCCCAGTTCTGACAACTTAGGAATCTGCCATAGACTTGTGCCGTTGGCAAGGTAAGTATCGGTAAGCAGTATGACGGGCGTCATGTTCTCAAGTGCCAAACGCGCTGCCTCGTATGCAAAATGGAAACAGTTGGCCGAAGTAGAAGCTGCCAACACAACAACGGGACACTCACCGTTTCTGCCATATATGGCTTGGAGCAGGTCGGTCTGCTCCGTTTTGGTAGGCAGACCTGTAGAAGGTCCGCCACGCTGAACATCTACCACAACAAGCGGCAACTCTGCCATCACTGCAAGACCTATAGCTTCACTCTTGAGCGACAGACCGGGACCTGAAGTAGAGCTTACTGCAAGGTCACCTGCGAAAGAAGCACCTATAGCAAGACATACTGCTGAAATCTCGTCTTCTGCTTGAACGACCATCACACCCATGTCTTTTCTCAGTGCCAACTCTTGCATTATGTCGGTAGCAGGAGTGATGGGATATGAGCCGAGGAACAAGCGGCGCCCTGCCTTTTCGGCTGCTGCTATCAGTCCCCATGCCGTAGCCTTATTGCCTGCTATTGAGGTATAACTGCCATGCGGCAAGTCTTCTGCCTTCTCTATATTGACGGTATTGACGCTCAGATGGAAGTTGTTGCCATAATTAAAACCATCGGTCAAGCACTTTACATTAGGTGCAATGAGTTGAGGCTTCTTGCGGAACTTACCCTCAAGGAACATGATAGCTTTGTCGATAGGGCGGTCCAGCAACCAGCATATAACCCCCAAAGCAAACATATTCCGACTCTTCAGAATAGACTTGGCATCCATTCCCGAATCCTTGAGACTCTCCTTCGTTAAGGAAGTAATAGGTATGGGCACGATCTGAACCGACTCGGGCAAGCCAAGTTCGGTAAAGGGATTATCAGTAACATAAAGTGCCTTTTCAAGATCTTTGGCGGAGAAGCTGTCAGAGTCGATTATCACTATGGCATTACGCTCAAAATACGCATCTTGCTCATTATAAAGTGCACCTGCATGACTGAATTTAGAGCCCAAAGCACACACCTTGAGCGCAGCTGCATTCATTGCCACAACTACGTCAGCTTTATCACCCGGAGTATATACTCCGGAACCTAAATTCACTTGAAAACCGCTTACTCCTCCGAGAGTTCCTTGCGGAGCACGAATTTCAGCAGGAAAATCGGGTAACGTACTGATTTGGTTACCTAAGATAGCGGAGATAGAGGAGAACATGTTGCCGGTAAGCTGCATGCCATCGCCAGAGTCTCCGCAAAAACGCACTACCACGTTTTGCTTATCTGTCTTCATGGTATTGTTAGTATTAGATTAACGCGCAAAATTAGTTATTTTTATTTGTTTGTACAAATAAAAGTACGTAATTTTGGAATTATCAGCGATATAATTTCGCCATTTGGCAAAATAGTCATATCTTTGCGCCGCAATTCAAAATCTACACAATATGGACAAACTCAGTTATTCATTGGGCCTATCATTAGGCTACAGCCTCCTTCAAAGTGGAGTAAGGAAAGTGGACATTGCTTCGCTAACATCGGCAATCGACGATATCATAAACGGTCGCACTCCGCAAGTAAGCCAGCAGGAAGCACAGCGTCTGCTTGACGAGTTTTTCAAAGAGCAAGAGCAGCGCATAGCCGGCGAGCAGAAAGCAGCAGGCGAGAAGTTCCTCAGCGAGAACGCAAAACGTGCAGGAGTCAAAACCACTCCGTCAGGACTTCAGTATGAAATATTGGAAGGCACCCTCGGACAGAAACCGAAGGCAACAGATACAGTGAAAGTACATTACGAAGGCACATTGATTGACGGAACGGTGTTCGACAGTTCTTATCGTCGTGGAGAACCTATCAGCTTTGCCCTCAACCAAGTGATAGCAGGATGGACTGAAGGACTGCAACTCATGTCTATCGGCTCCAAATACAAACTATATATACCTTATAACTTAGGCTACGGCAGTCGTGGAGCCGGAGCACAGATTCCGCCCTACTCTGCACTCATATTCACAGTAGAACTGCTCGGTATAGAGTAGCCTAATTGCAACAATTACCTTATTAGCTTGAAAACATCGTTGTAATCGCAATCGACCTCTCTTAGAATACCATCATCGACAGCAGATTTAAGCAACCTCACTAAAATTGGGGATATATCATCTGTTCTTCTTCTTGGGAGCCAAATTTCTTCGTATCTATTGTATCGAGCATCTACGACATGTATTTCTACTGAGTTTAAATCATCACGTAATACAAAATACACCACATATAAAGATTTGTCGCTACCCGCATCTTCAGTTACCGCATATGAAGTAAGATAATCATCGGTGTCTTCATTATAAAACAACCTTTTATCGCAGCGTGAAAAGACAGATTTATGTCCTTTTCCGAAACAATACCACCCTGCCCCTTTATTATTACTATCATAAAATCTAAGAAACAAGGCAGGTTCGTCCCCATAACCAAAGTCTATCATTTTTCTCGTAATCTCAGCACGGAAGATATCTCTTGTTTCTCTTTCAATTCCGTCATGGATTGTGACACGACTACTAAAATTCCACGAAACACTTTGGGCTGCGACAAGTGAGGGGAACATTATTACGGCAATAAGGCAAATAAATATCTTTTTCATATTTATCTGAAATTTAGTATTGTAAGATTGATATTTAGCAAAGCGAAAACTCAAAAGAATAACTCCTGTCGGTACAGTGAGCAGATAGTCAGTTTTTCACTTTGTAACCCTCGGCTTTGAGAATGGGTCTTACTCTGTCGCGGACATCGCCCTGCAGAAGTATCTCGCCATCGCGCTCTGAGCCGCCGCAAGCGAGTCTTTGTTTGAGAAGGCTCGCTAATTGTTTTGACTCGGCAGAGCTCTGCTCAAAGCCACAGATTATAGTTGAGGGCTTGCCACGGCGCTTCTCATAAAATAGCGTCAGCATAGGCTTGCGAGGCGATGCTGTGGCAGCCTCGGCGACAGCGGACAAGTTCGGCAATGGGGTCGCAACGCGTTGCTGATTATCCGTCTGTATTTGCTCTGCAAGCTGACTTAGCTGTTGTTTCCAATCGATGTTCATAGCGCAATAATCTTTCTGTTAGTCGGCTCCACTCGTATTTCTTCTTCTCCTGATTTACAACGCTTATGAAATCTTTTTCGCGATTGTTCAGATAAAAATCAACTAAAGCAGAAGCTATCTGCTGCGCCTCAGGTTCTACGGCATAGCCCATTTGTCCGTGCCGGACAATCTCGCCGAGTCCGCCTACGTTGGTCACAAGCATAGGCTTGAGAAAATGGAATGCCACCTGCGTCACACCGCTCTGAGTAGCAGAACGGTAGGGCTGAACCACCATGTCGGCAGCCGAAAACCAATACTTGACATCGGCGTCAGGCACAAACTCATTTCTCAGCACAACACGGTCGGTAATTCCCAATTCGCTAATCTGATTGACATACTTCTGCTGGTCCTCATAGAACTCACCTACGACCATCAGCTGAAGTTCGGGTAATTGGTCTTTGACCAAAGCGAGAGCATCGAGCAGCAAGTCCAACCCCTTGTATGCACGTACCAAGCCAAAGAACAATATATACTGTCCATCAGGCCTCAAAGAAAGATGCTTGCGAGCCTCAGACTTGGCAAGCAACTGCCCATAATGATCATAGATTGGATGAGGCGAGAAGGTCTTTGGCTTATTCTTCCTGTCAAATCGGGCAATATCCTCAACTACCGACTGTGACAGAGCCACAAAGCCATCCTCGCTATTTACGAAATATGGGGCTAACAACCTATCCACAACTGATGGTTCATGGGGAAGCATATTATGAACGAGTGCCACGCAGCGCGTGTTGCTATGACGCTTGACCACGCGCGCTATGGTGCCCATACATGGTGCCATAAACGACATCCAATAGCATGAGATAAGCAGGTCTGCTTTCTCGCGGGCTATCTCACGTCCCACTCTCAACCAATTAAAGGGGTTGCAGGAATTAACCCGACGGACAATATGCAGGTCGGCAGGCGGCTGCTCTTGTGAATACTGCGTCTTTCCGGGGAATAGCAACGCCGGATACTGAAGAGTAAAGGTATAGACCTTGACTTCGTGACCCTCATTTTGCAACTGCCGTGCTAATCGTTCATTGAATGTTGCAAGTCCGCCACGATACGGATAGGCAGTACCAAGAATAACAATCTTCATAAGACTTGCAAATTAGCTTTCGTTACCAAAGGCTTGCCAGCCTTGAGCTCTGAGCTGCAGTTCCTCGCCGTTTCTTCCGACAAGTACTTTACCATACTCAGGTTTGGTGATATGTCCTATCAGATAGACATCGTCGAGTGGGATAAGTTTCTCATAGTCACTTAGGTTGCAAGTGAACAGCAACTCATAATCCTCGCCACCACTGAGTGCGCAAGTGACGATATTCAGATTCATCTCTTCGGCAAGTACAGCCGCTTGGTAATCAATAGGTATCTTATCTTCGTATATAGCACAACCCACGCCCGACTGCTCACAGATATGCATCAGTTCCGAAGACAAGCCGTCTGATATGTCCATCATGGCAGTGGGCTTTATGCCTGCCTTAGCAAGAGCCTGAATTATGTCCTTTCGTGCCTCAGGTTTGAGTTGTCGCTCTAAAAGATATTCCTTACCCTCAAACTGTGGTACGGCATTGGGGTTTACATTCATCACTTGCCGCTCACGCTCTAAGAGTTGCAGTCCCAAATAGGCGGAACCCAAGTTGCCTGATACACATATAAGATCGTTTTCATGGGCTCCGTTACGATAGACAATCTGATTCTTGTCGGCTTGCCCTATACAAGTGATGCTGATAGTCAGACCGGTCATAGAAGCACAAGTATCACCGCCGACGAGATCCACTCCATACCGCTCACATGCGAGCCTTATTCCGGAGTACAACTCCTCTATCTGCTCAACCGAGAATCTGCGACTTATACCAAGCGATACGGTCAGTTGTGTAGGTGTTGCGTTCATGGCATAGATATCTGAGAAATTCACTACCGCAGCTTTATATCCTAAGTGCTTCAAAGGCACATACTCAAGATTAAAATGCACTCCCTCGAGCAACATATCCGAAGTCATCAGCACTTGCTTGTTGCCAAAAGACATAACTGCAGCATCGTCGCCGACTCCCTTACATGTCGAACGATTGCTATACTTAAGGTCTTTCGTCAGGCGTTTGATTAAGCCAAATTCGCCGAGCTGCGCTATCTCTGTGCGCGGCAGACCGCCGGGAGCGGAATTAGTAAGATTTGAATTATTGTCCATACCATAATTATTTTTTTGTGCACAAAGATAGTATAATTTTAGTATATACAAAAATTTTTATATCTTTGCAGCGTATATCAGCAGTATATTTGCAGCGTATATCAGCTGAAAACGACAGTCAAGAAAACACTGTATGTCAGTCAATTATAGAGCACTCACTTGTTGATTACCCGTTCTTCACCCGATCACGGCAGGAACAAATCCCACTAATACAATGAATAACAGGCGTTTATAAGCATTTTTATCTACCTCAAAGAAAAATAGCATAAATTATTAACACTCAGACTAAAACCATGAAAAAGCAATATGACTATCTCATTGTTGGTGCCGGACTATTTGGTGCCACTTTTGCACACCGCATGACTAAGTCAGGCAAACGCTGCCTTGTAATAGACCGTCGGGCACATATCGGCGGCAATACCTACTGCGAGAATATCAGCGGCATCAACGTCCATAAATACGGTGCACATATTTTTCATACTTCCGACAAACAGATTTGGAATTTCGTCAACAGTTTCGTAGAATTCAACCGCTATACCAATAGTCCGATTGCCAATTATCACGGCGAGCTCTACAACCTACCGTTCAACATGAACACCTTCAACAGGATGTGGGGTGTGGTAACTCCCTCAGAGGCTATGGATAAGATAGCTGAGCAACGCGACCAGGCACGCCGACAAATGCTCGCTGAAGGTTGTAGCGAGCCAAGCAACCTCGAGCAGCAAGCTCTGCTGCTTGTGGGCAAAGACATATTCGAAAAACTCATCAAAGGCTACACCGAAAAACAATGGGGCAGACCTTGCAACCAGTTGCCGGCTTTTATCATAAAACGACTGCCCGTAAGGCTTGTATTCGACAACAACTATTTCAACGACACCTATCAAGGCATACCTATCGGAGGCTATAACCGACTCATCGAAAAGCTGCTTGAGGGTTCCGAGGTCAGACTCAACACCGACATGCTCACGCAAAGGGACGAACTTTCTAAACTTGCCGACCGAATACTATATACAGGTGCGCTTGATGCATATTTCGATTTCCGTCTCGGCTACTTGCAGTATCGCAGCGTAAGTTTCGAGCAGGAGGTGCTGCCGATAAGCAACTATCAAGGCAATGCCGTAGTCAACTACACCGACTCTGAAACTCCATTCACACGCATCATCGAGCACAAACATTTTGAGATGTTCGGCGAAGCTGTTAACCAATGTCCAACCACTGTCATATCGAAAGAGTACAGCACAGAGTGGACACCGAAGATGGAACCATACTATCCTGTCAACGACGAACGCAACACCGAACTGCTGCAGCAATACCGCTCTCTTGCACAAAAAGAGAAAAATGTCATCTTTGGTGGACGCCTTGCAGAATATAAATACTACGACATGGCTCCAACGATAAAAAATGCATTTGATTTGGCAGCAAAAGAACTATGCTGATAATCAAGTAATAAGGATTTAGACGCAATTATTTTGCAAAAAAAATGCAAAAAAAATGCAAAAAAATTTGCACGGTTCAGAGAAAAGCAGTACTTTTGCACCCGCAAACAAGAAAGGGCGCTTAGCTCAGCTGGTTTAGAGCGTCTGCCTTACAAGCAGAGGGTCTGCGGTTCGAATCCGTAAGCGCCCACAAAGAGGTCTCTAACAAAGGACCTCTTTTTTAATGAAAATAATTTCAGTCACGAGCGAATATTCAGTTTTATATTCGCCATCAAGGAAGGATGGGTGAGTGGCTGAAACCAGCAGTTTGCTAAACTGCCGTACTGGTAACGGTACCGGGGGTTCGAATCCCCCTCCTTCCGCAAAAAAGCAA
>CAMHGK010000040.1 GCA_946184695.1 uncultured Bacteroidales bacterium | reverse complement strand
AGTTTGTAGAATCCTGCATACACAATTCCGACGGATATCTGGGGCTCGTCGTTGTAGAGTTTGCCCTTAGTGCCATCTGTGAGTATGCCTTTATTAAGAATACCATAAGCAAACTCCGCCTTCACTGCCACCTCTTTTATAGGGAAGTAGTTTACACCGACAGCCGCCCGCTGTCTGCCGCACCAAGCGTAGGCATCGGTAGGCTGGTTGTCGTAGCGCAGCATTGAGTCGTACCAATCATAACGTGCGAAAACATAGAAGCGGTGACCTTTGCGGCGGAGTTTTTGGCTCAGCGAGAAGAAGTCGTATCCGGCCTCAACACCAACAGCTGCCGCGTCCGACGCTACCCACTGTTTGCTCGATACCGAGCCTTTTCGCATGCCGAGGTTATATTGTGTGATGGCTGCGGCGTCCGATAGGTGTCCATAGGTGGCAGAGCCGCGGATAATTACGTTGTAGTCGTTGTAGCAGAAATCAAACGAGCCTATGCTGACCGTACCTTTGACATCCTTGTAGGCGCTGTTGTCTATTTCTTTGTTGCTTAGGCTCAGAGTGTTGCGGAATGAATTGCCACAATAGCCCGATACGGATAGTCTGAGTCCCTGTATGCCCTCGTAGTCTAACCGAGCAGCACCGGCAAAAACATTGGCGAGTTTGAACTCATACGGACTACCGGCGCCGGGTTTCACCCAATTCTTACGGTTGAAGCGGTCGGAGTCTAATCCGGGAAGGAACATTGCTTGATACGAAAGTCCGAATTTGGTTTTACCCATGAATGTGAGACCTACCTCGTGCCATGTTGAAGGGATGATAGTGAACTCGCCCTCTGGGCGATATACGCCGAAGAACTGTGTGGGTTCGTGGTGTGCGTTCAGACCGCCTACGGGTATCACCTGCATTCCGGCTCGCAGGGTGGCATAGTCGTTGAAGGTCTTTTGCAGCCAAAACTGCTCAAGTGCCACCTCGCCACCGCGTTCCACCTCGCTCTCATATTCGCCTCCTTCCTCTTCCTCTATCTCTATGGCACTCTCCGTTCCGCCGTGCTCGAACTCTATCTCGCTTCCCACACTCCAGCCCTTGCCGAAGTCGTAGCCTAAGTAGAATACTACATGCGGCAGGTCGAACTCGCCGTAATGATCACCT
This sequence comes from uncultured Bacteroidales bacterium, assembly GCA_946184695.1. Classification (GTDB taxonomy): domain Bacteria; phylum Bacteroidota; class Bacteroidia; order Bacteroidales; family Paludibacteraceae; genus Colicola. The sequence goes on along the minus strand of CAMHGK010000040.1, from coordinate 14,875 downwards.
GCAAAGCGCTCAGGATTCTTACCGTAGCGCAGGTAGTTGTTCGAGAAGAAGCAGTGCTTGGCTGTCACCTCGGCGTAGCCGCCGATACGGAAGCCACTCTCGCGCGAGCGTTTTTCTTCTTGAGTTGTTACTGCCGCCTTTTGCTTGGTCTGTTTCTGCTGTGCAATTGCCACACTATCGTGTCGGACAGTGGCTCCGCTCTGAGCATCAACGCGCGTAGCCCCGCTTCGGGCGTCAACTTGCTGTCGTTGCTCCAAAGCATCCAACCGTTGCAGAATAGACCGGTAGTCGTCGCGGCTGATAAGCACACTGTCAGCATCTGTCGCAAGGGCAGATAATGTAAGTAAGATTGAAAAAAGAAGTGTTGTTGTGCGTTTCATCTGAAAAAACTGATGTAAATAGAAGATTTATTTAGATTTAGAAGATTTATTTAGATTTTAATAAACGAATCTTTTGATTCCGGTGCAAAAGTATCAGTTTCCATATTTTCCCAAAATACCCAAAAATGGTTATTTTACCACAAAAGCGGTCCCGCAGTATCTTCTAAATTGGTGCTATTTGCAGGAGTAAAATAATTTTATTATTTTTGCGGCGCAATAATAGTGAGGGGTCTCTTGAGCTTTGAATGGCAGAGTGACTATTCCACAACATGTAATATGAAAGGCTTATGATACAAAATAACAAGATACTGATGGGTAAAGGTGAGCGCTACGTCTATCTGAACCCGCGAATGGCAAACCGGCACGGACTGATAGCAGGTGCTACCGGTACGGGAAAAACAATAACGCTCGAAGTAATGGCTGAGGCTTTCTCTGAGATTGGTGTTCCTGTGTTCCTTGCTGATGTGAAAGGTGATATTTCGGGTCTTGCACGCGCCGGACAGATGACCGAGGCATTGCAAAAACGACTCGGCAAGATGGGGATAGAGGACGTCACATTTAAGTCGTTTCCCGTTCGTTTTTGGGACGTTTATGGTGAGGCAGGTCATCCCGTTCGCACTACCATCTCGGAGATGGGACCGCTGTTGCTTTCGCGACTGTTAGGTCTGACTGAGGTGCAGGAAGGGGTGCTCAATATCGTCTTTCGCATAGCTGACGACAGAGGGTTGCTGCTCATCGACCTCAAGGACCTGAAGGCAATGTTGCAATATGCCGGTCAGCATGCTAAGGAGTTCGCTCTGCAGTACGGCACTATGAGTCAGCAGTCGCTTGGTGCAATACAGCGCTCTCTGCTTGCTCTTGAGGATCAGGGCGGCGATAAGTTCTTTGGTGAGCCTGACCTCAAGATACAGGACTGGATGCAGTGTGACAGCGATGGACGCGGCTATGTAAATATACTCCATTGTGTACGCCTGTTTCAGCACCCGCTCTTGTATTCTACGTTTATCCTCTGGCTGCTTTCGGAGTTGTTCGAGACGTTGCCTGAAGCCGGCGATATGGACAAACCGAAGATGGTATTCTTCTTCGATGAGGCTCATCTGCTTTTTTCTGATGCACCTAAGGTGCTCGTTCAAAAGGTGGAGCAAGTGGTTAAGCTGATTCGCTCGAAAGGAGTGGGTGTGTATTTTATCTCGCAGTCGCCTTCAGACTTGCCAAATACTGTCCTCGCTCAGCTCTCCAACCGTGTGCAGCATGCTCTGCGTGCTTACACTCCCGCAGAACTGAAGGCTGTACGTGCCGCGGCGCAGTCGTTCCGCCCGAATCCCAACTTCAAGACCGAAGATGCCATTCTCGACCTCGGTGTGGGTGAGGCTCTTGTCAGTTTCCTTGATGAGGACGGCAAACCTGAGGTGGTAGAGCGTGCTAAGATAATCTGTCCGCAGAGTTCCATGTCCGCTCTTGATGATGCACAAAGAAAAGACATTATCATATCAAGCAACCTGTATGGCAAGTATGAGATGTTTGTTGACCGTCAGTCGGCTTACGAGGACCTCATGGAGCAGCAACAGCAGGAACAGCAGCAAGCAGAATACGAGCGCGAGCAGCAAGAGAACGCCCGCCGGCAAGCAGAATACGAGCGCGAGCAAGCCAAACGACAGGCAGAGTGGGAGAAGCAGCAGGCAAAGCAGCGCGCCGAACAGCAACGCGAGTGGGAGCGACAGCAGAAAGAGAGGGAACGCGAGCGTGAACGCGAACAGAAAGAGAGAGAACGCAAGCAGCGTGAATGGGAGCGGCAGATGAAGTCTGCCACGCGCCCGAGTTCTACTACCACGCGCCGCACTTCGTCAACCAAATCACCATTTGACACTATCACTAACACTACTATGAACACCATTGGGCGCGAACTCGGGCGCTCGCTCGTCCGCGGACTCATGGGACTGCTGAAATGATAATAGTAAATTAAAAATAAATTCGTTATGTTTGAAAATCAACCGAAAGGACTTTATGCATTGGCTATTGCCAATACCGGAGAGCGCTTTGGCTATTACACCATGCTGGCCGTGTTCGCTCTGTTTTTGCGTGCTAACTTCGGATTAGAACCCGGTACCGCCGGTGCTATCTATTCATCGTTTTTGGCTTTCGTCTATTTCCTGCCGTTGCTCGGTGGTATTCTCGCTGACAAGTTTGGTTATGGCAAGATGGTGACCATTGGCATCATCATCATGTTTCTTGGATATCTGCTTTTGGCGGTGCCACTCGGTGGTGTTGACAATGGCAGTACCACTCTGCCGATGATAGCAATGATATGCGCACTTGTGCTCATATCTTTTGGTACAGGTCTGTTCAAAGGCAATCTGCAAGTTATGGTGGGCAACCTCTACGACTCGCCCGAGTACGCCGACCGTCGCGACTCTGCCTTCTCAATCTTCTATATGGCAATTAACATAGGCGCAATGTTTGCTCCTACTGCAGCCGTGAAGATTATGGAATTTGCTCAGAAGTCGCTCGGTTATTCGGTCAACGACTCCTACCACTTTGCCTTCATGGTGGCTTGTGCATCGCTTGTGTTTAGCATTATCGTATATTATGCTTGCCGTCCGTGGTTCCGGCATGTGGAGAACTCCGTCAAGCAGAGTCAGAGTGCAGGTACTGTTGTCGATACTCTCACCCCAGAGCAGACAAAGAAGCGTATGGTGGCTTTGGGATTAGTGTTTGCCGTGGTGATATTCTTCTGGATGGCTTTCCACCAGAACGGACTGACGCTGACCTATTTCGCCAATGAGTTTGTAAATCCGATATCAACGGGCGTTCAGTCGATGGCTTTTGATATCGTCAACCTGCTCATGATAGTGTTTATCGTCTATGCTTTGTTCTCTTTCTTCCAATCTAAGGCTGCAGGTGCAAAACTTATATCGGCAATTGTCATAATTGCTTCGTGCGCTGTACTTGCATATAAATATAGCAGAATATCTCCCGAAGGCATACGTTTGTCTGCTCCTATTTTCCAGCATTTCAATCCGTTTTATGTTGTAGCCCTGACGCCTGTGAGCATGGCTATCTTCGGTGCGTTGGCTAAGAATGGTAAAGAACCGTCGGCTCCACGTAAGATAGCTTATGGTATGCTGGTGGCAGCATTGGCATACGTAGTGATGGCTTTAGGTTGCATAGGGCTGAATAGTCCGGAGCAGCAGGCTGTGGCTCTTAAAAACGGTGACCCCACTTATGCAAGTGCTAATCTGCTGATGGGTACATATCTGATACTGACCTTTGGTGAGTTGCTGCTCAGTCCGATGGGTATATCATTTGTATCGAAGGTGGCACCTCCCAAGTACAAAGGTATGATGATGGGCGGCTGGTTTGTAGCCACCGCTTTAGGCAACTTCCTCGTTTCTGTAGGCGGTTTTCTCTGGGGCAGTCTGCCCCTGTGGGCTGTATGGTCGGTATTCGTAGCACTATGTCTCATCTCAGCGGTATTCATGTTTGCTATGATGAAGAAGTTGGAAGATGCAACGAAATAACAGTAAGAAAGATATTTAATAATAGTAAGAAAGATATTCATATCTTGTTATGGATGAACTCATAAAATACTTTCAGCAGATAGAACAGCGTCTCACTGCTGCTGAGCAGCAGCTTGCTCAGCAGCAGGAGCGCTTGTCAGCTCAGGCTGCAGAACTCGACAATGCCCTTAGGCAGTTGGAACAACTCAAATCCGACAATGTTCGTTTAGCGGAGCAACTCTCAGCCGCTAAGCTCAGTCTTGCTGCATCGGCAGTGTCACATTCGGCAGACGTTGATGAAAACGGTCTGCCTGAGGTGGAAGTGGAACTGATAGTCAACGACGACGATGAGGATGTTGCTGCTCCGATAGAGCAACCTGTGGCTGAGAAAACTCAAGAACCTCAGAAAACTCAGGCAGCTGCCATAGTCTCTGAAACTATAGCAGAACCTCAGTCCCAACCTCAGCCTCAGTCCCAACCTCAGCCCCAGCCTCAGTCCCAACCTCAGCCCCAGCCTCAGCCTCAGTCTCAGCCTCAGCTTCAGTCTCAACCTTCTGAACCGAAAGCTACATTGGCTCCGCCGATAAGCAATATCCGCGAGGCTATTTCAATAGGCGACCGTTTCCTGTTCCAGCGTGAGTTGTTCAGGCAGGACGGAGAGCTGATGAACAAGACTATCGATCATCTCAATCAGCTTTCTTCGCTTAACGATGCTATGGCATATATAGAGAAGAAGTTTCAGTGGAATAATGAAACTCCGGCATACGAGTTGTTCGTTAATATCCTTAAACGTCGTTGGCAATAAAGTTGTCAGACTGCTGTGTCGTTTGAGATTATTCGGTCTGACAGCGCAGCAATCTTATTTATAGTTATGCTTTATATCGTTCCAACACCTATAGGTAACCTCGGCGACATGACAGTGCGTGCCGTCGAGGTATTGCGTTCTGCAGATCTTATCTTGGCAGAGGACACGCGCACATCAAGTGTACTTCTTCACCATTTCGACATTCATACCCCACTTCGCTCGCACCATAAGTTCAATGAGCATGAGACTACCGATAGTATTATCAGTCAGTTGGAGGCAGGTATGACCATCGCGCTCATCTCAGATGCCGGTACTCCTGCTATCAGCGACCCCGGGTTCTTTCTTGTCAGGGCAGCTGTTGAGGCGGGTATAGAGGTGCAATGTCTGCCGGGAGCTACCGCATTCGTACCTGCACTCGTTAGTTCCGGTCTCCCCAACGACCGTTTTTACTTCGAGGGGTTTCTGCCTCAGAAGAAGGGCAGACAGACTCGTCTTTTAGAACTTGCCGCACTCGACCATACATTCATCATTTATGAGTCGCCTTTCCGTCTGCAAAAGACCCTGGAACAACTTGCTCAGTACTGCGGTGCCGACCGTCAGGCTTCGGTGTCGCGTGAGATAAGCAAACTTCATGAGCAGACCTGCCGCGGAACGCTTGAACAACTCGCCGTGTACTTCAAAGAGCACCCTGCTAAGGGAGAGATAGTGATAGTGGTAGCAGGGAGAGGTTAATAGATTACAAATCATGCATTCTGAATTATAAATTATGGATTCTAAATCTGATATGCGTTCGCTTGCCAAAGATACTGTCATCTATGGTGCAAGTTCTATTATAGGCAAGTTTCTCAATTGGCTGTTAGTGCCTCTTTATACCTATGTTCTGCAGCAGCAGGCAGACTATGGTATAGTCACCAATCTATATGCATGGACAGCCTTACTTCTCGTCATACTCACTTATGGTACCGAAACGGGTTTCTTCCGCTTTGCCAACCGTGAAGATAAGGATGCAGGTCAGGTGTATAGTACCATACTTTTGTGTGTGGGTTTCACCTCGTTGCTGTTTGCGGTGGTTTGTTGTGTGTTTGCCGGACCTATAGCCGCATGGCTTGGCTATGCCGACCATCAGGAGTTTATCTCAATGCTCGCAGTAGTGGTGGCAATGGATGCATTTGCCTGCATACCGTTCTCATATCTCAGATACAAAAAACGACCGGTGCGCTTTGCAGCGCTTAAGTTGCTATTCGTTTTCCTCAATATTCTGCTCAATCTGTTCTTTTTGGTTCTTTGCCCGAAAATAGCAGGCTCTCCTTTGATAGCACCTTGGTATAATCCCGACTACGGGGTGGGGTATGTGTTTGTAGCCAATATCATCGCAACCGGCATCCAGACCTTATTCCTCCTGCCTGAGATATTGGACGTTAAGTTGTCGGCTTTTCGTTTTGGTTTGCTTGGCGAGATACTGCGCTATTCGCTACCGTTGCTTGTATTGGGCGTGGCAGGGATAATGAATCAGACTCTCGACCGAATTATCTTCCCCTTCCTCTACACTGCCGATGATGCTCAGGCTCAACTCGGTATTTACGGTGCTTGCTTCAAGGTGGCTATGGTGATGATGATGTTCACTCAGGCTTTCCGCTATGCCTACGAGCCATACGTATTCTCCAAACACAAAGACCGCCAGTCGGTAGAGGCATACGCTGATGCAATGAAGTATTATATCATCTTCTCCTACTTGATACTCTTGGGCATGGTGGTATATTTGGATATCCTTAAGTTTATTATTGCACCCGCATATTGGAGCGGACTGAAGATAGTGCCGATAGTGCTCTGGACCTATATCTTTCAGGGAGTGTATTTCAACCTCTCGTTCTGGTACAAACTAACTGACAAGACCCGTTTTGGGGCGTATTTCTCTCTGATTGGACTTGCCATAACCTTTGTTCTGCAAGTGCTGTTTGTTCCGACGTTCAGCTATGTGGCTTCGGCGGCATCAAGTACGGTGTGCTATTTCGTGATTATGCTACTGTCGTATTTCGTTGGCAGGCGCTATTTGCCCATCCCCTATAACCTGCGTTCTATTGGTGGTTATACGCTGCTGATTGTGGCTTTGTTTGCCGTATATTATCTCACTCGCTCTCTAACGGGCAGGATGAGCATATCGATGATTGTCGGAACGGTGCTGTTGGCAGTATATGTCGTTGTTGTTGTCCGACGCGATTTTCCGCTTAGCGGTCTGCCTGTGGTAGGCAAGTACCTGAGCAAGCGGGCATAACTGTATGGCATTTGGCAGTTTGGCATTTTATTTGTACTTTTGCAAGTTGAATAGAGCATGATGCTTACAAGGATAAGGCTTACAACTATTAAAGAAGATATGAAAAAGTCGATGTTATCAATACTTAGAAAGTCGCTACTGTTGTTAGCGCTGCTTGTGCTTGCAGCGAATGAAGCGTGGGCATTTGTTGTGGTCATAGATGCCGGACACGGAGCACACGATGCAGGTGCAGTAGGTAAAATAAGCAAGGAGAAAGATCTCAATCTGTCGGTCTCTTTGAAGCTTGGCAAGCTCATCAAGGACAATTGCGAGGACGTGACGGTATATCTGACACGCACAACCGATGTCTTTCTGACTCTGCAGGAGCGTGCCGACTTTGTCAATAAGCACAATGCCGACCTGTTTATATGTGTGCATACTAACTCTGCTGAAAATAAGTCGGTCCGAGGAGCAGAGACTTTTACGCTTGGTGTTGACAAGATGGCATCGAATCTGAATGTGGCGATGCGGGAAAACTCTGTTATGCTTCTTGAGGAAGACTACCAGACCAAGTATCAGGGGTTCAATCCGCAATCAACCGAGTCGTACATAATGTTCGAGTTTATGCAAGACAGGTATATCGACAAGTCGCTTCAGTTCGCTACTCTTGTTCAAAACCAATTTTCCGATAATCTTCACCGCGCCGACCGTGGAGTGCGCCAAGCAGGTTTTTGGGTACTGCACAAGTCGGCATGCCCGTCGGTGCTGATAGAGATGGGATTCATATCCAATGTTGAGGAAGAGAAGTACCTTGCATCGGAAAAAGGCAAAAGCGAAATAGCCAATGCCATATACAAGGCTTTTGTGCAATATAAGAGCCAGCTCGACAAGAAGGCGGAAAATGTGCGTCAGGCCTCGCAAGATCAGAAGTCGCAGGCGAATGACTCAAAGGCGGGTTCAGGGAATGTAAAGCCTGCGGATCAGAAGGCTGATTCAACGGCGCTGTCTAAGGATTCTGTACTTCTGCCTAAACCGGTATTCAGAGTACAGATATTTGTAGTCAGAAATCCCGTGGCTGAAAATGCCCCGCAGTTACAGGGATTGCAGGGATGCAAATATACCAAAGCCGGTAAGTTCTATAAATATACCTATGGCGAGACGGAAGACTACGAAGAGATAGTAGAGGTGGAGCGCAAACTGAGGCAGAAGTTTGCTGATTGCTTTATCGTTGCTTTCCTTGGCGATAAGTCTATACCCGTAAGAGAAGCTCGCCAAATGAGTCAGAAAAAATAATAATAGTATAATCAAATATGAAAAATGCTCGTGAAATAAAAGTAGGGATATTAGCCGTTGTAGCCATTTTCCTTTTGTATTTCGGATTTAACTTTCTAAAAGGAGTTAACATCTTCTCGTCAACCCATGCTTATTATGGTCAATATAAGAATCTCAATGGTTTGGTAGAGCAGTCACCCGTCTATGTGTTAGGTTATAAAGTGGGGCAGGTGGACAAAATAGTCTATGATTTTCGCAAAGAAGTGCCTTTCACTGTGACATTCTCAATCAATCGCGACATAGTGCTGCCTCAGGGTACTCAGCTTGCACTCGTCTCTGACGGTCTGCTTTCAGGTAGCGCACTACAGCTCAACATCCCCGTTACCGATACTGAGCAATGTTATCATGCCGGCGATACCTTGCCTACTATCGTTGTGCCCGGTCTGGTAGAGAGTCTGCAAAACGGACTCATAGATCAGTTGGGTGGCACGGTCAGTCATCTTGATTCTCTCATAGTTCAGGTTCGTGGACAGCTTGAGGGCGACCGCTTGAGTCGCATACTCGCAAACGTGGAGACCGTCACTTCTGACCTTCGCGTCACCTCTGCTGACCTCAAGGTGCTGATGCACACTCGCGTGCCTATGGTGATAAACAATGTTGACAGCGTAATGACAGATGTCAAGGTAGTCAGCGCACGGCTCTCAGAACTCGACCTGCAGCAGACAAAGAACAAAGTGGATAGCGCTGTTGACAAGGTGAACGATCTGCTCAACACCGTCAATACCAACGAGGGTACACTCGGACTTCTGCTTAATGATAAGGACTTGTATATCAATCTCAACAATACTATCAATAGTGCCGACTCGCTCATTGTTGACCTCAAGGCTCATCCTAAGCGGTACGTTCATTTTTCACTATTCGGGAAGAAAGATAAATAAGTATGATTATCAAAGCAATATCTACCGGTAAGGAGATTTCTGTGGTTGTGGCGTTTGTGCTGATTACCGTAGGTCTTTGTTTCGCATATTTCAGTAATCGTCAATCAGGAGATGATGCCTCTCTGGCTCTTAATAGTCTTCTTGCAGAGACTTTCCCTGCCAACGAACCCGGGGCGGCAGTGCTCATCATGCGTGGCGACTCCGTCATCTTCGACCATGGATACGGGCTTAGCCGTTTGCCGTTGCACGGGGCAGACAAAGCAGGTCGGGTTGACCTTTGGCAACCCGACAGCATGCACCTTTCGGCTGATAACCGTATTGATGGTAACACTTTTTTCAATATCGCCTCTTGCTCCAAACAGTTTACCGCCGTTGCCGTTTTGCAACTTGCCGACCGCAAACTGCTTGATATCAATCTTCCTGTGGTGACCTATATGCCTGAGTTGACAGCACCTGTCTGGCAAAAGATTACTATTGCCCACTTGCTCTCACATTCATCAGGCATACCCGACAACCGTGGGTATCTGAGCAGACAACAGCGAATTGACGGCGATGAGCAATTAGCTTTGGAGTATCTCTATAGTTTGGATACGCTTAGGTTTGAGCCCGGCACGGCATACGAGTATATGAACCCTACATACGTGCTTCTGAGCAGGATAGTGGAGCGTGTCAGCGGAACAGACTTTTATGAGTATATCGGCGAAAATATATTCTCGAAGGCAGCAATGGGCACTACATGCTACTTCGACCGCGACCGTCAATACTTGATTCCCGATATGGCACACGGCTACGAATATGGCGAGACCAACGGCATGTCGGAGGAACGGACGGCTGAACGCACAGATTCTCTCAGGCAGTGGTATGAGTGCGACTTCGGTGAGGAGACGTTTTTTGCCACTCGCCCTGATGGTGGTATATATAGCTCCACCCATGAACTGGCACGCTGGGAGCGAGCCTTGCGACATTCACTTGCCGGCGAAGGCAAGGGCAAGGACTTAATCAGAGGCAAGACTCTCTCCGACGCTATGTCGCCACATACTAAGGTAACGGGCAGTCCGTGGAGCGACTATCAAAACCGTCCGGACACCTATTACGGCTATGGCTGGTTTGTCGAACCGCAAAAAGGCGTAATATATCATACGGGCGACAATGGCGGATTCAAAGCGTATATAGGGCGCTATCCGCGGCTCGACATGACGGTCATCATACTCTCCAACCGCGCCGATTGGGACCGCTACCAACTCAAAACCCAAATCGAAAAACTGCTACCCTCGCTCTGAAGGTAGCAGTTTTTATAATTATTTCCACCATGGCAAAGAATAGCAATCTCAGTTGGGCTAAGTTAGTAGTTGAACAAATAGGGAGAGCCGCAGATAACATCTGCGGAGGAATATAGACGGCAAAGACTGAGGACAAACGGCAAAAGCGGTGAACAAACGATGGCTGTAAGGGGCAAATGGCGACAAGTGATAAACGGCGGCAGCACGGGGCAAACGGCGGCAGTTGTGATAAAAATGGTGAGAAATAAATAAAATAGAATCAAGATGTTCACATGGAAACCACATAAGGATATTTTCAAAGGTGAAGGCATATATCACCTTACTTTTGTCGTCCGTGACCGTGCGCCTATATTAGGAGAATTGCAGATGATAAATGGCGAGGCACGAATGATACATAATGCATTGGGAAAGGCTATCTCTGAGGATCTGAATGGGCTGACGAATCGTCGCCCCTATTGCCGGCTACTTGCCAAACAATTGATGCCTGACCATATACATGTACTTATATGGATTACGGAAGACTGCGGCGTTACCGTGAAAGAGATTGCTCGCGGCATGCGGCAAGGCTGGAAACAAATGGCAGCCGTTAAAGCAAATGCAGCCGTAGAGCCAAACGCAACCGTAGAGCCAAACGCAACCGTAGAGCCAAACGCAGCCGTAGATATAAATCGGCAGATGCCATCTGCCGATATATATAAGCCGCCGCTCAGCGATTCCAAACAGCCGCCGCTTTTCTCTGCTCCTTTCATTCGCACCTTATCGCGTAAGGGGCAATTGGATTCTATGATTACCTATATCCACGACAATCCCCGCAGGGCTATGCTTCGCAGGCAGAATCCCGATTTGTTCCGCTTGCGCCGTGAACTGCAAGTAGAAGGTCTGACTTTCACCGCCTTGGGCAATCTCTTCTTGCTTGACTACCCGCAGCGGCAGGTTATTGAATGTTCGCGCAGTGCTCCGGCAGAGCGAATTGCTGCTCAGCAGGCATCGGCATTGCAGGCGGCTGAAGAAGGTACAGTGAGTTATAGCGGTGCTGTCAGTGCGGGTGAGAAGCAGATTGTGCGTGCCATCCGCGAGGCGGAGCTGCCGGTTGTGGTGGTCTTGAACGATGGTTTCCCTGCTGCCGGCTCTGAACACGAGCGGTTCTATAAACCGGGGGGAGTGTATTTCGAGGCTTGCGCTGCCGGGCGACTCCTGCTCTTGGAGCCCACAGCAACCGCATTGGAGTGCGAGCAAGTCATAACCCTCACCGGGAAGGCTCTGCGCGAGAAGGCAGAAGCCAAGCATCAAGACTATGTACCCCTACCTCACGCATCCAAAAGGTGGCGAATGGTGGCAAACAACTGCATAGCGGGGATTTTGGCGAGCAGTGAAAAGGAAAAATGAGAGGGTGTGGGGAAGTGAGAGGAAAAGGAAAAATGAGAGAGAGTGGAAAAGTGAGTTTCTGCTTGGCATCGTCATGATTTCTGCTTGGCCTCAAAAACCATGGCGTACTCTTTCATCTGTCGTAACATGGCGAGTATTTCGTTGCATCAAGTGGCGATAGCCCTTTTTATGTAGCTTGTGCCTGTGTTCCATACTTATGTTTTTTTAGTTAGTTCATTATCTCGATATGGAAGTCAAGTTGGCGTTGGCAGTTTGGACAAAACGTGAGCATACCTGATCTTCCTGCGAGATTCTTCCACGAGAGGCCGTCGGTGCAATAGTAAGACTTTACTAATTTTGCGCCGCAGTCGGGACATGTCTGAGAAAGGAGATATCTGCGTTTGGTGGCTGCTCCACATTCTGCCACTTTTGTCCAAGGGTACGAGTTGTCAGGACTATTATTCGTATATGTTTCAACATGCAGTGAGTCCCAGTCTTCGATATATTCGCGCCCCTGCAAAATCTTTTGCATTTCATTGTAGAAATAAACTCCTTCGTGTGACACAGCCTCTTCGTATGCCTTTCTGATACCCATTAGACTAAGTTCTTTTATATATTTGCGTGCCATATCAGGGACTTCAAGGACTATGATGCCGTCTTCGTCATCTGTACAAAAGACCTTGCACCAAGCTGAGTACACGCGCTTTGAGGGATTATATCGGAGACGAAGTTCCAGACGAAAGAGTTTGTCGCTAACAATGAAAAATAAAACACCGGAAAGGGACGTTTCAGTTTGTGAGTTGTCAGTCCACGAGAGGAGTTGGGGAGTGATTGTTTCCATAACGGTTGAATAATTATAGGTTTTATCAGTTGTAAAGTCTGTCAATTCCCGTCATGCGGACAAAAAGACGGCTTCAGGCTATTATAGTGATAGTTAGTATTCTATGCTTGGTGGATTGAACCCTTTGATATAGGTATCTTCGGCGGTTAGATATTTGTCGTCCATCGTCTGATAGTCGTACTCTTTTTTGCTTACGGCAGTTACCTTTCCGCTCCAATCTAACTGCTCGTCGTGCATGGCATAGTACATATCAGCATTGCACTTGGCAGTCTCGCCGTTTGTCAGTCGTGCTTGGCAGACGGTAAATCCCGTCTTGGTGGCAGCTATGCCGGCGCACTCGCACAGGAATTCGGCTTTTAACGTCTCGCAGTCGATTTTGAAGAGCTGATATTCAGTAGTCCAGCCGTTGCTATTGGCTTGTACGCCGGTGACCACATATAGCGTCTTGCCGTCTTTTGAAGGCAGAGAGTAGAAGGGTCGCGGACAACCGCCTATAAATGAATAATAGTCGGGGTCCCCTTCGTAGCGTGGATATAGCAGTTGCACAAAGTGTCTGTCATCCGGTCCGTCACCATCTACGGCATGAAGCTCGTGCGGTGAACTGTGGTCTGCATCGTACTTGACAAACTGATCTATGAACTCACGTTTATGCCCGTCTTTGCAGGTGTAGGCATAAATCACTGTCGGGATGAGTCGGGGATAGACCTCGGCGGTATCGACCGCCTCTGCCGGCTCGGCGATGGTATCTATGGTTTCGTTGGCTGCTTCAGGCGCGGTTGAGTGCGTTGGTGGCCGATGGCTGCAAGAAATAATGTTAATGAGCAGCACTGTCATGACCGTAAGAGTGGTCAGTCTTTTCATGTAAGTTAAGAGTTTAGTGGTTTTGGGGTGGGGGCATGATTAGTGTCTTGACGCTGCAAAGTTAGAATAATGTTGTGCAGTCTATTTACATAATATCAGGTTGGCAAGCGATTGAGCTTTTGAATATGCTATTTCAGGATTGCCCTTTACGGCGAATTAAAAATTCCGTGCTATACCATAAAAGTAGAATGGCAGGGACACAGTACCTCACAAAGGTGAATAGAGCATTAGAATGTAGGTACAATATATGCCCGCTACTCAGATATGCAATTGCGGAAACGGATTGCAGCAGCAAAGGCAGTGCCATAATGCAAATGCCTACGGTTACCGCGCAGCGTAATCCCCTTGAGAGATTGCCGAAATGCGGATTCTTAGCCGACATGAACAACCAGATCGCAACTGCAAGGAGCATTAACACCCGCAACCCGAACGGAGCCCACATAATTAAACCCTGATAAATGAATGTGGTGCATAATGCCGCAATGCAGGTTAATAAGGATAATGCTGTTAAGGCGAGAGTGTAGTTGTCAAACCGTACTGACTTTGTCGCAGGTGTGTTGTCCTTAATAAGGAAAGCGGCAAGAGTGAGAATGATACTGCATGAGAGCAGCCACATATAAGAATACCTGAAAATTTCCCTGAAAACGGGGTTAAGGAAAGCATGCTCAAGATGCGTTTGGACAAACTCATAGGGGACATAATATCTGAATAAAGTCCAGACAAGGCAAAGCGTCATGCCGATGGCAGACAGCAGGAAAAGTATCTTTCGTGGGTTTGTTTTCTTAGAGCGCATAATCTTCTGCACTTGCTTCGTGTCGTGCGCAACTGTTAATGTTTATTATATACAACTTATGAATTCATTTTTTATTTTTTTAAGATAATGCTTTTGCGTCTTATTTGTAAATTTTAGCCGCATATTTTGCGGCTTATTTTCTATTTTTGCCGCAAAAGTGTAAGCTATTAAGCTATGCTCAGCTTATATCTGCAATTTGCAGGAAATCGGGGGTATATTTTTCCAGAAATATATTTGAGAAATTTTGGATTGTATGTTTAGCTTCTCTTGGATTAATCGCACCATTTGCCGCCAAGTCACATCCAGACGAAAAAATTAGAATCTATCTACGACTTTCATAATGATGATGGCACAGATAATGAATATAAAAATTGCGAGTAACATACTATTCCCCTTTTCTTCCCCAGATGATGTACCACAAAGCGAAAGCAATCAGTCCTGTAATTAATGCATACATAGTTCAATACACTGATTCGTGTCGTGCGTAACTTCTAAAATTTTTTCACTACTGTCCACTAAAAAATGGACGATTAAAAATTAAAGTCAAACAATAATGGTTCACTTGAATCAAGGTGTTCTTTATCATTTTGAA